>JBEKKM010000016.1:0-49841 GCA_050010715.1 Xanthobacteraceae bacterium | reverse complement strand
GGCTCGCCGACCGGCTCGGCTACAAGCGCTATTGGGTCGCCGAGCCCCACAATCTGGCGAATATCGCCAGCTCCGCGCCCGACATCATGATCGGCCAGATCGCGGCAGTGACGTCGCACATGCGCGTCGGCTCGGGCGGCGTGATGCTGCCGAACCATGCGCCGCTGATGGTCGCCGAGCGCTTCAAGGTGCTGGAGGCGCTGTTTCCCGGGCGCATCGATCTTGGGCTCGGCCGCGCGCCGGGCACCGATCAAATCACCTCCTATGCGTTGCGTGCCCGGCAGGATCCGCGTCAAGGCGACGATTTCCTCGAGCGCTTCCAGGAACTGCTGCTGCTTGAGCGCGGCGGGTTCCCAGAAGGGCATCCGTTCCGCAACGTGCGCGCGGTGCCGTCCGACGTCGCGCTGCCGCCGATCTGGCTGCTCGGGTCCAGCGGCTACAGCGCCGAGCTCGCCGCCGCCGTCGGCATGGGATATTCCTTTGCCTATCACTTCGCCGATTATGACGCCGCGAGCGCCATGCTCAGCTATCGCAACCACTTCAAGCCGTCGGCGACGCTCAAGGAACCCTACGCCATCCTCGGCACCGCGGTGATCGCGGCCGACAGCGACGCCGAAGCCGAGCGCATCGCCTCGAGCGCCGACCTGCATTATGTGCGCCGCGCCAAAGGCGAATATCTGCCGTTAGCGTCGCCCGAGGAGGCCGCCGCCTATGCCTACACGCCGGCCGACCGCGAGCGCATGGCGCGCCAGCGTGCCCGGCTCGTGGTCGGCGGTGTCGAGAAAGTTATGGGCCGTTTACAGGCGCTGATCGAAGCCACCAGCGCCGACGAATTAATGATTACCACAATGGTTTTCGACCATAATGCGCGCAAGCACTCCTATGAGCTGTTGGCCAAGGCATTCGCGCTGGTGCCGCAATCGTGAGCGGAAGACGGTGTCACGGCTGTGTCTTCTATGAACCATAATGGATTAATTTCGAGGTCACTGGGTGCGGTGTAGTGGTGCGGGGCGGCGGTGTTGGGTAAGATTTGCAACTCGAATCGTGGGTAACATTGTCTGGGGCTGATCGTGCACACTGACTTCACACGCAGCGCTTTGCGTCTTCGCCGACGTGCCTTGACCGGCAGCATTTACGCGCTCGGTTTCGTGGTCGCGGTGACGCTGACATCGCCGGCATCGGCGAGGCTCAGGCACCAGCCCGAGCCCAAGGAAGCAGAGCACGTCAGTAAGGAACCTTTCGGCACTCTCCCGAAAGGTCCGATGCAGATCGTCATTTCCATCAATCAGCAGAAGCTCCACCTCTACGCCGACGGCACGGAAGTCGCCGACACGCTGGTCGCGACCGGCGTGCCCACGCTGCCGACGCCGACCGGCATATTCAGTGTCATCGGCAAAGAGCGCTTCCACCGCTCCAATATCTACAGCGGCGCGCCGATGCCGTTCATGCAGCGCATCACCTGGTCCGGCGTCGCCCTGCACGAGGGCGAGAATATCGGTCATCCGGCGTCGCACGGCTGCATCCGCATGCCGCGCGAATTTGCGATGAAGCTGTTCAGCGTCACCAAGGTCGGCGTTCGCGTCATCATCGCGCGCAACGAATTGAAGCCGGTGCCGTTCGCGGATGCGCATCTGTTCGTGCACAAGGCGATGCCGGCTGCTGCTTCGGCTGCACCGGCTCCCGTGCCGGCCGCGGCGGCTCCCGCTGCGCCGGAAGCCACCAGGACCGCGCAGGCCGGCGACGACAATAATAGGACAGACGCCGGCGCCGCTCCGAAACTGGAAACGTCGGCCGCTGCAGCACCTGCTCCGGAGATGCCGGAACCGACGAAGGCCGCGCTGGTCACCGACGACACCAAAACGACCGATGCCGCCGAACCGCCGAAGGCTGAAATTTTGGCGCCAGCTACGCCCGCCGCAACAGACACCGCCGAAAAGGCCGGCGATGAGAGCAAAACGGCGGGTGCCGGCGAGCCGGCAAAAGCCGAGGATATAGCAATCGCCGCAGCCAAGGCGGCGCCACAAGATCCGGCCCCGCAACAGCAAGGGCTTGCCAAGCCCACCGTGCCGACCGTCGCCGAGACCGATAAATTACGCGGCTCCGTGGCCACGCCGGCAGTGACGCCCGATCCTGCGGCCGATGCCGCGCCGGCGGCCAAGCCAAGCACGATTGTTGAATCCGGGCACGCCGCCACCCAGGGGCCGATTTCGATCTTCGTCAGCCGCAAGGAAAAGAAGATCTATGTGCGGCAGAATTTCAGCCCGCTGTTCTACGCGCCGGTGACCATCGACCATCCGGAGCAGGCGCTGGGCACCCACGTCTTCACGGCGATGGCGTATCTCGACGACGGCTCGACTTTGCGCTGGAACGTGGTGTCGATGCCCGCCGAGCCGCCGAAGGCAAAGCGTGAGGCCGACAACGATCGGCGCGGGACTCGGCGCGGCCGCCGCGAGGAGCCCGTCCAGAGGCCGGGTGGCGAGTTGTCGCCGCCGCAAACGCCCGGGGAAGCCCTTGCACGCATCGACATTCCCCAGGACGCCATCGACCGGATTTCCGCGTTGATCGTGCCGGGGTCCTCCGTCGTCGTCTCTGACCAGGGCCTTGGCGAAGAGACCGGCGAAGGCACCGATTTCATCGTCGTCACACGCTGAGCTGCCCCGCCGCCGGCACTGCCCAACCGCCATTCAACCGACATTGCCGACGGTGTATGGTCGGCGGGCGACCGCTTTAGCATGATCCCGAAAATGCCTGTCCTCGGACTTGATCCGAGGATGGGAACCGGTTTGCGGATAAGATCATGCTAGGAAACTGGCCGCTCGAGTTCACGCGTTATCAGTCAATGGAGGATCGTCTTGGGTAAGCATTTTTCGCTGGTTTCTTCGGACAGCTTCAAGCTCGGCGCCTATCGGGCCGACCCGACCGGGCCGGCCAAGGGCGGTATCGTCCTCATTCAGGAAATCTTCGGCGTCAATCACCACATCCGCGCGGTCTGCGACCGTTTGGCCGGCGAGGGCTACGCCGCGCTGGCGCCGGCGGTGTTCGACCGCCAGCAGCCGGACTTCGAATGCGGCTACACGCCCGACGAGATCGCCAATGCGCGCAAGTTCGTCGCCAATCCCGACTGGGGCGCGATGCTGCGCGACGTCCAGGCCGCCATCGATGAGCTCAAGAAGGGCGGCCCGGTCGCGATCATGGGCTTCTGCATGGGCGGCACGATCTCGTTCCTGTCCGCCTGCAAGCTCAGCGGGCTGAAGGCCGCGGTCTGTTATTACGGCGGCCAGATCGCCAAGAACGCCGACGAGAAGCCGAAAGTGCCGGTGCAGATGCATTTCGGCGAGAAGGACGCCTCGATCCCGATGACCGACGTCGAGCTGATCAAAAGCAAGCGCGGCGGCGATTGCGAGATCTACGTCTATCCCGATGCCCAGCACGGCTTCCATTGCGACGAGCGCGGCAGCTATCAGAAAGCCGCCGCCGACCTCGCCTGGCAGCGCTCGATGGCGTTCCTGGCGAAGAACGTGAAGTAATAGACGACAGACAACAGATGACGGACGACAGATATTCGGCGGAATCCTTATTCCGTCGTCTGTCGTCCGCTGTCCGTCGTCTGCCGTTTCTGTCCGTCGTCCTCGTTGCGCTGTTGCTGTTCGTGCCGTTTGGCGCCCGCGCCGACGACTATCCGTCGCGACCTGTTCACTTAATCATCACCACGCCGGCGGGCTCGCTCGTCGACGTGCTCGGCCGCCTCTATGCCGAGGCGATGAGTGCGCGGCTCGGTCAGCCGATCGTGGTCGACAACCGTTCCGGCGGCATGACGATGCTTGGCACCGATGTGCTCACCCATGCCGATCCGGACGGCTACACGCTGATGATCGGCCCGTCCGAACTGACCATGCTGCCGTTCCTCAAGAAGGACTATCGCTACGAGCCGAACAGGGATTACACGCCGGTCGCGCTGATCACCTCGTCATGGACGGTGTTCGCGATCTATCCGGGTCTGCCGGTGAAGACGCTGCCGGAATTCATCGCCTATGCCAAAGCCAATCCCGGAAAACTGCGCTACGGCTCGGGCGGCGTCGGTGGCGCGCTGCACATCGCCGTCGAGGAGCTCAAGCTCAAGGCCGGGATCGATCTCGTTCACGTGCCTTATCGCGGCGGCGGCCAGGCCGCGACCGACGCCATGGCGGGGCAGATCGACATGGTGTCGCTGGGGCTTGCCAGCGCGCGGGTCGCCGAGGGCGGCAAGCTTTTGCTCCTGGCGCAGACCGGGCCGAGCCGGCATCCGCTGTTTCCCGACGTGCCGACCACGGCCGAATACGGCTTGCCCGACGTCCGCATGGACACCTGGTTCGGCCTGATCGCGCCGCCAAATACGCCGGCAACGATTGTCGAGCGGCTCGATCGCGCCACTGCCGAGGTCGAGCAGCAGCAAGACTTCCGCGACAACCTGGCCAAGATCGGCTGCGCGCCGGCCTACCTGCCGCACGCCGCATTCGCAGCCTTCATCGCCGACGATCGCAAGAAATGGCGGCAATTGATTCCGGCGATGGGCATCCCGCCGATCGAGTAAAGGAGCGACGTTGTGACGAAACAAAAAACTCGGCCAAATAAGACTTGGCCGAACGGCAAGAAGATCGCGGTCTCGGTGACGGTGATGTTCGAGACCTGGTCCGAAGGCGCGGCGCCGAATTATTCGGTGCAGACCACGCATCTGAAATCCGGCACCGTCGATCACGCCAGCAAGGCGTGGTCGACCTATGGCGGCAGGGTCGGCGTCTGGCGGCTGATCCGCATGCTCGACCGTTTGCAAATCCCCGGCACCTTTTTCACCAACGGCCGCTGCACCGAGGATTATCCCGACGCGGTGAAGCAGATCGTGAAATCCGGACATGATCTGGCCGCGCATGCCTATACGCAGGATCAGCTGCTCGCCTATATGTCGCTCGAGGACCAGCAGAAAACCATCCGGCGCAGCATCGACGCGCTGGAATCCTGCGGCGGCAAGAAGGTCACCGGCTGGGGCAGCCCGGTGGTCGCGTTCACGCCGGAGACCGCCGGTTTTCTGGCGCAAGCCGGCCTGAAATGGACCTGCGACGTCACCTATGCGGATCTGCCGATCTTGATCAAAACCCCGCACGGCACCATCGCCGGGGTGCCGACAACGGATTTTTCCGACAACCGCGTCATGCGTGCCAGCCCGCGCGACCTCTACGACGCGCACAAGGGCACGTTCGATTACCTCGCCGCGAACGAGCCTATGTCGCTTCTGGTTTTAGTGATTCACTGCCAGTTCGGCGGCCGGCCACTGATGACCGCGGTGCTGCAGGAGATTTTGCAGTACATCGCCAAGTCGCCGGATGTCTGGTTTGCGCGCCACGAGGAACTGGCGAATTGGGCGCTGGCTGGAGGCGTTGAGGAGGTTAGCTATCGAGAGCGCTATTTCGCCGGAGAATAGACGACAGACGACGGACGACAGAGGACGGGTGAAGATGGAACAATCTTTATCTTTATCGGTCGTCTGCCGTCCGATGTCCGTCGTCCGCTAAAACCACCGCTCCTGCACGTTGATCGTGTCGCCGGGCCGCAGCGGATAGCCGAGCGGAACGATCATGCGCATCTGCTGGCCGTTATAGTTGCGGATCAAGACCACCGATTGGCGCACGGCTCGCGGCGCGAAGCCGCCGGCGATCGCCACCGCCGTCTCGGCGGTCATGTTGGCGACGTAAGGATACTGCCCGGGCGCGGTGACTTCGCCGAGGATGAAGAACGGCCGGTAGGCTTCGACCTCGACCGCCACATGCGGCTCGCGAATGAAGCCGTCGCGCAGCTTGTCGGCGATGCGGGCCGACAACTGGTCGGTGGTCGCGCCTTTCGCCATCACCGAGCCGATCAGAGGCATGGCGATGTGGCCGCTGGCGTCGACCAGATAGGAATTGGTCAAACCGTCCTGGCCGAATACGACGATGCGCAAGCGGTCGCCCGAATCGAGCGTGTAGGACGACTGCATGGTGATCGCGGGCGCGGGCGCCGGTGTCGCCGTGGAATTGTAGAGTGGCGCGGGGCTGGCAGCAGGTGCGGCAGGATAAGCGTAGCGCGGGGCGGCTTGATATGCGTAGCCAGGGTCAGCCGAATAGACGCTGGGCGCTCCGGGATTGAAGCAAGTCAGCAGGCCGGTGCACGTCGCACTGGCGGGATATGCGTAGGTCGGCGCGCTCGGGGCGCCATAGCCAGGTTGATAACCGTAGCCGGGTTGATAGGCGGGCGCGGGCGCGCCGTAGGTCATCGTGTCGATGCTGGGCTGCATCTGGCCAGGCGGCATCTGCACATAGGCGACCGGCTGCGATGCGCAGCCCGCGGCGCAAAGCGCCACGGCCAGTAACAGCAGGGAAGAGCGGATGACCCGCATACGCTTAAATTCCGACCCCGTTCGAGCGAACGTTGCCGCCGATTAACGCCGGTTAAGGTTAATAATCCCTAACCGGATGGAAAGACTTGGGAATTTGTCGCGGGCTGCTGCCGAAATGGACAGCTTCGGCTCAACCGGCGCGCTTGTCCGGCCGGCGTCCGAGCCGGTCGGCGATGGCGAGGATCAGCATGCAGGCGGCGAAGGTGAGCGGAAACGCCAGCACCCAGACGAGCTTCGTCGTATCGGGCTCTTTTTCCAAATCGAAATACCAGGCCAGTGCGTCGACCGCGGCGATGCCGACGATCGAGCCGAGCAGTTTCTGCTTGAGCTCGCTGAAATCGACTTGCATCAGGCCCTCGGGCCAGTCCGGATGATCGGCCGGATCGATGCGGCGGATGAAGTTTTCGTAGGAGGAAAAGATGACGATGAGGATGAGATTGGCGGTCAGCGCCAGATCGACCAGGTTGAGCACGTTGGTGACGAGATCGTGCCAGTTCATCTGCCGAAGCTGGATGACCAGCACGAACAGGTCGCCAAAGAAACGGTAGATCAGCAACAACAGGCACAGCAGCAGGCCGAGCAGGAACGGTGCCAGCAGCCAGCGGCTGAAAAAAATCGACGCCTGGATGTAGCGTCCGTCCGGCCAGCGCATGACGATCTCCCGGAAGAGCCGCGCGCGGACACGAGCGGCGAACAGCGAATGCTACTCTAACCCATTCGCCGTTCGCTACTGAGTATTGGCGAATTTACGCAGCCACTCCAGTACCGATCGGGCAGCTCACGCCGGTGCCGCCGAGGCCGCAATAGCCGTGGGGATTCTTCGCCAGATATTGCTGGTGATAGTCCTCGGCGAAATAGAACGGCGGCGCGTCGCGGTTTTCCGTGGTGATCGGCCCCATGCGTTCGGCGCCGAGCGCCTTGGCGTAAGCCGCCTTCGAGGCTTCGGCGGCGGCGCGCTGCTCCGGCGTGAACACATAGATGCCGGAGCGGTATTGGGTGCCGACGTCGTTGCCCTGGCGCATGCCTTGGGTCGGGTCGTGGCTTTCCCAGAACGTCTTGAGCAGCCGCTCGTAGGAAATCTTCTTTGGGTCGTAGACCACGAGCACGACTTCGTTGTGCCCGGTGCGGCCGCTGCAGACTTCCTCGTAGGTCGGGTTCGGCGTCAGGCCACCGGCATAGCCCGCCGCGGTGACATAGACCCCGTCGCCAAGCTCCCAGAACTTGCGCTCGGCGCCCCAGAAACAGCCGAACCCGAACATCGCCATGGCGAGCCCGTCCGGATAGGGGCCCTTGAGCGCATGGCCGTTGACGAAATGCGTCCGGGCGGTGGGGATGGCGGTCGAGCGGCCCGGCAAGGCTTCATCGGCAGACGGAATTTCCAGCTTCTTGCGGAATGAAAACATGCGGCGCCTCCTGATTGGTGAGGCAAGTATAGTGACGGTTTCCGGGCGAAGCACCGGGTGTTGCGATCACGTTTATGCGCGCTTTTCCTCGCCCGTTCCCGGACCGGCAAAGGGCGGCTTCCACCTTCAGGTTTTGCACTTTATTGTGCCGCTCGCGTGTCGCGGCGGCGGCGCTGTTTAAGGAGGCTTTCCAGATGTTTCGCATGCTCGCGCTGGCCTGCGCGTTCGCCCTCTCGGCCGGATCGGTTATAGCCCAAACACCCGCGGCGCCCTCGGCCGCGACGCTGCCTTACGGGCCGCCGATCACGCTGGACCAAGCCAAGCGCGCCATGGCGGCGGCGGAGCTCGAGGCGGCGAAGAACTCCTGGCAGGTCGCCATCACCATCCTCGACAGCGGCGGCAACATGATCATGTTCCACCGGGTCGACAACGCCCAGCTGTCGGCGACCACCGTATCCGAGGGCAAGGCGCGCACCGCGCTCGAATTCAAGCGCCCCAGCAAGGCGCTCGACGACGCCATCGCCGCCGGCGGCGCCGGCATGCGGCTTTTGGCGCTAAAAGCCATCACGCCGATCGAAGGCGGCCTGCCGGTCATCGTCGACGGCAAGATCATTGGCGCCATCGGCGTGTCAGGCTCCTTGTCGTCCCAGGACGCCCAAATCGCCAAGGCCGGTGCCGACGCGCTGAACAGATAAACTTCGACCGCGGTCAGGGCGTGTTGAGCTGGCGCAGCCGCGCGACGATGTCCGGCGGCATGGCGTAAGCGCGTTCGATGACGCGCAGCAGCTCCTCGCCGCTGCGCGGGTCGTTGAGCGACAATCCGATCTTGTCGCCCTCGGCGCGAAATTCCGGATCGGCGAAAGTCTCGGCCAGCGCCTGACGCAGCGCCGCGACGCGCTCGGCGGGCACGCCCGGCGGCATCAGCAACGGCCGGCCGATCGACAGCGGCGCGAACGCCGCTTCCAACAGAAGCTTGTCGGCGCCGCTCACCAGGTCGGGCACGAACGGCACACCAGCGAGTTGCGGCAGCTTAGCGGGACCGTATTGCACGATGGCGCGCGCGGTGCCGTCCGTGAGCCAGGTCGGCCGCGTCGACGACAGCGCGCTGTAGAACACGCTCGCATAGCCGTCGAGCTCGCCGCGCTCCATGGCGACCAGCGCGTCGTTCTGGCCGGGATAGCCGGGAATGACTTTCATCTTGGTGCCGAGGGTGGCGTTGAACAGGCGGGCGAAAAACGCCGGCGTCGAATTGGCGCCGGACGCGCCCATGACGGTCTCGCGCGTGCGCAGATCGTCGACGGTGAAAACCGGCACCGTTTTATAGACCAGCACCATCGCGGTCTCGACGCTCGGCGTGCCGAGCCAGTTGAACTGCCGCGGATCGAACCGCGCTTCCGGCGTGCCGAACAGCGGCTCGAACGGCGGATTGTTCTGCACGAGGCCGAGCACCGAGCCGTCGCGCTCGGCGGCGGCATAAAGGTAATTGGTTGCGGTGAGCCCGCCGGCGCCCGGCATGTTGCGCACGATGACGGTGGGATTGCCGGGAATGTGCTTGCCGATATGGCGGCCGATCGCCCGCGCCAGGGTGTCGTAGCCGCCGGCCGCGCTGGTGGAGACGATCAGCGTCACCGTGCGGCCGCCGTAGAAATCGCCGATTGGGTCGGCGTTCGCCGACGACAGGCCAAGCCATGCCAACCCGCAGGCGAACAGCGCAACGATGGTCGATTGCTTCATCATCGGCGAAGGCGGATGATAACGCTATGCAACGGATGCTGCATGTCATCATTGCCACAGCTCTCGCGTTCGGCGTCACCGCGGCACGCGCCGAGGAGCCGTTCTACCAGGGCAAGCGGCTGACGCTTTTGGTCAACTTCGCGCCCGGCGGGCCGACCGACGTCGAAGGCCGGCTCCTGGCCAAGCACATCGTCAAGCATATCGACGGCAATCCGCTGATCATCGTGCAGAACAAGGACGGCGCCAGCGGCATGGTTGGCGCCGCCTATCTGGGCGAGGTCGGGCCGAAGGACGGCACCATGTTCGGCTATCTCACCGGCACGGCGTGGAACGCGGTGATCGATCCGGCCGCGTTCCGCGTGCCGTTCGCATCCTACGCCTTCATCGGCGCGCAGCCGGGCAACGCGGTCTATTACATGCGCGCCGACACGCCGCCCGGCATCAAGGTGGCGGCCGACCTGATGAAAGCGGAAGGTCTCGTGGTCGGCGGCCTCGGCGCCGATTCCTCGAAGGACCTTTTGGAGCGCCTGACCTTCGACATGCTCGGCCTGCAATACCGTTATGTCACCGGCTATCGCTCCAGCAACACCGCGCGGCTCGCGCTGCAGAACGGCGAGATCAACGTGCATTCGGAATCGACGCCGGGCTATTTCAGCGTGGTCGAGCCGAGCCTGGTGAAGACCGGCAAGGTGATGCCGCTGTGGTACGACGCCACCTACAACGGCAAAAGTTTTGCGCCGCTTAAGGCGATGGCGGGGAAGAACATCATGACCTTTCCCGAATTCTACCAAGCGGCCAAAGGCGGCACGCCTTCGGGCGAGCTGTGGGAAGCTTACAAGACCAATCTCGCCGTCGACGCGCAGATGCTGCGCCTGGTCGCCATGCCGCCGGACTCGCCGCTGGCCGCGGTCGCGGCGTTGCGCCAGGCGCTCATCGCCCTCAACGACGACGCCGACTACGCCGCCGACGCCATGACCGCGATCCAGTTCGTGCCGCACTACGAAGTCAGCGCCGATCTCGACCAGACGGTGCGCGACCGGCTGACGATTTCGCCCGAGATGCGCAGTTTTATCACCGGCTATATGAAGAAGGTGGCGAAATGAGCTTATTGCCGCGCGCGGGCTTGCACCGGCGAACTCCCTCTCCCCAGCGGGGAGAGGGTTGGGGTGAGGGGGCTCCGACCAAGAGGCCCGCGGCCCGACCTCGCATCGATCATTTGCGAACCGCGTAATGGCGAAACCAGCGAAACGAAAAAAGCCGCCGCGAAAGCCCGCCGCCCCGCCGGCCGAGGACGCCGCGCTCGCCCCCGACGACCGCGTCATCGCCAGCAACCTGACCCTCCACGACCTGTTCCAGCAACAGACCACCGCCATGCTGGAGCGCGCCGACCTCGACGACGAGCAAAAGCAAAGCATCCTCATCGCCATGAGCTGCCCCTGCTGCGGGGCCGGCGGGATAAGCTTTACGGCGAAGTTGAAGCGGGGGCGGTGAGGGGGCGGTGGTGGGGGCAGCTTCGCAAGCCAGCCGGGATGTCCTGGGGTTAACGGATCAAAAATTCTTTTCGGTAAGGATCTAACAAGGTTCTCGACTGTTAGGCCCCTATGTCGACCGCCGCATCCGATCTGCTCAATTTTATCGGCCAATCGCGCTTCGCGACGATCCTGGCTGACCCTCCATGGCAGTTCGTCAACCGGACAGGAAAGATAGCGCCCGAGCACCGGCGACTGTCCCGGTACGGCACCATGACCTTGCAGGAGATCATGGACTTGCCGGTGAACGACATCGCAAAGCCTACTGCTCACCTCTATCTATGGGTGCCAAATGCTCTATTGCCGGATGGGCTCGCGGTGATGAAGGCGTGGGGCTTCACCTATAAGTCCAATCTCGTGTGGCACAAAGTTCGAAAAGACGGCGGATCGGACGGCCGCGGCGTTGGCTTTTATTTTCGGAACGTCACTGAGATTATTTTGTTCGGTGCGCGTGGAAAGAATGCGCGAACGCTGGCTCCAGGTCGGCGCCAAGTAAATCTTCTCGCCACGCGCAAGCGTGAGCATTCGCGCAAGCCAGATGAGCAATACGAAATTATAGAGTCATGTAGCCCTGGCCCGTACATCGAGCTCTTCGCCAGAGGTTCGCGCCATAAGTGGCGCAGCTGGGGCAACCAGGCACAGCAAAATTACGTTCCCACTTGGAAAACATATGCGAACCATTCCGGTGCTCAGATTCTGCCGCCCAATGAGGTTATTGCCTAACCTGTCATCTCGAAGACTCTCGATCAATTTCGACAAGACCCAACCACTGAACCAAATCACTTCTCATTGCGCTCTCACCGCTGCTACCCGGTGGATAGTTTTCGGTGTTAAAGTGAGTGTACTCAACGGGTACAGTTCTGAATTCTCCGTAGAACGCGTCCGATGAGATAATCTGCCCCGGTAAGCCAAGTTTCAGGCAAAGTGGTCGAAGGACTTTCATCAGCGCACGGAAGCCGTTGGTTCGATTAAGGATGAGGCCTTCGTCAGGCATTTTCCAACCGTCAGACCAACGTTGCTGAACGGCTGTGAAGTAGTTAAATATAATTTGCGTGATATCCACGTCTCGTTCGTCGATAAACATATTTCTGAAAATGAGCCTTTTTGCGGTCTTTAGGTCTACTTTCTCAAGCTTATTGCCGTTCAACAACGCATCGCGATCCAGCTTTGGATCTCTCGAAATGTAGGGCAGCAGGTTTTCGACAAATTGTGCTTGCGTTAGCCACTCGCCAACTCTGCCAGGAGTGGTTACCCCTAGTCGTTTGATGCGCTTATAAAATGGGCTTTTCTCATCTGAGTCTAGTACGACCGCAATATTATGACATGTCCTTTGCGGGCTACGAGTTTTCGCCAGGGCGAATAAATCATACGTTAGGCTTCTACTTACCTTTGTTTGTTCAAGATTGACGGTCGCAAAAACATATGCCTGGTCCGAAATATCGCTGCCGATAAATAAAGTGACTGGGACCTCAAAAGTCGACCCCTCAAATCCATATAACCCGGCGATTCGATGTTGACCATCGATAACCCGCGCTATTTTTCTAATATTAGTCGATGGTCGATCTTCTCCGTCGCGATAGTTTTTTGCGCGGACCGGCATGCTCAGACCTATTTCGACTTGCGTGGCTGAGTATCGCGCGTAATGCGGGCGATTTCGGCTCTTATCTGCGGTCCCATCAAGAAACGCGCGGGCTTCGTCGAGGCCCTGTTGGTCTTCTCGAATGCGCGCTCGCTCATGGCGTAGAGCGCCGACCTTGGCGCACGATCCCACCCCGACGCGCTTCGCGCGTCGTCCCTCCCCCTGCAGGGGAGGGTGTTTGCCGTTGCGTGCCGCGCCGGCTTACGACTTCTTGCCGTACGCGTTCGGGTTCGCCTGGCTGTGCATGCCGGCGAACGGTGAGGGGGCGGGGGCGCCTTTCTGCTTGTTCTTGTCCTGCTTGGGCTTCTTCTTTTCCTTGTTGCTGCGCATCTGGCCTTTCGCCATGACGTCCTCCGGGTTGAATGATTCGAAAGCGGATGGCGCAATCTACCGCATCCGCCGGGCAATGCGCCACGGTAACAGCACCGCGACAAAGCCGAGCGGCACCAGCGCGGCGAGGATGATCGCGCGCTGCGGCCAAGGGCCTAGCGCCTCGACGAAGGGCGGGATTGCAATATCGGGCGCCGGATTTCCGACGAAACCGTAGTCGGAGCCCAACCAGGCATTCAAAGGCACCACCAGCGCGCCATAGGCGGCGCTGACGGCGACGGCGCGGCCGAGATCGCGCCAGCCGGGGCGAAAGCCCAGCACGCCGATGTCGTAGACGGCGCAGGCGGCGATGATGGTGTGGGCGCACCAGAATGCCCAGAACACCAGCGACGCCGGCCCGGCAGTGAGCGCCGGCTGGATGAAGGCCTGCAAGGTCAGCGCCGCGGTCCAGAAATGCAATGTGGCGCGCGCCCAGCGCTGGCCGGTCAACAGAGCGAACGGCGCAATCAGGCCGTTGAGGTCGCAAATTTGCAGCGGCAAGCCGATGCGCCAATCGATGCCATGCCAGTTCCACCAAATATTGTAGGCCAGCCAATAGCAGACCGCGAGCGCGGCAAGCGTTTGGCGCAACGCCAATTCAGTGTCCTTGCGCAGCGCGCGGCCGACGAGCGTCGGTGCCGCGATCAACGCCGCGCAGACGACGAGCATCACGGCGTGCAGGCCGCCGTAGGGAACAAAGTGATGCCACCCGCCGGGCGGAATCATTTGATCTGGCGAAATTCGGCTTACACGTTCAACTGGCCAGGGCCCGGGTGACTGCCTCCGGCTCCCGTTCGACGATTTTTAGCAGGATGCGCGCGCTGCGCTCGGGGCGTCGGCGACCTTGCTCCCAGTCGCGCACGGCGGACAGCGCAAAGCCATAAGTCTCGGCGAACGCCTCCTGAGACAGACCGAGACGGCGGCGGATTTTTCTGACGTCGATCTTTTGCGGCACATGAACCCGGTATTTCCGCTTATCCGCGGTACCGTCCAGATAAGCCTTGGCGCTCTCCAGGCCCGCCATGATCTTGTCAAATGCACGTTTGCTCATCGTCCGCTCCGATAGCCTTGTACCAATTCCCTTGCCGTTCTTGCGAGTCTGTTGCGTTCGGCTTGTGACAAATCCGATTTTTCATTCTTGGCGAAACCAGCGAGCAGGAACACCTGGACATCGTCGCCACCGAAAAGGAAAATCACTCGCGCGCCACCGCGCTTGCCACGCCCACTCGCTGGAACCCGCAACTTGCGCACGCCACCGGTGCCGGGCATTACGACGCCACATCGCGGATTCGCCGACACGATGTCGACGATGGTTGCCTGTTCTTCAGTGTTGAATAGCCGGTCCGCATCGGCAAGATAGGGCACCGTTTCAACGACCGTGTGCATCAACCGAGCATACTACGGCAATGCCGTAGCTAGTGCAAGCCTCTCAGCGCCGCCGCGGCTTGAAGCCGCCGTGCATTCCGGGCTTACCGAGCGTCGATCGCGGACCCGACGGGTCGCGTTTCCCGGGAATAGCTTCGACGCCCGGGCCCATTTCGTCGAGGTTCGGCTTGCGCGGCGCGCCGCCTCGCGCACCGGCGCGGTGCGGCGCCACTTCGTGGTGGAGGGCGATGCCCATTTCGTCGAGGGCGGGTTTGTGCGGGCGTGCGGCCCCACCCCGACGCGGGTTGCGGGGCGACCCTCCCCCTGCAGGGGAGGGTAGGAGTCTTGCCGTCGGGTCGTCGGTCACCGCCAACTCCGTCGCGCGTAAACGTTTGATCTCATCGCGCAGCCGCGCGGCTTCTTCGAAGTCGAGGTCGGCGGCGGCGGTGCGCATGCGGGTTTCGAGATCGCCGATCACGGCTTCGAAATTGTGGCCGATGGTGGCGGCGTCGCCGAACTCGCCTTCGGCGCCCGCGCCGGTTCCGGTGCCGATCAGCACGTGGTCGCGCTCATAGACGCTGTCGAGAATGTCCGAAATGCCCTTGCGCACGCTTTCCGGCGTGATGCCGTTCTCGGTGTTGTAGGCGGTCTGCTTCTCGCGCCGGCGCGACGTCTCGGCCATGGCGCGCTCCATCGAGCCGGTGATCGTGTCGGCGTAGAGAATGACGCGGCCGTCGATATTGCGCGCGGCGCGGCCGATGGTCTGCACCAGCGAGGTCTCGCTGCGCAAAAATCCTTCCTTGTCGGCGTCGAGGATGGCGACCAGCGCGCATTCGGGAATGTCGAGGCCCTCGCGCAACAGATTGATGCCGACCAGCGCGTCGAAGGCGCCAAGGCGAAGGTCGCGAATGATTTCGATACGCTCGATGGTGTCGATGTCGGAATGCATGTAGCGCACGCGAATGCCCTGCTCGTGCAGATATTCGGTTAAATCCTCGGCCATGCGCTTGGTCAATACGGTGATCAGCGCGCGATAGCCCTGCTGCGCCACCGCGCGCACCTCGCCGACGAGGTCGTCGACCTGCAGGCGCGCCGGCCGCACGTCGACCGGCGGATCGATCAGGCCGGTCGGCCGGATCACCTGCTCGGCGAACACGCCGCCGGCTTCGTTGAGCTCCCACGGCCCCGGCGTCGCCGACACGGCGGTGGTCTGCGGCCGCATCGCGTCCCATTCCTCGAAGCGCAGCGGCCGGTTGTCCATGCACGACGGCAGGCGGAAGCCGTATTCGGCCAAGGTCGCCTTGCGGCGAAAATCGCCGCGATACATGCCGCCGAGCTGCGGCACGGTGACGTGGCTCTCGTCGACGAACACCAGCGCATTGTCGGGCACATATTCGAACAAAGTCGGTGGCGGCTCGCCGGGTTTTCGCCCGGTGAGATAGCGCGAATAGTTCTCGATGCCGGCGCAGGCGCCGGTCGCCTCCATCATTTCCAGATCGTACAGCGTGCGCTGCTCGAGCCGTTGCGCTTCGAGCAGGCGGCCGGCGGCATTGAGCTGATTGAGCCGCTCGCGCAGCTCGAGCTTTATGCCGGACAGCGCCTGCAGCAAGGTCGGCCGCGGCGTCACGTAATGCGAATTGGCGTAGATCTTGACGAATTCCAGTTCGTCGGTTTTTTGCCCGGTGAGCGGATCGAATTCGTGGATCGCCTCCACCTCGTCGCCGAACAGCGACACCCGCCAGGCGCGATCCTCATAGTGCGCCGGGAAAATCTCGATGGCGTCGCCGCGCACGCGGAACGAGCCGCGATAGAAATCGCCGGCGGTGCGCTTGTATTGCAGCGCCACCAGGTCGGCCAGCAGCTGCCGCTGGTTGAGCTGCGCGCCGCGCTTGATCGAAAACGTCATCGCCGAATAGGTCTCGACCGAACCGATGCCGTAGATGCAAGACACCGAGGCGACGATGATGACGTCGTCGCGCTCGAGCAGCGCCCGCGTCGCCGAATGGCGCATGCGGTCGATCTGCTCGTTGATCGAGGAATCCTTCTCGATATAGGTGTCGGTGCGCGGGATATAGGCTTCCGGCTGGTAGTAGTCGTAATACGACACGAAATATTCGACGGCGTTGTCCGGAAAGAAATTCCTGAACTCGCCGTAAAGCTGCGCCGCCAGCGTCTTGTTCGGCGCCAGGATCAGCGCCGGGCGCTGCGTCGCTTCGATGACCTTGGCGACGGTGAAGGTTTTGCCGGAGCCGGTGACGCCGAGCAGCACCTGGGTGCGGTCGTTGCGGCGCACGCCTTCGACCAGATCGGCGATTGCCGTCGGTTGGTCGCCCTTGGGATCGAAATCGGCCTTGATGACAAAGCGCCGCCCGCCTTCGGATTTGTCCGGCCGCGGCGGCCGGTGCGGCGTCCAGATTTTGCCGGCGCCGTCCTGCTGGCGGAACTCCTCGCGGCCCTCGCGCAGCAAATGTTCCAGCGCCTGCATCGAGGCGGTGACGCCCAGCGTCATCGGCTGCGGCATGGGACGGTGCCGCTTCTCGCGCTGCGACTGGAAAATGTCGGCAAGCTCGTCGCGCTCGGCCGGCGCCTCGCCGGTCAGCGGCTTGGTCGGATCGCTGTCGCCGTAACCCAGCGCATCGGCCAGCTCCGGATCGAGACCGGCCGGCCCTCCCTTGGCGACGTAGCCGCTCTGCGGCCGCTCGCCTAACCCTTGTTGGGCAGACAAGCCTTGCGTCGATTTCCGCGCCTTATGGGCATTGGCGAAATCGGCGCGGCGATCGAAGGAGTTGTCCGGCGGCTGCTGCAAGCCGGTCTGTGAGCCTAAGCCCGCGGTGCCCTGGCCGATGCCGGGATTGAGCAGGTCCGCCAGCGCCGGGTCGAGCGGCGAAGAATCCGGCCGCGCCGCCTTGGCGCGGGTCGGTTTTGCCGGGTCCTTTTTCGAATGCTTTGCGGGATCGCGGTCGGGGCGCTTCGCCATGGCCCCAATATGGGTCGAGTCCGGTGGCGAGGAAAGACGCTCGTCATTCCGGATTGCCGCAAAACGGCAAGTCCGGAATCCATATTCGCTGACCTGTGGGTATGGATTCCGGGTTCCTCGCTTCGCTCGGCCCCGGAATGACGCTAGTCTCCCATCAGGGAGAAACGCTCATGACAACACTCGACTTCGCGCCGCTGCTCGCGCCCGGCCTGCCGCCGCCGGCAGTCAAATTCAACGGCTTCCCGAAATACAATTTTACCGGCGGCCACAACGACGGCGAGCAGATCCCGCTCGAAGCGATCGTCAAGGCGGCGAACGACGTGCTCAATCGCGAGGGGCGGACGCTGGCGACCTACGGCCTCGAAAGCGGCCCGCAGGGCTATCGCCGGCTGCGCGAATTTTTGGCGCAAAAGCTCAAGCGCACCGCCGGCATCGCCTGCAGCGCCGATGAAATCCTGATCACCTCGGGTTCGCTGCAGGCGCTCGATCTGGTCAACGGCATTCTGCTGGCGCGCGGCGATACGATCGTCACCGAGGCCGAGACCTATCAGGGGGCGCTCAATCGCTGGACCCGGCTCGGCGTCAACGCCGTCGGCGTTCCGCTCGACGGCGACGGCATGCGCATGGACGCGCTGGCCACGGCGCTCGACGACCTCAAGCGCCGCGGCGTCCGGCCGAAATACATCTACACCGTCCCGACCGTGCAAAATCCGACCGGCACGATCTTGAGCGAAGCGCGCCGGCACGAGATGCTGCGGCTCGCCGAACAGCACGGCGTGCCGATCTTCGAGGACGATTGCTATTCCGACCTGATCTGGGACGGCCAGCGGCCGCCGGCGCTGCACGCGCTGAGCCGGCACGGTGGCGTCATCCATATCGGCTCGTTCTCGAAATCGATCGCGCCGGCCTTGCGCGTCGGCTACATCGTCGCCGACTGGAGCCTCATCGCGCGCATGCTGGCGATCAAGACCGACGCCGGCTCCGGCGCGCTGGAGCAGATGGTTTTGGGCGAATTCTGCCCGGCGCATTTCGACACCCACGTGCCGGCATTGACGCGCGGACTGCGCAAAAAACTCGAAACATTGATGGATGCGCTCAACGAGCAGTTTGGCACCGCGGCGGAGTTCGTAGACCCGAAGGGCGGCATTTTCCTCTGGGTCAAGCTGCCGGACGAAGTCGATACGCTGAAATTGTTTCAGCCGGCGCTGGCGGCTGGGGTCGCGATCAATCCAGGCCCGGAATGGACCACCGACAAGACCTACGGCAAAAGCCGCACGCGATTATGCTTCGCCAATCCGTCTCACGAAGCCATCCGCGCCGGCGTCGCCGCGCTCGCCGAAGTCTGCCGCCGCGAGTTCGGCGTGCCGAACCGGATTGCGAACGTGGAGCAGGCGCGGGCCTGACGGTCAAAAAGCCTTCAGCACCTGATTGACGTGCTCCACCTCCGGCGGCGAAGCAAAGCAGTGGGCGACGTGCTTGCGCCATTCCTGGAAGTCGGGAGAGCCGCGGAAATCTTTCGTGTGATTTTCCACCGTCGCCCATTTGACGAACAGCCGGTAGCGGCCAGGCTTCTCGATCGAGCGCTGCAGTTCCAGGCCGTGGCAGCCTTTGGCGCGCTGGAATACCGGCGCGGCGTTTTTCACGCCGGTTTCGAATTCGGCTTCCATGCCGGGCTTGACGTCGATCTGGGCGATTTCGGTGATCATGATGGCTGCATCCCTGCAATGAGAACGCGAGCCTAGCATTCCTAGCTGAGCGGCGCACCAAAGACGCGAAAGATCGCCGGCCCGGCGATCAAAAATGCCAGCAGCGCGGCGCGCCAGCGCGGCGCTTCGATGGCGGCGAGCAGCGACAGCCCGGCCAGCGGCACGATGGCGGCGAGCGGTAGGTAATAGCGCGGATAGGCGTCCATCAACCAACCGGTCGCAACATGCCGGCCGTAGCTGTAGGTAACGTGGATCGCAAAGGTCGCGACGAGCGCCACTGTTCCAGCGACCACGACGACGTCGAGCGCGGTGTCATGCCGGTGCCACAACCGGCGCAGCGACAGCGCGATGCCGGCGAGCGCGCAGCCGAGCGCCGCCACCGGAATCGCCAGCATGGAATATTGCAAGACGTTGCGCTCGCCGAGCGCCGGCATCCAATCGGCGACGAAGGCGATGACGAAATAAACGATGTAGGCGGGAAAGGATTTGTGCGGCAGGTCAGCCCAGCCGGCGGTGCGGGCGCCGTCTTGCAGCAACGCGATCTGCGCCGGGGTCTGCGGCGTCGGGCTGCCATATTGCACGGCGTATATAATGTAAGGCGCAGCGGCGAGCGCAAACGCGAGCGCGATCGGGATGAGCGCGCTCCAACTCAATCGCTGACGCCAGAGCAAATAAGCGATGACGGCGCCGAGCATCGCGCCGATAAGCAGGAGTCCGGTCAGCTTGGCCCAGCTCGCCGCGATCAAACCGATCAGCGCAACTGTGAGCCAGCCGGCACGACCAGTCGCAACAAGCTGCCAGGCGCCGAGCGTCGCCACGGCGCCGCCGAGAAACGCCAGATTGTCGTTGTTGATGGCGCCGGCGATCGGCACCAGCACCGGAATGCAGGCCAGCGGCACGGCGAAGGCGTAGAATTCGTGGCGCGGAAAACGCGCGGCGATCCCAAGGCCGAGCAGCGCGGCAAAGCCGACGGCGGCGATGGCGACATCGATCAGGCGATACGCCAGCAGCGCCTGCGGCCGGCCTTCGAGCCGCGGTCCGAGCGCCGCAAGCAAGTCATAGAACGGCGGCGGGTGATTGAGGTAGTTGGCTGCGCCGGTGAACTGGAAGCTTTGCGGGTCGAGAAGCCGCATGGATGTCAGGTCCGGCCAAGCGTCGCCGCTGTGCTGGATGTGCGCCACATAGGAGGCGTGAGCCACCTCGTCGAATCCCGCCGAAATTGGTTTGCGTTCCGCGCTCAACGCCGCGGAGAGAACGAACAGGGCGAGGATCACCGCGGCGACGAAAAAATTTGTCGTCGCGGGGGCGGTCAGTGCGCCGGGCGTCGCATAGGCAGGGGTGCTGGACACGAGGGACACAAATGCGCCAGCAGGGGTTAAATATCCTTTAGGCGATCGCTAAACTGAGGGTCTCACACCCTCATCACCTAAAGGCTTGTCATGATCGACGTACATTACTGGACCACGCCGAACGGCCACAAAATCACGATTTTCCTCGAGGAAACCGGGCTGCCGTACAAGATCATCCCGGTCAATATCGGCAAGGGCGAGCAGTTCAAGGCGGAGTTTTTGGCGGTGTCGCCGAACAACCGCATCCCTGCCATCGTCGATCACGATCCGCCCGGCGGCGGCAAGCCGATCGCGGTGTTCGAGTCCGGCGCCATCCTGCTCTATCTCGCCGACAAGATCGCAAAATTCATCGCCAAGGATATTCGCGGCCGCACCGAAACCATCCAATGGCTGTTCTGGCAGATGGGCAATCTCGGCCCGATGGCCGGGCAGAACAATCACTTCAACAATTACGCGGTGGAGAGATTGCCATATGCGATGGACCGCTATCGCAACGAAGTGAACCGGCTCTACGGCGTGATGGACAGAAGGCTCGCCGACCGGCCCTATCTCGCCGGCGATTATTCGATCGCCGACATGGCGAGCTATCCGTGGATCGTGCCGTGGGAGCGCCAGGGCCAAAAGCTTTCCGACTTCCCGAACCTGCAACGCTGGTTCGAAGCCATCAAGGCGCGGCCGGCGGTGGTCAAGGCCTACGAATGGACGCCGAAGGTCAATCCCGGCCAGGGCGGCGTGCGCACCGCGGAAGAGCGCGCCATTCTGTTCGGCCAAACCGCGCAATCGGTCGCCGCGGCGGCGCAACGCGCGCAATGAGAAGACGTTTCCCGGGCGCAGCGCCGCACCATAAGCGCGTTCCCGCGCGTCTTGCGCGCGCTATGGTGGTGCGCTGCAGACCCGGGATCGTAACGAGCACGGAGTTTGGAACGATCCCGGATCAGCGGTGCACCGCTACGCTCCGCTGCGCGCTGCACCGCATCCGGGATACGCTGCGCTAATTCTGCCGCACGATGACGTGGGTGCCGACATTCACCCGCTCGAACAGATCGATGACGTCGTCGTTGACCAAGCGGAAGCAGCCTGACGACACTGCCTGCCCGATGGTCTCCGGCGCGTTGGTGCCGTGGATGCGGTAGACGGTGTTGCCGAGATACATGGCACGGGCGCCGAGCGGGTTGCCGGGGCCGCCGGCCATGAAGCGCGGCAGATAAGGCTGGCGCTCGATCATCTCGGGCGGCGGATGCCAATCCGGCCATTCCGCCTTGCGCGAAATCTGCAACAGGCCCTGCCAGGTGAAGCCGTCGCGGCCGACGCCGATGCCGTAGCGGATGGCGGTGGTCTCGTTCTGGATCAGATAGAGATGGCGTTCCGACGTATCGATGATGATGGTGCCGGGCGGCTGCTGCGAGCGATAGAACACCCGCTGCTTCTTGTATTCATCCGGCAGGGCGGCGTCGGTATTGCCGTGGTCGATGCCGGGATCGACGTCTTTCATCGTCTCCGGATACTGGAAGACCGGCTGCGCCGGTACGCTCACCGACACGGCACACAGCATCGCCACGCCGATCAGCGCCACCAAGCTATGCCGCCCTCGCTTCAATCCCAGCCGATTCATGGTCGTACCCTGTTCTCGCCGCTGCGACGTTTCAATACCCGAATGCGTGATCGCGGCTCAAGCGACATTCAGGGCCAGTTTTGCGGGAGTAGTATTATGGTGCCTCATGGTTTCTTGGCGCGATGAAGCTACCGTCTACTGGCTCGCGCCGCCCAAGAAGCCGGTAATTTTCCAGCCGCCGGCGTCCTTGCTGTAGCACATCTGGTCGCCGCCGAGCGGCGCGATGGCATCCATGGCGACGAAGCCGGATTTGCCGGATGGTGTCGCCACATGCAGGAAGGCCGGCGGGTTCGGATCGTTCGGCACCCCCGAATCTGGCAGCACGCGCACCAGGTTCAAACCCAGCTTTTCGACGACCGGAGAATTCGGCTGCGCCGCGGCATGGACTTCAACGCCGTCCTTGAGCGGATAGCCCCATTCGGACGGATCGGTCTGCGTCGCCGTGCCGAGCGCTTCGAAGGCCTGCGGATCGATGGCCGGATCGGCCGGCGCGCAGAACACGCCTTTGTGGTCGGGCAATTCGGCCGCGGTCGGCTCGTTGCCATAGCCGCCGAGCGTGGCCCAGCCGGAGCCGTCATTGGCGGCAAGATCGATTGCCTTGGCGAGATTGTCGACGCCGGGCTTTTTCGGGTCGGCCAGATCCTTGTCCTGGATCCAGAAGAAACCCTGGGCCACGACCAGCTTGGCCAGCGCTGAGCGATCCTTTTTCGCCGCGACATCGGACAATTGCTTGCGGAAGGCGACGAAGGCCGCGTCGTCGAAAGCCACCGGCGGCTTGGCCGCGACCGGCGTGTACGGCCTGATCGGCGGCGGTGGCGGCGGCTTGAGCGGCAGGATCTGCGGCGTCGGTTGGTTTTGCGCAAGAACCGGAACGGGGCTGAGCGTGGCGGCGGCCAAAACGGCGAGGATCAAGGTCGGGGCGACAGGGTAACGACGCATCGCGGAGGCTCCCGGTTCGGTAATCGGCGCAACGACGTAAGCGCAATGGGGCAGGGATAATGGCGAAATGCGACCACGGTGCGGCAGCCTGCCGCAGCTTGGCGGATTTTCGCCGCCTCGGCGGCGGGGCCGGCCTTCGCCGAATAAGACCTGGCGGTGCCGGCACCCGCTACGGCAGCAAGGTCCGTTCGGCAGCGCAGCCGAAGACGTCAGCGATGCCGCGCTCAGGCGCGGACAAACTCCTTGCCCTTGTTGGCAGCCGCGAAGCCGTCGAACACCGCGTTGACCTCCTGCCATGACTTCAGCTTCTTCATGTTGCCGAGCCAGCGCTTGATGTTGGGGTAGGCCGAGAAGTCGCAATCGATCAACTCGCCGATCGATACGATGGCGGCGCCGAAATAGTCGGCGATGGTCAGTTCGTTGCCGCAGAGATATTGATTTTTTGGCCCGATCCAGTGGTCGTTGAGAATCTGCAGCCAGTTCTTGGCGCCTTGCTGTCCCCAGGCGACGGCGCCGGCATGGGCTTCGTCGCTGCGGCGCTTGTGGTGCGGAAACAGCTGCGGGTAGACCAGTCCATAGCCGAAGTCGCGATAGAATTGGGTGTTGAGCCAGTCCATCACTTCGTTGACCTTGGCGCGCTTCTTCAAGTCCTTCGGATAAGACGGCAGGTCATATTTGTCGGCGAGATATTTGAGAATCGCCGAACCTTCCGTCAGGCGTAAATCGCCATCCTCGAGCCACGGCACCATGCGGTTGGGATTGAGCGAGGCGTATGGCTCCTGATAGTGGGCGCCTTGGAGAATATCGACCGTCTCCTCGTCGCATGCGATGCCGTTCTCGGCGATGAGCAACCGCACGGGACGGCATGCCGTCGATACCGGATGCATGTAGAGCTTCATTGTTATGTCCTCCCACTGTTCATTCGGCTGACGCCGAGCTTACCATTTCTGCGCGAGCAGTAACACGATGTCTCAGGCATTACTGATCAAGGCCGCTTTTTAGGCCTTCTGTATATATCTAACCCCGATCCGACAGCGCACCCGTCATCCGCCAACCACGCCGCGTATGACCGGCGCGACCTTGGTCGCGAACAGCTCGATCACGCGGGCGACGTCGGCGAACGGCAGGCCGCCGATGTCGATCTGCGCGAGGAAACGCTGGTGGCCGAACAGCTCGCGCTCATACAAGATCTTGTCGATGATCTGCTGCGGGCTGCCGACGAAAATCGCGCCGTGCGGAGCGGCGCGTTCGTCATACTCGGCCCGCGTGATGTCCTGCGCGCGATATTGCGAGGGCGTGTGGCTGAAAAAGTAGCCGGCATAGTACGGATAAAAAGTATTCAACGCGTCTTGCGCGTTCTCTTTGATGTGCATGTGGGTGGCGATGCTGACCTTGAGCGTGTCCGCGGCGTGCCCGGCTTGCGTTCCGGTGCGCCGGTAGAGCTCGGCGAGCGGCGCGAGCTTCGCCGGCGGCACGCTGATATTGGCGAGTGCCAACGGCAAACCGAGCGCGCCGGCGCGCGCGACGCTATTCTGCGTGCCGCCGGTGCCGACCCAGATCGGCAGGCGGCCTTGCGCGGGCCGCGGTGGAATTGGCGCATCCTGCAGGGGCGGGCGGAAGCGTCCCTGCCAGGTGACGCGCTCGGCGGTGTTGAGCCGCATGAGCAGATCGAGTTTTTCCGCGAACAGATCGTCGTAGTCGGCGAGGTCGTAACCGAACAGCGGAAACGATTCGGTGAAAATGCCGCGTCCGGCGATGATCTCGGCGCGGCCGCCGGAGATGAGGTCGACGGTGGCGAACTCCTCGAACACCAGCACCGGATCCGCCGTGCTGAGGATGGTGACCGCGCTCGCCAGGCGGATGCGCTCGGTCACCGCCGCGATCGCCGCCAAGACGACGGTCGTGGCGGAGACCGCCATGTCCAGCCGATGATGTTCGCCGACCGCGAAGATATCGAGACCCGCGGCGTCGGCGAGTTTTGCTGCCGCAAGGATTTCCTTAAGCCGTTGTTGGGCGCCGACCGCCTTGCCCGCCGGCGCGTCCGGCATCAGGTCGCCGAACGTATAGAGCCCCAACTCGAATGTCATCGGATCGCCGCCTCTCGGCGCCTAGACCATGATCCGATCAAATTTAATCGGATCATGGTCTAGTATTTTCGTTGGAGCATGATCTTTTCGGAAAACCGGCATCCACTTTTCCGGATCATGCTCTAGGTGTCATTTCAGAGCATCGAGCATGGCCTTGACGTCCTGTACATGCGGTCCGTTGGGAGCGAGAACGAGATACTGCTTCAGCGCTTCGACGGCGCCGGGCGGGACGACGAACTTGTTGCTTTTGTCCACCGCGCCCTCGCCGAACAGCGCGGAGCCTTTGACGAAATAGGCATCCGCCTTATTCGGATCGGCGGCGATCGCCTTGTCGCAAGCGGCGACGATCTTTGCCGCCGGCTGGCCAATGTTGTACAGGGTCGCGCAGAGATTGAAGTAGGCGACGGCCGGATTGGGGCTAAGCGCCGCCGCCTTGTTGTACGCGGCGATGGCCGCGTCGTTCTTCTTGAGTTTCAAGTTGGCGTTGCCAAGCATCGTATAGATTCGACTGGTGTCCGCCGGACTGGCGTTCTTGCCCGCCAGGTCGATCGCGCGTTGATAGGATTCAAGCGAATCCGCGTAGTGACCCTGATTCATTTGCGCCGTGCCCAGCGCCTCCGAATATTCCCAGCGCGGCTCGGATGATACCAATTGCTTCAACGCCGCTTCCGCATCCGGCCACTGTTTGGCGTCAAGCGCCGCTTGCGCCTTGGTCACCAGTGAGTTTTGGTTTTCGCTTTGCGCCGCCGGCAGCGGTGCGCCGACGGAAATCTGTGCCGTCGCGGCGAGTGCAAGACTCGCCAGCAAGGCAACTGCACTGAGTCTTCGACGCATTGCTTCCTCCAAAAAAAGTTAGCCGACATTGACCAACTGTCGCCCACCGACCTCGGCTTATAAGTAATGTCCTAGTACGACTTCGGCAGTCCCAAGACTTTCTCGGCGATGAAGCAGAGAATGAGGTGCGGCGTCACCGGCGCGATGCGCGGGATCATGCTTTCGCGGAAATAGCGCTCGACGTGATATTCCTTGGCGTAACCGTAGCCGCCGTGGGTCATGATCGCGGTCTGGCAGGCTTTGAAGCCGGCCTCGGCGCCGAGATATTTTGCGGCATTCGCCGCCGGCCCGCACGGCAGGCCGTTGTCGTATTGCCAGGCCGCCTTGAACGCCATGAGCTCGGCGGCTTCCAGCTCCATCCAGCATTCGGCGAGCGGATGCTGGATCGCCTGGTTCTGCCCGATCGGCCGGCCGAACACGGTGCGCTCTTTCGCATAGGCCGCCGCGCGCTTAAGCGCGGCGCGGCCGAGGCCGACCGCTTCGGCGCCGACCAGGATGCGCTCCGGATTGAAGCCGTCGAGGATATATTCAAAACCGCGGCCTTCCTCGCCGATGCGGTCCTCGACCGGCACTTCGAGGCCGTCGATGAACACTTGATTGGAATCGACCGCCTTCCTTCCCATCTTCTCGATCTCGCGCACCTCGACGAAGCGGCGGTCGAGCGCGGTGAAGAACAGCGTGAGGCCATCGGTCGGCCGGCGCCCGCTCTCGATCGGCGCGCTGCGGGTCAGGATCAACATTTTGTCGGCGACCTGCGCCGTGGTGATCCAGATTTTCGCGCCGGTGATGACGTAACGGTCGCCGCGGCGCTCGGCGCGGGTTTGCAGCTTGGCGGTTTCGAGCCCGGCATTCGGCTCGGTCACCGCGAAGCAGGCCTTCTCCTTGCCGGCGATGATCGGCGGCAGCATGCGCCGTTTCTGTTCGTCGCTGCCATAGACCACGACCGGATTGAGCCCGAAAATATTCATGTGCACCGCGGACGCGCCGGAAAAGCCGGCGCCGGACGCCGCGATGGTTTGCATCATCACCGCGGCCTCGGTGATGCCAAGGCCCGAGCCGCCATACGCCTCCGGAATGCAGACGCCGAGCCAGCCGTCAGCCGCCAGCGCGCGATGGAATTCGTGCGGAAATTCACCGTCGCGATCGCGCGCGAGCCAATAATCGTCGCCGAAGCGCGCGCAAATCTTCTCGATCGCCGCGCGCACCGATTGCTGCAGGTCCGTGAGCGCGAAGTCGATTGGGGTTACTCCGCCGTTTGCATGTCGGCGCCGAGCGTAGCCCGGATCGAGCGGAAGCGAAATCCGGGGAGGGAACTAGACGTCGTCCAGCGGGTCGTAACTGAGGCCCCACTGCGCGGTCGCGTACCAGCAGCGCATTGCGTTGGTGGGCTGCTTCCAGCGCAAGCTCTTGACGAATTCGATGCCGCCGCGTTCGAACGCGGCATGCAGGGCCAATTCGGAATCGCTGTCGCCGGCCAGTTCGCCTTCGGCGCAGACGTAATAGGCAGGGTAGAGCCAGCGCGCCGCAAAACCGTTCGATCTGCGTTCGATCAAGAGCGCGGCACCCTTTGCAGCGTGGCGCGGAAAGCGCTCGCGCATGTCCGGATGCGGTACGCCGAGGGAGAACAAAAGCTTGCCGTTCGGTAAGAGATGCTCGATCCAGGACGCCGCCGGCGCCGCGACGCCGAAATTGACGTAGATGCGGTCGACCATGTCGGTGGGCGCCTTGGCGCCGTCGCCGACGACCACCGTGACATTGCGCCAGGCGGCGAGGTTGGCGCGGGCCCGCACGGCCAAAACTTCGTCGAGCTCGAACGCCGTCACGCGGCCGGCGGGTCCGACGAGTTCGGCCAGCATGGCGGTGTAATAGCCGGCCCCGGCGCCGATATGGGCGACGTGCTGCCCCGGTTCGACCGCGAGGTCGTGCAGCATCTTGGCATGCAGCGAGGGGCTGCCATTGTTGACGCCGCGGCCCGGCACCAGCGCGATCACGATGTCCTGATAGACGCAGACCGGATCGTTGTGCGGCAGCTGCACCGATCGCGGCGGCCAGGTGAGGAACTGCCACGGCTCGGGGCCCAAGAATTTCTCGCGGCCCACGGCGGCAAAGGCCTGCTCGACGCGCTCGTCCTGCACCTGCGCGATCGCCATCATTTGGCGCGCGAACGCCCGCCGCACGATCGCAAGCTCGGCCTCATCAAATGGCGCCGACGCCATCAAATTTACTCCGCCGTGTGCATCGCGGCGGCGAGCGTAGCCCGAATGGAGCGCCAGCGAAATCCGGGAACGATCGTCCGGCGGAAACACCGGTCCCGGATTCTACTTCGTTGAATCCGGGCTGCGGTCTCACTCTATCTTATGGCATCAACTTGAGGTAGCTTTCTCAGATAGTTGAATTTTATGGTCATGGCCCAAGCAGCGCGTCGGGCCGACGCGGCCAACAGCCGTGCAAAGTGCGCAGGCATCGTTTTCAGGAGCAGCCGATGACGACGAAAATCACAGTGCGAATTGCGTCGATCGCGGCCGGGTGTTTCGCCGCCGCTTCGGCGGCGCAGGCGGCGCCGCTTTCCATCGTCAATGTCAGCGCGCCGGGCATCAATTGCGTGTTCAGTCCGACCAAAATTCCCAATACTCCGCCTCCCGCTTGCAGTGTCGTGGTCGATGATTCCGTCGGCACCTTCACGCCGCCGGGCGACCAGGGCGACGCGCGGCTGCAATCGCGCACCTATCCCGGCACCGCACCGGCGCCGGCGGCCGGCGACATGGCCCATGTCTATCGTGTCGACTTGACTAGTGTGAAGGGACTCACGGCGGCAAATTGCGTCACCAAGCTGGCGCTCGATTTCGGCCCCGTGGTCAAGATGCCCTATGGCCCGAGCGGCAAGTCCGACATCTTCGTGGTGACCGGCGGCGGCCTCGGCAGCATCGATCTCGCCGCGGCGGACCAGGTCGGCAACGTCATCACCTTCACGTTCTCGCAGCCGATCTGTCCAGGAGCCACCAGCTACTTCTTCGGGCTGGCATCGAAAAAGATTCACCCCGTTGCCGGCACGGCGACGGTCTTTTACAGCCTCGGCGGCAGCGCCACGACAGCGGATCGCGTGCCGTAATGGCGCGCCCCCGCTGCGCGGGGGCGGAAAAGAATTACTCCGCCGCCTGCATCTCGCCGGCGTCGTCGATGAAGCCGCCGGCCTGGCGGCGCCACATGGCGGCGTAGCGGCCGTCGCGGGCGATCAATTCGCGGTGCGAGCCTTGCTCGACGATGCGGCCGTGCTCGAGCACCACGAGGCGGTCCATCTGCGCGATGGTGGAGAGGCGATGGGCGATGGCGATCACGGTCTTGCCTTGCATCAAGGTGCCCAGACTCGATTGGATCGCGGCCTCGACTTCGCTGTCGAGCGCCGAAGTCGCCTCGTCGAACACCAGGATCGGCGCGTTTTTGAGAATGACGCGGGCGATGGCGATGCGCTGGCGCTGGCCGCCCGACAGCTTGACGCCGCGCTCGCCGACATGGGCGTCGTAGCCGCGCCGGCCGTTCCAGTCTTCCAGCTCGAGGATGAAGTCGTGGGCGTGTGCGAGCTTTGCCGCGCGCACCACGTCGTCTTCGCTCGCCTCGGGCTTGCCGTAGCGGATATTGGCGCGGATCGAACGGTGCAGCAGCGAGGTATCCTGGGTCACCACCGAGATCTGCGCGCGCAGCGATTCCTGGCTCAGGCCGGAAATATCGACGCCGTCGATGCGGATGGCGCCGTCTTCCAGATCGAAGAAGCGCAGCAACAGATTGACCACGGTGGATTTGCCGGCGCCGGAGCTGCCGACCAGGCCGATCTTCTCGCCGGGTTTTATCGCCAGATTGAAATTCTGCAGCACGCCGGTCTCGCGGCCGTAGCCGAAGTTGACGTTTTCGAAATCGATGCGGCCTTCGTGCACGGTGAGCGGCTGCGCGCCGGCGGGATCGGGCAGTTGCAGCGGCTGGGCGATGGTCAGCATGCCTTCCTGCACCACGCCGATGTCCTCGAAGATTTCGGTAATCCGCATGGCGATCTGTCGCGACATGTTGGTGAGCTGCAAGGTCAGTGGCAGCACCATGGCGATGGCGCCGACTTCGACGGCGCCGTAGCGCCACAGCATCAGCGCGATCGCGCCCGAGCCCGCGATCAGCAGCGCGTTGAGCACGTCAAGCAGCGCGACAAACGCGGTGAGCAGGCGCTGCGATTTGGTGAACAGGTCGACGTGCCGATCGACCGCGTTGCGCACATATTGGTCTTCCTCGCGGGCGCGGGCGAACAGTTTTACGGTGAGGATATTGGTGTAGCTGTCGACGATGCGGCCCATCAGGGTCGACCGCGCGATCGACGAAACTTTCGAGCGCTCGCGCATCCGCGGCACGAAATAAACCAGCAGCGCCGCATAGCCGGCGAACCACACCAGAATCGGAACCGCGAGCCAGCGATCCGCCGACGCGGTCAGCGCGATGGCGGAAAAGCCATAGACCAGAATGTACCAGACCGTGGTGATGGTCGCGGTCAAGGTCGAGCGCACCGAGGGCCCGGTCTGCATCACCCGGTTGGAAATGCGGCCGGCGAAATCGTTCTGAAAGAACGCCCAGCTCTGCCGCACCACGTGCCAGTGCGATTGCCAGCGGATCAGGCCGGTGAACGGCGCGGCGATCGCCTGGTTGGTGATGAGATAGCGCGTCAAGGTCACCGTCGGGCGCACGATCAGAATGACGACCGCCATGCCGAGCAGCCATGGCCAGCTTTTGGCCAAAAACTGATCGGGCGGCGTCTTGGTCACCATGGTGACGACGCGGCCCATGAACCACGGCACCGCGCTGTCGGTGAGGGCTACGAACAGCTCGATGACGAACAGCGCCGCGAACAGCCACTTCGCCTGGCGGGCAAAGTGCCACAGGAATGCAATGAGCCCGGCCGGCGGCTCCGGGTTCTCGGGCGCCGCCGTCGGCGTCAGGAATCGTTCGAAAAATGCAAACATTTGCGGATGGTTACAGGGCTTATGTGGGAAGCGTCAATCGATGTGCCACCCCCTTCCAAATCCTCCCCCTCTAAGCAGGGACGGTTGGAAGGGGTATCGCGCGGCGCATCGTCACGACGGCGTTTTCTCAGCTTTAAGACAGCAGGCGTCCGTGTCATCGTCATGGCGGGGAAAAACACCAAGGGCATCGCCATGAAACGTTTGGTCGGCGCGCTGGTCGCGCTTTTGGCATTGGCAACTGCGGCGCAGGCGCAAACCTATCCGACGCGCCCGATTACCATGTTGGTCGGCTTTCCGCCCGGCGGCCCGACCGACACCCTGGCGCGCATCCTGGCCGATGCAATGCAGCCTTCGCTCGGCCAGAGCGTGGTCGTCGAAACCGTCAGCGGCGCCAGCGGCACGATCGCGGCCGGACGCGTCGTCCATGCCAGCCCGGACGGCTACACGATCGGCATCGGCAATTGGACGAGCCACGTCGGCTCGCCGGCGATTTATCCGCTCGACTACGACATATACAAGGATTTGCAGCCGGTCGCGCTCTTGGCCGCCTCGCCGCTGTGGATCGTCGGCAAAAACGATCTGCCGCCGAAGACGGCGCCCGAGCTGATCACCTGGTTGAAGGCTAGACCGGACCCGACCACGTTCGGCACCATCGGCTCCGGCAGCGCCGCGCATCTGTGCGGCCTGTTCTTTGCGCAGAAGACCGGCGTACGGTTTCAATACGTGCCGTATCGCGGCGGCGCGCCGGCGATGCAGGATCTGATCGGCGGCCAGATCGATCTGTCCTGCCTCGAAGCATCGCAGACGCTCGCCAACGTGGAGGCGAAGCGCTTCAAGGCCTATGCGGTGATGGGCGAAGAGCGTTGGCCGAAATCGCCGTCGACGCCAACCATGATCGAATCCGGCGTGCCGGGATTGAGCATCTCATTCTGGCACGGCTTGTGGACCACCAAGGACACGCCGAAGGACATCGTCGCCCGCCTTGATGCCGCCGTCATGGCGGCGCTGGCCAATCCCGGCGTGCGGGCGAAAATCGAAGCCCTCGGCCAGGTCATATTCCCGGCGGATCAGCAGAACCCGCAAGCGCTCGCGGCCTACCACAAGGCCGAGCTCGACAAGTGGTGGCCGATCATCAAGTCGGCCGGCATCAAGGCCGGCGATTGATTGTTTGTTTGGTTGAGGTGACTCGCAGGCGAACTAATCGCGCGGCGTCTGGGGTTCGCCGGCGACGATCGCGGTCAGGCCGCCCATGCCGGCCATCACCGCGCCGAAGAACAGCGCGACTGCAAACGGCGCGTGGTCGTGCCGGCCGATATTGGCGAAAGCCTGCGCGCGCGCCATGCCGATCGACACCGCGGTTGCGGCGATGATCAGGCAAACGACGAGCGCCAAAGTGGCAAACAGCTCGACGCCAAGAATGCGGCATCGCGTTATTCTTTTTGTGGAAACGGGAGACGCATAACCGACCTTCCCGGTCAGCTCAGTCATGATCTTAATCCTTCGCGAATCAGTTCGTTGCGTTGACCGCAAAGTGGCCCGTGACTTTGGCGAAGCTATTGAGAAATAAAGGCGATTCGGCCTTCTTGGTTAATGGAATGTTAACGCCGCGGGTCGCGGAGGCAATAAACTACCGCCGTGGCTTTGCCGCCACTCACAGCGCCGGCATGGCGGCGGCCGGATTGTGTTCCATGGTCACATGGTCGGGCTGGGCGGCGACGCGGTCGAGCCAGGCGCGGATTGCCGGAAACGCCTGCAGATCGTAGTCGCACAAATGCGCGACGTGGGTGTAGGCGTAGAGCGCGATGTCGGCGATGGTGTAACGATCGGCGGCGAAATAGTCGTGGGTGGCAAGATGCTTCTCCATCACGCCGAGCGCGCGATGGCCTTCTTCCATCCAGTCCTCGAAAGCGTGCTGCTGCAGGTCGCGGCCGCCCTTGATCAACGTGAGCCAGAAATAGGCCGCGCCGATATTCGGCTCGAGACTGTGCTGCTCGAAGAACATCCACTGCATCGCCTCGGCGCGGTCGATGCGGTCCTCTGGCGCCAGCGCCGAGCCGCCGGCGATGTACCAGAGGATGGCATTGGACTCGGCGAGATAGCGGCCCGGCGCGACTTCGAGCAGCGGCACCTGGCCGTTCGGATTCTTAGCCAGAAATTCCGGCGTGTGGCTCTCGCCCTTGAGGATGTCGATCTCGACCAGCCGGTAGGGCTCGCGCAGCTGCGCCAAGGCGAGCCGCGCCTTGTAGCTGTTCCCCGAACGCTGCATCGAATAGAGCGTAAACATCGCCGCTTTCCAAAACCCGTGCGGCAGTATCGCGCAAGTGTTGCGCTGTTACGACTTCAACGCGGCGATGTCATGGCCGACTAAAATCCTGGCCGCGCGAAGTTCCGCCGGGCTTGGCGACATTGTAGTGAAGCCGCTCGATAAAGTCATTCGCACGGCAGGATAATGTTCCGCCAGCCTCGACGCTTTGCGATGTAATGATTTCCGCGACAGCGAGCTTGGCAGCATTTTTACCTCGGCGGCCTGTCGGCAAGGAATTTGACGCCGACCTCGGTTTCCGCGCGCCAAGTCACCGAGCACTTTCGGTGCAGTTGTCCGGTGTGCGAGAGCAAGAGCACAAATTCGTCGGGCAGTGTCGCAGGTTCCTTCACTTGAAGGCGCGCGCCGGTGGCGGATAAGTCAGCCATGACGCATGTGCCCAGGACCGAGCCGTCGGTGCGAATCATCCTGGCGCCATGGTGAACATACCGACGCTTGCTCTTGCGGAATTCGGGGCTCATCAGCCGTCTCGATCACATCGAACGTGGTCCGTGGAATTCACAAAGGGGATTCAAATGCCGGGTATCCCCTTCAAACCGGGCGTCAGACTGGGCGAGGCAACGACCGGCGCAGGCGCACTACCCGCGGCCGTCTGCCGGACCTGCCAAAATCGAAGAACCCGCTGGGCATTGGCTTGCGACAGTTTGAAAAAGTCGGTCCGCGCCGAATCGAGATCATGCTCGGAGGCCGTGCCACTGACCGACCGGCAAGTCATGATCATGCGTACGGTCGGCCATTGCAGCCCAGCGGCTTTGCAGGGCACGAGAATTGCCTCGCGGCTCCCATTCTGCAAAAGGCTCTCGACCAACGGCAATGGCGATCCGCAGAGCAGCGCAAGTGCCGCTACCAAGTCTGCGTAGCGGCCCGCCTTGGCAAACTCGAAAATGGCCGCTTCGTTGAGCTCTCCGGCAGCCCGCATCGCCAGCGCGTGTGCCTGCGCCTCCGTATAGTCGTGTTGATTCTGGAATCCCGCTTCGTGCTGAGCATCTTCCGCGATTGCGGCGAGGACTCGTTGGATTTGTTCGCGACTTTCCGGCCCGGCCAATGCCATCAGGCGGGAACGCACTGCCTCGGTAGCGCGCAGCAACAGTTCCCGAAACAGCCGTAAGGGTACATCGAGCCGAAGTCCGACCTTCTCGGCCAGTTGCTCATCGCGCTCCGAGTGCTTCACCAGGGTTGCGAAGCCGTTCTCGGAAAAGCTCGCGCCGGAATTTCCGGCCAGCTTGTGAAACACGTCACGGTCGCCGCGATGCAGCAGAACGTCGGTCACCGTGGTGCTGATTTGCGAGCGACCGGAAATGGCCAACAGATGAGTTTGAGGCTTGGTGCTGGCGATTTCGACGAGATCGCTGTCGGCAAGACGCGTGGACTGCATCAGGATCGGCGCCGCCACTGCGATATCGTCGTTTCGGGCGAGCCGCCGAACAACGTCGCTTGGTGCTTGACTTACCGGTGCAAGGCGCCGGCTAAGCTCCTCGAGCGCTTTTCCCTCTATCCGCTTGATCAGGTGGCATAGCACGTCATCGAACACGTCGATTTGCTGATCGTTGAGCCGATCCGCATCGGCAACAAAAAGGTCAGTAATCCGCCGCAGCGAATCCACGCGTTTGTCCTTGGAGCCGCTTTGGATCGCGTTCTCAAGCTCGGAAATCAGTGACTGGCCAGCTTGCATGATGTCCTTTCTTGGACATCGGGCTCAACGCGGAGCGCCGCTCGTACAAATTCGCCAAGGGGCGAATTTCAAACTGGAATGATGGGCGCCTACGCCTGAAGATCAGGTAAACTCGATATGCGCGACTGTTTCAAATCATTCGCGAAAAGATTGTTTAATGGAGGCAGTAGAGAAGGCCGTCGGCAGCGCAAGAGCCAATTCCGCACGGCGCAGGAGCAAAACAAACATCGCCAGCATCACCGGCACGCCAAGCGGGATCAGGGTCACTTGCGGAACGGTGCGGGCGACAAGCGGCACCAGCCAGAGCGCGGCCAGCGCGGTTTTTTCCCACGGGCCGAAACCGCGTGCCATGCCGTCGGCGGCAAGGAAGGCGATGGCCGGAGCCAGCACCATCATGTCGTAGTCGAGCGTGTAAGGCGTGGCGAGGATCGCGGCGAGGCAAAGTCCTGCGGCCTTGAGCGGGTAGGGCGCCTTGCCGTGCCACAGCCAGGCCGACGCCATGGCGAGCACGAGTGTCGCTGCGCCCTGGATCGCATAAGCGAGCGGAACCGGCGCGCCCCACATGCGAGCCCAAGCGAAGATGCTTTGAATCTTGTGCCAGCCGGTTTCGCCCTGTTCGAGCACCACGGTCCGGGTGAACTCGGCGCCGACAAAAAACGCGTGCCAGACCTGGACGCCAAAGACCAAAGTGGTCACCAGCGTCAGCAACACGGCGGTGACTGCGGCGGCGGTGAAGCTGCGCCAATAGCCGCCCGCGGCCAGCGCAATGGGAATCATCAGCCCGAATTGCGGCTTGTAAGCCATCAGCCCGAACAGGATGCCGGCGAGCAGCGGCCGGCGTTCGAGGCTGACCAGTCCGCCACCCAACAGCGCGGCGGTGAGGAAGCCGTTATGGCCGTGTCCGACATTGATCAGCACCGCCGGGAAAGCGAGGGCGAGGACGAGCCAAAGCGGGTCGGCACTTGCTGTTGCCCCTCCTTGCGGGGCGAAGGCTTTGAGGATGGCGCGGATCGCCAGCAGATACAGGCCAAGCGTAATCGCCTGCCAGACGAACAGCGCCAAGCCATAAGGCATCCACGCCAAAGCGGCGGCGACGAAGAGAAAATAGGGCGGATAATGCCAGCCGTAGAATTGCGTCGCCGCGCCGAAGACGGCTTGCTCGCGAGCGTATTGCTGCACCGAATCGAACGGCGCTTGGAAGTTGCCCTCAAGCACATAAGTGCCGGCCGCATAGACGTTGGAAAAGTCGGTTCCGATCGGCCGGCCCTGCAGGTCGACGCCGCCTGTGGCGGTCACCACCAGATAGAGGAAGCCCGCCGCCGAGGTGATCAGGACCGCGACCGCCACCATCCGGATGCGCTCGCGGGTGAGCCAGTCGCCGCTCCGCATCGCCTGCCGCACCCGGTCCATGGCCGCTTGTCCGTTTTTCGCTTGTGCCTTCGGGCATTTGGCCTATCGAGCCTTAATGGAGCGTTGCCCGGGCGCCAGCCTTGGTCCGGATGCCGGAGATTTGAGGATTTTTCGGGATTTGGCGCTTGCCTGTGCTTAATGGGCGCTTTAGGAAGCACGCGCCTCGAAACCAGGAGGAATCGGAAAATGGCCTTCATCGCGGACCAGATCATGCGCATCAAGCCGTCGGCGACCATCGCCGTTACGGATAAAGCGCGTGCGCTGAAACTGGCCGGCCGCGACGTCATCGGGCTGGGCGCGGGCGAGCCCGATTTCGACACGCCCGAGAACATCAAAGAGGCGGCGATCAAGGCGATCCGCGACGGCAAGTCGTCGAAATACACCGCTGTCGACGGCATCGCGGAACTGAAGGCCGCAGTCGCGAGCAAGTTCAAGCGCGAGAACAATCTCGACTACAAGCCGTCGCAAATCATCATCGGCACCGGCGGCAAGCAGGTGCTATACAACGCTTTGGTGGCGACGCTGAACCCGGGCGACGAGGTGATCATCCCGGCGCCCTATTGGGTGAGCTATCCCGACATGGTGCTGCTCGCCGGCGGCACCCCGGTCGAGGTCGTCACCACCATGGCGTCCGGCTACAAGATGAAGCCGGAGGATTTGGAGCGGGCGATCACGCCGAAGACCAAGTGGATCATCTTCAACTCGCCGTCGAACCCGACCGGCGCCGCTTATAACCGGGCTGAGCTCAAGGCGGTGACCGACGTGCTGGTGCGTTATCCGCACGTCCACGTCATGGCCGACGACATGTACGAGCACCTGGTCTACGACGACTTTCAGTTCTACTCGGTGGCGCAGGTCGAGCCGCGGCTTTACGAGCGCACCCTGACGGTGAACGGCTGCTCGAAAGCCTATTGCATGACCGGCTGGCGCATCGGCTATGCCGGCGGGCCCGAGATTCTGATCAAGACCATGGCGATGATCCAGTCGCAGTCGACGTCGAATCCGACGGCGGTGGCGCAATGGGCCGCGGTCGAGGCGCTCAACGGGCCGCAGGATTTCATCGCCAAGCACAACAAGATCTTCAAGGAGCGGCGCGACCTGTGCGTCTCGATGCTGAACCAGGCCCGCGGCATCCAGTGCCCGAAGCCGGAAGGCGCGTTCTACGTCTATCCGTCCTGCGCCGACACCATGGGCAAAACCGCGCCGACCGGCAAAAAGCTCGCGACCGACGAGGATTTCGTCACCGAGTTGCTGGAAGCCGAAGGCGTCGCGGTGGTGCAGGGCACGCCGTTCGGCGTCGGGCCCGCGTTCCGCATCTCCTACGCCACGGCGACCAGCGCGCTTGAGGAAGCCTGCACCCGCATCCAGCGGTTTTGTGGGAATTTGCAGTAGGCTTGTCAGTTCGGCCGTCCGTTTCCCCTCCATTAGCGATCATGCGAATGGACGGCAGACGGCGGCTGTATTCTCGCCTACAATTGTACTGAATGGCCCGCTAGGCGGGCCAGGTGAGGGGAGATTCCATATGTTTCGCAATGCCATTGGAGCAGTCCTGGGCACTGCAGCGTTGGCGACGGTGCTGGCGATGCCTGCCGGCGCGCAGCAGGATCGCGTGCAGGCCGGTTCGCTCGAGTGCTCGCTGTCGTCCAGCATCGGCATGATCGTCACGTCGTCGCGCAATGTGGCTTGCAATTTCAAGCCCAGGGGCGGACCGCCGGAGGCCTATGTGGGAACACTGACGCGCGTCGGTCTCGACATCGGCGTGACCGGCGGCGGCGCCATCATCTGGGGCGTGTTCACCGGCACCAATCTCTATGCCGGCATGCTGAGCGGGACCTATGTCGGCGCTTCGGCGGAAGCCTCCATTGCCGCCGGTCTGGGCGCCAACGTGCTGGTCGGTGGCTCGAACCGTGCGGTGGCGCTGCAGCCGCTCTCGGTGCAGGGCCAGACCGGGCTCAATATCGCGGCCGGCGTGAGCCAGCTGGAGCTGCATCTCGCCCAATGAATTGCCGTGCGGCAAGGCGGGCGCCCGCACGCAATACCGCGCCCCTTGACCAGCCCCGCCGCCGCCTGAAACGATGGGTTTCCGGTGGCCGCGCTGGAACAAGCGGCAGCCGTGGGAGGTGACCATGGCAACGAACGGTGGCAATGGCACACGAGCGACCGGTCCGCGCTGCGTCGCGCTGGTCGGCCCGTTCCAGAGCGGCAAAACCACGCTCTTGGAAGCGATCCTCGCCCGCACCGGCACGATCCAGCGCCAAGGCACCATCGAAGCCGGCAATACGGTCGGCGACGCCAGCAAGGAAGCGCGCCATCACCGCATGAGCGTCGAGCTCACCGCCGCCACCACGAATTTCATGGGCGACTCCTATACGTTCCTTGACTGCCCGGGCTCGGTCGAATTCGTCCACGACATGCGCGCCGTGCTGCCGGCGATCGACGTCGCCGTCGTTGTCTGCGAGATGGACGAGAAGAAGGTGCCGCAGCTCCAGCTCATTTTGCGCGAGCTGGAAGACAAGAAAATCCCGCGCGTCCTGTTCGTCAACAAGATCGACAAGGGCGATGCCGGCGTCCACGACGTGCTCAAGCTGTTGCAGCCAGCGTCGCGTACCAAGCTGATCTTGCGCCAGATCCCGACCTTCTCCGGCGACATCATCTCCGGCTTCGTCGATCTCGCCCTCGAACGCGCCTTCGTCTACAAGGAGCACGCGCCTTCCGAAGTCGTGCCGCTCGAAGGCGACGCCGCCGATCTGGAAAAGACCGCGCGTTTCTCCATGCTGGAGACGCTGGCCGATCACGACGACGAGCTGATGGAGCAATTGCTCGAAGACATCCAGCCGCCGCGCGACAAGGTGTTCGACGATCTCACCCGCGAGCTCCGCGAAGGCCTGGTCTGCCCGGTGCTGATGGGCACGGCGACGCGCGCCAATGGCGTGTTGCGGCTGATGAAGGCGCTGCGCCACGAATCGCCGGGCATTGTGGAAACCGCCAAGCGCCTCGGCGTTAAGGCCGGCAGCGACGCCGTCGCCTATGTGTTGAAAACGCTGAACACCGCCCACGGCGGCAAGATGTCGATCGCGCGGGTCATTGCCGGCCAGGCCGGCGACGGCACGACGCTGTTGTCCGGCGATGACGAGGCCGGCCGCGTCGCCGGCGTGTTCAAGCTCGTCGGCCAGACCACCGAGAAGCGCGGCCCGGCCACGGTCGGCGAAACCGTCGCCTTCGCCAAGCTCGACAAGGCCAAGACCGGCGATACGCTCTCCGCCGGCAAGCAGGCCCATCCTGCCTTGGCAAAGGTCGAGCCTTATCCGCCGGTGCTCGCCATCGCCATCTCGGCGAAGGAGCGCAAGGACGACGTCAAGCTCGGCCAGGCCTTGCACAAGCTCGCCGAGGAAGATCCCTCGATCACTATCGAGCATAATCCGGAGACTCACGAAGTGGTGCTGTGGGGCCAGGGCGAAATGCACCTGCGCGTCGCCACCGAGCGGCTGAGCGACCGTTTCGGCGTCGCCATCGAGCGGCGCCAGCCGAGCGTCGGTTACCGGGAGACCATCCGCAAAGGTGTCGTCCAGCGCGGCCGTCACAAGAAGCAGTCGGGCGGCCATGGCCAGTACGGCGACGTCGTGCTCGACATCAAGCCGCTGCCACGCGGCTCAGGCTTTGCCTTCGAGGAGAAGATCACCGGCGGCGTGGTGCCGCGCAATTATATCCCCGCCGTCGAGGAAGGCGTTGTCGACGCGCTGGCGCACGGCCCGCTCGGGTTTCCGGTGGTCGATCTCTCGGTGGCGCTGATCGACGGCTCGTATCACACGGTGGATTCCTCCGACATGGCGTTCCGCCTCGCCGGCCGCCTCGGCATCGTCGAGGCGTTGCCGCAGTGCCAGCCGGTGCTGCTCGAGCCGATCGATCTGGTCGAGATCGCCTGCCCCACCGAGGCGACCGCGAAGATCAATGCGCTGATGTCCGGCCGCCGCGGCCAGATTCTCGGCTTCGACACCCGCGAAGGCTGGGACGGCTGGGACCTGGTGCGCGCCAAAATGCCGGAAGCGGAAATCGGCGATCTCATCGTCGAGATCCGCTCGGCGACCGCCGGTGCCGGCACCTTCACCTTCAAGTTCGATCACATGGCCGAGCTGACCGGCCGTACCGCCGATCAAATCATCGCGGCGCGCCGCGCGGCGGAATGAAATAAAGACCGGACTGAAGTGTTTTTAGAGCATGATCCGGAAAAGTGGAAACCGGTTTTCCGAAAAGATCATGCTCAATCAAAATGCTAGAGCGCAAATCGATTCAATCTGAAGTGATTTCGCTCTAGTCCGACGGCCTGACAACGATCGGGAGGACCACCATGCGCGCGATAATCGGGGCGGCAGCCTTCACGGCGGCCATGGGTTTCAATATTCCTGCCGGCTACGCTTTCGGCGACGCGCCGTGGTGCGCGGTGAAGAATTTTGGCAGCGACGTGGTCTGGGATTGCCAATATCGTACGGTCGAAGAATGCGTGCCGCACGTAATCGCCGGCGACCGCAGCTTTTGCAATCTCAATCCGTGGCCGGCGACGCCGGCGCCGCGCGCTGAGCGTCACAAGCGCCAGGCGCTCCGCTAACAATCCGAACTAAGGTTGTAAAATTCGTATTCCGCAATTTACTCTTGGCAAAGCATATCGCGGACTGGAAATGCCGCGTTAACGCGATCGTCTGACGCCATCTGGCATAACTTGCCCGTAACAATGAAAACCGCCGGCGCGCAACCGCCGGCGATTTTGTGAGTTGCGATGCTGCGGACCCTGCGCAAGCTGTTCGAACCCGAGACCGTTGCGCCGGCCCAGACGGGCGGCGGCAAGCTGACGCTGCGCGACATCCTGCTGCGCGGCTGGGACGAGCTCTGGTACCAGCCGAAGATCGAGCTGCGCACCAAACGTCTGGTCGGTGCCGAGGGTTTGCTGAGGGCGCGGCGGCCGGACGGCAGCATCGTCCCTCCCGGCGACTTCCTGCCCGGCGCCAAGGAGGAGGAGATGCTGGCGCTCACCGAGCGCGTCATCGTCACGGCGCTGCGCGATTTCGAGGACTGCGCGGTCCAGGGCGCTTCGGTAAAACTTTCGGTCAACGTCCCGGTCTCTGCGCTCGTCAAATTGCCGCTGGCGCGGATGCTGCGCGAGCATCGGCCGCCGACGCCGAATTGGCCGGGCCTCATCCTCGAAGTCACCGAGGACGAGATCTTGCACGACCTCACGCTTGCCAATCACGTCGCCGCGGAGCTGCGCAGCCTGCGCTGCACGCTGGCGCTGGACGATTTCGGCGCCGGTTATTCGTCGCTGGCGCGGCTGCGGCAATTGCCGTTCAGCGAGCTCAAGATCGACCGCAGCTATGTCAGCAATTGCCACGACGACAAGGTCAATGGCGGCTTGTGCGACACCATCGTCAAGCTCGCCAAGCGCTTCGAGCTGATGACCGTGGCCGAAGGCATCGAAAACAGCGCCGAAAGCGACAAGCTCAAGGCGATCGGCTGCGATATCGGGCAGGGCTATCTGTTCGCCAAGCCGATGCCGAAGGCCGAATTCGTCGCCGCGCTCTCGCGCCGCATGGTCGGACCGCCGAAGCGCCCGGCCAAACAGCGCACGGCGGCGGCGACGACCCTGACGCGCGGCGCCCTGGCCGACACGTAATCCCGGTTCTCGGCCGCGTTGCGCGCGGTGCCTCGCTATGAAATTCTCCGCGCGTCTTATTTCAGCGGAGAACTGCCCATGCCAGCCTATTGGGTTGCGCGCTCGAAGATCAACGATCCGGTCGAGTACAAGAAATACACCGATCAGGTGCCGGCGATCATCGCCAGATACGGCGGCAAGGTTTTGGCCCGCGGCGGCAAGTTCCAGATCATGGAAGGGCCGCAAACATTTCAGCGCTTCGTGGTGATCGAATTCCCGACCTTCGAGCAGGGCGTCGCCTGCTTCACCTCGGACGACTACAACAAGGCCGCCGCGTTCCGGCGCGCCAACGGCGCCGGCGAAGTCGAGACCATCATGGTCGAAGGCGGCGACGCGACCAAGTGAAACGGTGACGCAAACTACGCCGCCACCCGCGGCTCGCCGCCGCCGGGCGGCGGCACCGGCACGCCGTCGGCCGAGTATTCGTTGAGCTTGTTGCGCAAGGTGCGGATCGAGATGCCGAGCACGTTGGCGGCATGCGTCCGGTTGCCCAGGCAATGCTTGAGCGTCTCCAGGATCAGGTCGCGCTCGACCTCGGCCACGGTGCGGCCGACGAGCGCGCGCGAAACCTGCTCGGCGGCCAGCGCCGCGTGCGCCACGCTCGGCGCGCTGCGCTGCTGATCGAGGCGGGCGCCGTCGGGCGCGAGGATTGCGTCGGGACCGATCGCGTCGCCGCTCGCCATCAGCACGGCGCGGTGCATGGTGTTCTCCAGCTCCCGCACATTGCCCGGCCAGTAGTTGACGGTCAGCGTGCGGCGCGATTCCTGCGCCAGCGGACGCGCCGGCACGCCGTTGGCGGCGGAGTATTTCTTGATGAAATATTCGGCCAACTCGATCACGTCGGCCGGCCGCTCGCGCAAGGGAGGCAGCTTCAGGTTCACGACATTGAGCCGGAACAGCAAATCCTCGCGGAACGTGTTCTCGCGCACTGCCTCGGCCAGGTTGCGGTTCGAGGTGGCGATGATGCGGATATCGATCGGCACCGGCCGGGTGCCGCCGACCCGGTCGATCATCCGCTCCTGGATGGCGCGCAGGAGCTTGGCCTGCAGCCGCACCTCCATCTCGGAAATCTCGTCGAGCAGAAGCGTGCCGCCATTGGCTTCCTCGAACTTGCCGATCCGGCGCGCCGACGCGCCGGTGAACGCGCCTTTCTCGTGGCCGAACAGTTCGGATTCCAGAAGCGTCTCCGGAATGGCCGCGCAATTGACGCAGATGAACGGCTTCTTGGCGCGGTTCGAGCGGGCATGGACGTAGCGCGCCAGCACCTCCTTGCCGGTGCCGGATTCGCCGGTGATCAGCACCGAGGCGTCGCTGCCGGCGATCTGCTGGGCGAGCTTGACGACTCTCGCCATGCTGTCGTCGCGGTAGATCAGTTCGCGGGTATCGTCGGCGACGGCGGCCAGTACCGCAGCGATCAATTCGGCGTCGGGCGGCAGCGGGATGTATTCCTTGGCGCCGGCGTGAATGGCGGCGACCGCGGCGCGAGCGTCGGTGGCAGTGCCGCAGGCGACGATCGGAGCGTGAATGTGCTCGGCCTCCAGCCGTTGCACCAGGTCGCGGATGTCGATTGCGACGTCGACCATCAACAGGTCGGCGCCGCGGCCCGAGCGCAGCACGGCGACGGCCTGGGTGTTGTCGGCGGCATGGGTGACGGTCGCGCCCTTGTCCATCGCGATCTTGGTCGCGGTGGTGAGCTGGCCATTGAGCGTGCCAACGATCAGAAGGCGCATGGCGTTATTCCTTTTCCTTGTGCGGCGCTACGGCGCCGTTCGCGACGCGTCACGACCGCTCCGCCTTGATGATTTCCGTCATCGTCACGCCGAGCTTTTCTTCCACCAGCACGACTTCGCCGCGGGCCACCAGGCGGTTGTTGACATAGATGTCGATCGCTTCGCCGACCTTGCGGTCAAGCTCGAGCACAGTGCCGGGGCCGAGCTTGAGCAGGTCGCCGATTTCCATGCGGGCGCGGCCGAGCACGGCCGAGACCTGGACCGGCACGTCGAACACCGCTTCGAGGTCGGCAGCGATGCGCGTCGTCGGCCCCTCCGGCTCGGTCGCGACCGGGAGATCGGGTTGCGCGCCGCTGTCTTCGAGATTGGGCAGCGGAACCTTGGCGTCCTCACTCATGCTCGGATCTCCTCAGGATTTCGTGTGCATCGGCGAAACTGCGCCGGGCGCTGACATAGCCCGCGACCGCGGTGCTGATCGCCGCGTCGGCTGAGGCGACGTCGCGGCTGATGCCGCCGTCCGCCCATTCGATGCGGCAGTCGCCGACGGCGATATCGGGCTCGGCGAGCACGACCAGCCGGCCCTGGAAACTTTTCGCGCGCACGATGTCGTCGAGCTTTTCGCGCGCCGGGGCGTAGAGCGCGTCGTTGACGCGCACGGCGATGTGCGGCGAGGACACCAGCTCGCGGAAGCAATCGCTCGCCAGTGCCGCGATTTCGGCAAACGGCTCGCGCGCGATCAGCGCCGGTGCAAGCTTGCGCGCCACCGCCACCGCGACCTCGACGGCTTCGCATTCGAGCCGGGTTTCGATCGCCGCCAGCGCGTCGTTGGCCTTGCCTAGATTAATGGCGATGCGTTCGAGGGCATCGGCCATGCGACGGTCGGCCTCGACCTTGGCATCGGCCTGGGCGTCGGCATGACCCTGGCGGCGCCCGGAAGCTTCTGCCTCGGCAAGCTTTATCGCGTGCTCGGCGAGCGTGATCGTGGCGCTGCCCGGCTTGCGGTCGGTGCCCGAGGCGAAGTCGACGTCGAACAGGAACTTTGCCGGTGCGCTCATGGCCTAATACACCAGCTCTTCTTCGCCGCGGCTCTTGGAGATGACGATCTCGCCCTTGGCGGCGAGGTCCTTGGCGAGATTGACCAAGAGCGACTGCGCCTCGTCGACCTCGCGCAGCCGCACCGGGCCCATGGCCTGCATGTCGTCCATCAGCATCTTGGCGGCACGCGTCGACATGTTGGACAGGAAGAACTGGCGCACCGGCTCGGTGGCGCCCTTGAGCGCGACCGAGAGCTTGTCCTTCTCGACATGGCGCATCAGCGTCTGCGCCGAGGCGGTGTCGAGCTTGGTGAGGTCGTCGAACGTGAACATCAAGGTCTTGATGCGTTCGGCGCTCTCGCGATTTTCCTCTTCGAGCGCGGTGATGAAGCGAGTTTCCGTCTGCCGGTCGAAATTATTGAAGATCTCCGCCATCACCTCGTGGGCGTCGCGGCGGCGCGTCTGCGACAGATTGGACATGAACTCGGTGCGCAGCGTCTGCTCGACCCGCTCAAGAACTTCCTTCTGCACCGCCTCCATGCGCAGCATGCGGTTGACGACGTCTAGCGCCAGTTCCTCAGGCAGGATGGCGAGCACGCGCGCGGCGTGGTCCGGGCCGATTTTCGACAGTACGACGGCGACGGTCTGCGGATATTCGTTCTTGAGATAGTTGGCGAGCATCTCCTCCTGGACGTTGGAGAGCTTCTCCCACATGTTGCGGCCGGCGGGGCCACGGATTTCTTCCATGATGTTGCCGACCCGCTCCGGCGGCAGGTATTGCTGCAGCAGCCGCTCGGTGGCGTCGTAATTGCCCATGATCGCGCCCGAAGCGGACATGCGTGAGACGAATTCGAGCAGCAGGTTCTCGACCAATTCCGCCTCAATGGTGCCGATGGTCGACATCACCACCGAAATCTGCCGCAGCTCGTCGTCGTCGAGCTTGCCCCAGATTTTTGCGCCGTGCTGCTCGCCGAGCGCAAGCATCAGCACGGCGGCGCGCTCCGGTCCTTTGAGCTGGCGTTTGCCGGTCGGCGCCGCCGTCGGGCGGCTGGCCAGGCTCGCCAAGGCGCTCGTGATCTCGCGCTGGGCAGCGCTGCCCTCGGATTTCTCTTTTTCGCTATAAGCTGATGACATGGCGTTGATCGGTCAGGCCGCGGCGTTCTCATGCAGCCATTGGCGGATGATGGAAACTGTTTCGTCCGGATTCTTGTCGGCAATTTCACCCACCTTTTGCACCGACTGGGCGTGGACCTGGCCCTGTACCTGGGCCATGTCGATCATCTTCGACGTTTGATTGACGTCGGACTTCAGCGGCTCGCCGCTTGCGATGGCCGGGATCGTGGGGAGGCCCGGATCGATCGGCGGACCATTAAGCGCGCCGCCCGGCGGCAGCGCCGGCACCGCGCGCTCGTCGGGGGTGATGATGCGGCGCACCAGCGGTCGTACCACCATGAACAAGACGACGAAGCCAAGGAGACCCATCACCACCATTTCGATGGCGCGCATGATGTCGTCCTTGGTGAACTGGAACGCCGACAGCCAGCCGCTCGGCTCGGTGATCGGCGCGACCGCCGTCTCGGCAAAGCGCAGATTGACGATCTCGACCTGGTCGCCGCGTTTCTGGTTGAAGCCGATCGCCGAGCGTACCAGGGTCGCGATCTGGTCGAGCTCTTCCTTGCTGCGCGGCTGATAAGTGCTCTCGCCCTTGTCGTTCTTGCCGTAGGTGCCGTCGACCAGGACCGCGACCGAGACGCGATTGAGCCTGCCGCCTTCGATCACCTCGGTCTTGGTCGTCTTGGAAATCTCGTAATTGACGATTTCCTCCGATTTGCGGTTTTCGTCGCGCGCCGCGGCATTGTCGGCGCCGGGCGCAGCCTGGCGCTGGCCGCCGGGGATCTCGTTGCCGACCGTGACCTGGTTGTCCTTGCCGTCGTTGGTCGCCGAGGTTTCCTCCCGTGTCTGGCTGGAGCGGACGACGCGGCCCTCCGGATCGAATTTGTCCGAGGTCTGGGTCACCCGGTTGAAATCGAAATCGGCGGCGACCTGAACGCGGGCATGGTTCGGGCCGACAACCGACGACACGATCGCTTCGACCTGGCCGCGCAGGCGCTTCTCGAACGCGGCCTGCCGCTCATCGCTGCTGACGTCGCTGCCGTTCGGATCATCGCTGGCGCCGTCGGCGAGCAATTGGCCGCGCTCGTCGACGATCGACACCCGCTCCGGCCGCAAGCCGTTGACGGCGCCGGCGACGAGGTGGCGAATGGCGCGGACCTGGTTCGGCTCCAGCGTGCCGCGCACCTTGAGCACGATGGACGCGGTGGCATCGACCTTGTCGCGCGAGAACAGCGGCCGATCGGGCATCACCAGATGCACGCGGGCGTCCTGGACGCGGTCGAGCGAGCGGATGGTGCGGGCGAGCTCGCCTTCGAGCGCGCGCACATTATTGATGTTCTGCACGAAGCTCGTGGTGCCGAGCACCTCCGATTTGTCGAAAATCTCGTAGCCGACGCCGCCGCCCTTAGGCAGGCCGCCTTCGGCGAACGCCATGCGCAGCCGGGCGACGCGGTCCTTCGGCACCAGCACGATGTTGCCGTCGTCGCGCAGCTCGTAGGGCACGGCCTGACGGTCGAGCTCCTTCACGATAGCGGCGGAATCGTCGTAGGTCAGGTCGGTGAACAGCGGCGTCATCTGCGGCGTCGTCACCCGCATGATGAGGAAGACGAAGAAGCCGATCAGCGCGATGGTGACGGCGCCCATGGCCGCGATGCGCGACGCGCCGAGCGTTTTGACGAACTCGACCAGACCTTGCACCGAGCTTCACCCCTTGGCCCCAGCGACGCCATGCGCCGCACTGGGCAAGATTTGCCCGGTGGATGGTTAGCGCCCGGTTAATAAGGGCGTGTCGGAGTGCAATAAGCCGCGCACTGTGACCTTGCGGCGCGAGCGAAGACTTGGCGTCGCAAGCGATTCGCGTCGCGACCGACCGCCGACGCCAAAAATACGAAAGCCGGCCAAGGCGGCCGGCTGTTCGGAATTTGGTAAGACCGATTAAGCGCGCGTTACTGGCGGTACTGCTGGATGCGCGTGGTGCGCAGGCCGGCGAGGCCGTGCTGGTCGATCGAATATTGCCAGGACAGGAATTCCTCGACGGTGAGCGTATAGCGGCTGCACGCCTCTTCGAGCGAAAGCAGTCCGCCGCGAACGGCCGCAACCACCTCCGCCTTGCGGCGAATGACCCAACGCTTTGTTCCCGGCGCGGGCAGATCCGCGATCGTCAGGGGGGAACCGTCCGGCCCGATGACATACTTGACCCTCGGGCGATGAGGTTCGGTCATAGCAACTCTCACGTACTCGACAACACCACAGGAGGTGACACTACGCATGGCGGCTTAAAATTTACCTAAGCGACCCGCACAATTGGCCGCAAATTGCCGGCGATCGCCGCGCCGGCGCTTAAAGATGTTGTTAAGACGGCGACCACGGGTCCGCATCTCGGCGGAGCGCTCAACGGATCGTCAATGCAATAACTGCGCCAGGCTACTGTTGTTGGCGGTGTTGATGCTGTTGCTGATGCTGTTGCCGATGTTGTTGGCGCTACTGATGGCGTTGCTGATGCTATTGCTGCCGCTGTTGATCGATTGGATCGAGCTGATCGGGTAGCTCTGTCCGCCGACCGTGACCAGCGGTGGGTTCTGGCTGACATTGACCGAGCTGATGATGCCTTGCACCTGCGTGGAGACGGTGACGGCCTGGCCGGTGGCGCTGGTGGCGTTGATCGTCAGCGTGTAATTGCCGTCCGGCCAAGTGACGCCGTTATTGCCCTGGCCATTCCAGGTATAGGTCTGGCTGCCGGCGGACAGCGACGTGGTTCCGGTGTAGGCGACCTGTCCGGTCGAACTGGTGATGGTGACGGCGCCGGTGGCCGGCGACGGCGAGGAGAAGCCCCACGTCGCCGGGCTGCCGGTCGCATTGGAGAGCGTCGCGGTGTTGCTGTTGACGGTGACATTGGCGCCGACCAGTTGCAGCGCCTGCAAAGACTCCGACGACTGCTGCATCGAGATCAGCGTTTGCAGGTTGGTGTTCATGTTGATCTGCTGCTCGACCCCGGCAAATGAGACAAGCTGCTCGGTGAACTGACTGGTATCCATCGGAGACAGCGGATCCTGGTTCTGCAACTGCGTGGTCAAGAGCGTCAGGAACGTATTGAAGTTGCCGGCCAGCTGTTGGGAGCTGGAAGCGGTGGCCGCCGCAGCGGTCGCGCTTGAATTAGTCGTCGAGCTGGACGTCGGGGTTGTCGTGGTCATGGTCCGTCCTCACACCGTTGCTGTTCACACGCGGATATCGACGCCGCTGCCGAGGCCGGCGCGGGAATAAATTTGCGTTGCCTGGATGACCGGCGCCTCGGCGTCGGGAATGACGAGCTGCGCTGCACTCGGCTGCGCGCCGGAGCCGCTGCCGCCGTTCTGGCCGGCGAAGGATTGATCGCGCAGGGTGAATTGCAGGCCGTTATCGGCGGTTTTCAGCCCGGCCTGCTGCAGCGCGTGCTCGAGCTGCGGCTGCTGGCTTTGCAACAGCTGCAGCGTGTCGGCGCGATCTACCGTGACATGCGACGTCACTTGGCCGTCGCGGTCGACGCCGAGGCGGACATCGATGCGGCCGAGCTCGGGCGGATCGAGCCGGATATCGAACTGGCTGGAGCCAGCCTGGGCGCGCGAGGCGATGGCGACGGCGAGGCCGGCAATGGGGACGGTCGCCGCCGCCGTGGTGCCGGACGCCGTCGCGGCGGGCGCGGCCTGGTTTGCGACAATGCCGAAATTCGGCAGGCCCTCGGTGGCCGCCTTTGCCGCGCTCCATCCGCCCTGCGCGGTCGGCGATCCGCCAGCATCGGACGCCGGAGTCGCCGCAAGCGCGTCGATACGCGTCGCGGCACTGCCGCCGCTTTGCGCCGCGATAATGGAGTCGCCGTCGGCTTGCGTTTGCGCTTGCGCTTGCGGCGCTGCACTGCCGTTCCAGGTTTGGCCGTCAGTC
>JBEKKM010000015.1:0-51417 GCA_050010715.1 Xanthobacteraceae bacterium | reverse complement strand
CGTGCATCACGTCAATCAGGCACTCCGCGCGCATAAACTGTTCCAGCGCGACAAGGACTACATCGTGCGCAACGGCGAGGTCGTCATCATCGACGAATTCACGGGCCGCATGATGCCGGGCCGGCGCTATTCGGAAGGCCTGCACCAGGCGCTCGAGGCCAAGGAACGCCAGCCGATCCAGCCGGAAAACCAGACGCTGGCCTCGATCACGTTCCAGAACTATTTCCGCATGTACGAGAAGCTCGCCGGCATGACCGGAACGGCGTCGACCGAAGCCGACGAGTTCCAGGACATCTATAACCTTGAAGTGCTGGAAATTCCGACCAACATGCCGATGGTCCGCATCGACGACGACGACGAGGTCTATCGCACGGCGGCGGAAAAATACCGCGCCATCATCACGCTGATCGAGGATTGCAAAAAACGCGGCCAGCCGGTGCTGGTCGGCACCACCTCGATCGAGAAATCCGAGCAGCTCGCCGAGCTTTTGCGCAAGCAGGGCTGGGAGCAGCACGACTTCTCCGATCCGAACGCGTTTGCCGCGCTTTATTCCGGCGACGAGGGCGCGACCAAGGCCAAAGTCTTCGCCATCCTCAATGCCCGTTATCACGAGCAGGAGGCCTATATCGTCTCGCAAGCCGGCGTCCCCGGCGCGATCACGATTGCGACCAACATGGCCGGCCGCGGCACCGACATTCAGCTCGGCGGCAATGCCGACATGCGCATCCGCCAGGAGCTCGCCGATATCGAAGACCAGCACGAGCGCGAGAAAGGCCCACGCGCCGCGGAAATCCGCGCCCAGGTCGCGCGTCTCAAAGACAAGGCGCTGGCCGCCGGCGGGCTCTACGTCCTCGGCACCGAGCGCCACGAGAGCCGCCGCATCGACAATCAGTTGCGCGGCCGTTCCGGCCGCCAGGGCGATCCCGGCCACTCTAAATTCTTTTTGTCGCTCGAAGACGACCTGATGCGCATCTTCGGCACCGACAAGCTCGACGGCATGCTGACCAAGCTCGGGCTCAAGGAGGATGAGGCGATCATCCATCCCTGGATCAACAAGGCGCTGGAAAAGGCGCAGCAGAAGGTCGAGGCGCGCAATTTCGACATCCGCAAGAACATCCTGAAATTCGACAACGTGATGAACGATCAGCGCAAGGTGATCTTCGATCAGCGCGTCGAATGGATGGACGATAAGGTGGTGGCCGAAGTGGTCGGCGACATGCGCCACACCGTGATCGACGATCTGGTGGCCAAGCACGTGCCGGAACACGCCTATCCGGAGCAGTGGGACACGCCGGGACTGAAGGAAGAGCTTAAGCGCGTGCTCAACCTCGATCTGCCGGTCGACCAATGGGCCAAGGAAGAAGGCATCGCCGACGAGGAGATTTTCGCCCGCGTCGAGCGCCGCGCCGACGAGCACATGGCGTCGAAGGTGGCGCAGTGGGGCACCGACGTCATCCGCTATGTCGAGAAGTCGGTGCTGCTGCAGTCGCTCGACCATCTCTGGCGCGAGCATCTGGTGATGCTCGATCATCTGCGCCAGGTGATCGGGCTGCGCGGCTACGGCCAGCGCGATCCGCTCAACGAATACAAGGCGGAAGCCTTCAACCTGTTCGAGGCGATGAGCCAGAGCCTGCGCGAGGCGGTCACCGCGCAACTGATGCGGGTCGAGATCCAGGCGGCGCCGCCGCCGGAACAGCAGCCGGCGCCGCTGCCGGTGATGGCGGCGCACAAGCTCGATCCAAACACCGGCGAGGACGAGATGGCGCTGGCGACCGCCGGCGCGGAGACGCTGGCCCGCCACGGTATCGGCCCGGGCGCCGGCCCGGCGGCAGCGCGCGCGGCGCCGGCGCCGGCGCCGGCGCGCAATCCGAAAGACCCGACGAACTGGGGCAAGGTCGGCCGCAATGAGACGTGTCCCTGCGGCTCAGGCAAGAAATTCAAGCATTGTCACGGGCGATACGCGTAAGCGGACGACAGAGGACGGACGACGGAGGACAGATAGGCGCCTTCCGTCCTCTGTCGTCTGATGTCCGTCGTCCGCTTACTGAAAACCGCCCCAGCGATTACTGAACGAGCCGGCCGGCACCACGGGTTGCGCGCCGTTGAGCACGCCATTGTTGTTGTTTGGCGGCGGCGCGCCGTTGGCCTCTTTCTGAGGCGCGGGCGTCGGTGCGGGCGTAGCGGCGTTTTTGGTCTTGGTAGTGTCGGCGACCTGCGGTTCGCTCTTTTGCGAGTCGGTGTTGTTTCGCGGCCGCGCGGCGGGTTTGTTGGGCTTCACCGGCGGCGGTGTGGCCGTTGCGGTCTGCTCGGTATCGGCGGGCGCACTCGCCTGCTCGGTATTGCCCGACGAGAACAGGCTGCTGAAGAAGCCGGTATGTGTCGGGGCGCTCGGCGCGTTCGTAGCAGCAGCACTCGTAGATCCTGTGGAGCTGGTGTCGGTCGAGGCAACGCGTGTGCTGTTCTTGTTGAACAGGCCGCCAAAGAAGCTTGAGACCGTGCCGCCGCCCGTGCTCGATGGATTGTTGGCCGCGTAGGACGATTCCTTGGTCGAAATCTGCGGCGGCAGCCGGCCCGGCTGCAACGGCGGCACGTGCAGGTGGCCTTCGTTGTCGTAGGTGTAGGTCGGATTTTCCAGCTTGCTCATGAACACGCGGTTCATGCCGCCGTCGGTGCCGGTCTCGATCGGCACCGTCGCCACGTTCTGCATTTGCGCGAACTGGTAGTCGTCGTTCTTCTGCTTCGCCATCGCCTGCTCGGCGACGTTCGGATCGGTCTCATAGACCGGGCAGCGGCCGGACGGCGAGAACGCAAGCGGCTTGGTGGAGCCTGCCGGCGGCACCGCATCGAACACGTAATGCTTTTCGCAGACGTCGACCTTCGGCTCCTGGTGCGACACTTCGAAATGATCGTTGCCGACCTTGATCATCCTCCAGTACGCCATGTTCGGATTGTCGCGGTGGCGCGCCAAATTCGCCGGCGTCATGCGGAACGGATAGGCCTGGACCTGGAATGCCTTTTGGCCGCCGAGGAACGCTTCCCGCGCCAGCGAATAAATCTCGCCGATCTGCTCGTCGGTCATGGCGTAGCAGCCGCGCGACGAGCAATCGCCGTGGATCATCAGGAACGCGCCGCTGTAGCCGTTGGCCTTATCGAAGGCGTTCGGGAATCCGATATTGATGGCTAGGTAGTAGCTGGAATTGGGATTCATCAGGCCGGGCGTGATTGGATAGAAGCCCTCAGGCGCCTGGCGATCGCCTTCCTTGACCTTCGGCCCAAGGCCGCCTGACCAGCGGCAGATCGGATAGACTTTCAGCAATTCGTAGCGTGCCGTGGTGTCCTGCTTCCAGACTTCGAGCTCGGACTCTTCCTTGAAGATGCGGACGAGGATCGGCGATTCCTTCGGCATGTTCTTCTGGTCGAGCAGCGACAGCATCTCCGGCGACAATTCTTTCATCGCGCGGGTGGGAAGCTGATAGCCGTCGTCGCCGTAGCAGCCGGCAAGCGTCAACGCACCGGCGAGAACCGCCGACGCCGTAAGCGCGCGGACAAGGCTGGCGCGGAACAATGCAGAACTCCCCCAACCGATGGTCCAACCCCATGCCATCACTGGATAATCGTTATCCTTAAGAGGTGGCTTTCGCAAGGCAGCCCAAGGCCGGTGCAAAGATTGCTCACCGCGGCAATAATGAATGGTAAATTTGCATTAAATTTGCAGAGTTAAACCAACCAGCTAGCCATCTTGTATACCGTCGGCGGAGCATGCGGGGCGGTGGTCGTGGATCAATCGCGGCAAGATTGTGGCAAAGCCGCTTGTGGAAGCCATCGGCTGGTCAGCCGATGGTGCGCCCGATGGCGGAGAATTTCTCGCGCCGCAGCCGGGTGATGGTCGGCCGGTCGAGGCCGCGCAATTCGCCGAGCGCCTTGGCAATGGCGTCGCCGGTCGCCGCGATCGTCGCGGCCGGATCGCGATGGGCGCCGCCGGTCGGTTCGGGCACGACGGTATCGACGATGCCGAACCGCACCATGTCATGCGCGGTGATCTTCATGCTCGAAGCGGCGTCCTGGGCTTTGGCGGTATCGCGCCACAGAATCGACGCCGCGCCCTCCGGCGAAATCACGCTGTAGATGGCGTGCTCCAGCATGATCACGCGATTGGCGGTGGCAATCGCGATGGCGCCGCCGGAGCCGCCTTCGCCGATGATCGCCGCGACGTTGGGCACGCCGATGTCCAGGCACGTTTCGGTCGAGCGCGCGATCGCCTCGGCCTGGCCGCGCTCTTCGGCGCCGATGCCCGGATAGGCGCCCGCGGTATCGATCAGCGCGATCACCGGCACGTCGAAGTGGTCCGCCATGCCCATCAGGCGGGCCGCCTTGCGATAGCCTTCCGGCCGCGCCATGCCGAAATTGTGCTTGAGCCGGCTGTCGGTGTCGGAGCCTTTTTCGTGGCCGATGATGCAGACGCTGTCGCCGCGGAAGCGGCCGAAGCCGCCGACGATGGCCGCGTCTTCGCCATGCTTGCGGTCGCCGGCGAGCGGCACGAAGTCCTCGATCAGGGTCGCCACGTAATCGAGGCAATGCGGCCGCTGCGGATGCCGCGCCACTTGCGTCTTCTGCCACGGGGTGAGCCCGGCATAGAGCTCCTTGAGCGCCTGCGCCGCCTTGCCTTCGATGCGGCTGATCTCGTCGGCGATCGCATCGCCGTCGCTGTTGAGCGCGCGCAATTCCTCGATCTTGGCCTCGAGCTCGGCCACCGGTTTTTCGAAGTCGAGATAGTTACGCATCACTCAAACCAATTTGCGCCAAATTGATTGATGGCGCCCGCCGCGTATCAAGGCAAAGCTCCCTGCGAAGCGCGTACGAGTCAAGCAAGGGCTCCAAGAGCATTTTGTTCCCGGTCATTCCTGCGCCAGCGGGTGCAAATCGCGCACCAGGCTTTTCAGGCGCTCTTCCAGCACGTGGGTGTAGATCTGCGTGGTCGAAATGTCGGCATGGCCGAGCAGCGTCTGCACCACGCGCAGGTCGGCGCCGTTGTGCAGGAGGTGGCTGGCGAAAGCGTGGCGGAGCACGTGCGGGCTCACCTGCGTGGCGCGTAGCCCTGCGGCGGCGGCGAGTGTTTTCAGTTCGCGGGCGAGGTGCTGGCGCGTGAGGTGGCCGCTTTCTCCAAACGACGGGAACAACCACTTCGACTTGGCATCGTGTTTCGATTGCGCGAGCAGCGCGAGATAAGCCGCAGTCGCACGCTTGGCGGCATCGTTGAGCGGCACGAGCCGCTCCTTGTTGCCCTTGCCGCGCACGACGATGACGCGGGCGTCATGGCGGGCGGCGGAAGCGGGTAACGCAACGAGCTCGGAGACGCGCAAGCCCGTTGCGTAGAGCATTTCGACCAGGCAGGCGAGCCGCGCCGCGCGCAGCCGCATGGCCAATGGCGCCGCCGGATCGCAGATGGTCGCCACCCGCAGCAGGCGATCGACTTCGGACAGCGTGAGAGTCTTGGGCAGCGCGCGCACGCGCTTGGGGCCTTCGAGCACGGCGGCGGGATCGTCCTTGCGCTGACCCTCCGCATAGAGAAACCGATAGAGCTGCCGGATTGCCGAGAGCCGCCGCGCCACGGTCGCCGGCGTCATGCCGCGCCGTGCCAGGTCGCCGAGATAAGCGCGCAAATCCTCGGTCGAGGCGGTGGCGATGGAACGGCCGGCACCGGCGAGATGTTCGGTGAAATCGGCAAGGTCGCGGCCATAGGCGGCGAGCGTGTTCTTGCCGGCGCCGCGTTCCGCCGCCAGCATGTCGAGATAAAGCGCGGTGAGCCGCTCGCTGGAATTGCGTCCCGCGCGCGCCGTGCCACGAAGCGTTGCGCGGGCCATCGTTCTGGGAGGCATGGTGGCGCCCTCAGCGGTTCTTGAAGAATTTGTCGGGCGGGATCGACACCGTGATCTCGCGCGGCTTCGGCTGCACGAAGTGCGACAGCGCATAGAGGCCGCCATAGATGGCGGCGCCAAGGACAGCGATGACTGCGAGTAACCGGAACAGGCTCGGCATCGTCAGTTGCTCGCGCGCATCCCATTGGTGCCGGTGGACGGGACCGAGTACGATCATGTTCGGCCCGGGCTGGCAAGTCACATGGCAAGTCACTTGGTAAGTCACTTGGCGCACCTCCGGGATGGCCTTAGGAGTGACTGAGAGGGGCCGAATGGCCGATCGCAGGCTTGGATGTAAATGACTGATACTGCTTTACAAACTGGCTCGCCGGAGCGCGCCTCGGCGGCCGCGATTTTAGGCCTCCTGGGCAGCCGCTCGATCGTGCTGGTCGGCATGATGGGCGTGGGCAAATCGTCGATCGGCCGCCGGCTGGCGGCGCGGCTCGGCGTGCCGTTCGTCGACGCCGATGCCGAGATCGAAAAAGCCGCCGGTATGAGCATCGCCGATATTTTTGCCCGCCATGGCGAAGCTGATTTTCGCAGCGGCGAGGCCCGCGTCATCGCGCGCCTGCTCGACGGCGGCCCGCAGGTGCTGGCGACCGGCGGCGGCGCGGTCATGAACGCGGACACCCGCGCGGCGATCAAGGCGAAAGGGGTCTCGATCTGGCTCAGCGCCGAGCTCGACGTGCTGATGCGGCGGATCAACAAGCGCAAGAACGACCGGCCGATGCTGCAAACCGCCGATCCGGCGGCGACCTTGCGGAAATTGCTGGTCGCGCGTGAGCCGGCCTATGCCCAGGCCGATCTCACGGTGCAGTCGCGGGAAGTGCCGCACGATGCGATCGTGTCCGAAATCATGATGTCGCTTGCGGCGTTTCTCAATGCGCCGCGATCGCCGCAGCAAGAGGCAGGCGCATGACCGCGCTTGTTCGCACGGACCCGGCCACTGTCCATGTCGCGCTCGGATCGCGCAGCTACGACATCGTCATCGGCCGCGGCCTGCTCGCTTCGCTGGGCGCCCGCATCGCCGCGCTGCGGCCGGGCGCCAAGGCGGTCGTCGTTACCGATGGTAATGTCGCGCGCCATCATCTTGATCCGACCGAGGCGGCGCTGAACCATGCCGGCGTGGCATCGAGCCACGTCATCGTTCCGGCCGGCGAAATCTCCAAGAGCTATCGCGTCTTCGAGTCAGTCTGCGAGTCGATGATAGCCATGCGTATCGAGCGCGACGATCTCGTGGTCGCGCTCGGCGGTGGCGTCATCGGCGATCTCGCCGGTTTTGCCGCGTCGGTGGTGCGGCGCGGCGTCGACTATGTGCAGGTCCCGACCACGTTGCTCGCAGACGTGGATTCCTCGGTCGGCGGCAAGACCGCGATCGATTCCGCCCACGGCAAGAACCTGATCGGCGCCTTCCATCAGCCGATCCTGGTGCTGGCCGACACCGCGCTGCTCGACACGCTGCCGGAGCGCGAATTCCACGCCGGTTACGCCGAGCTGGTCAAATATGGTCTGCTCGGCGATGCCGATTTCTTCGCCTGGCTGGAAAAGAACTGGCGCGACGTTTTCGCCGGCGGGCCCGCACGCGAGCACGCCATCGCCGAGAGTTGCCGCGCCAAGGCGGCGATCGTGGCGCGCGACGAGCGCGAGACCGGCGATCGGGCTTTGCTCAATCTCGGCCACACCTTCGGCCACGCGCTTGAAGCCGCCTGCGGCTTCTCCGACCGGCTGCTGCACGGCGAGGCGATCGCCGCCGGCATGGCGCTCGCCTTCGAATTCTCGACGCGGCGGCAGGGCCTGCTGCCGATGGCGGAAGCCAAGCGCGCCATCCGCCACCTGGCCGAAGTCGGCTTGCCGACACGATTGCAGGACATTCCGGGCCCGCTACCCTCCGTTGACCAATTGATGGATTTGATCGCGCAGGACAAGAAAGTGAAGCGCGGAATGCTTACATTCATTCTGGTGCGCGGCATCGGCGCGGCCTTCATCGAGGCCGGCGTCGATGCCCGCGAGGTGCGCGTTTTTCTGAGCGAGAAGCTTACGGAACGATGACTGCGATCGATTGGTTGACCGTTGCGGCGATCCTGATTTGCTTGTTGGTGTCGGCGTTCTACTCCGCCAGCGAAACCGCACTGACGGCGTCGTCGCGTGCATCCATGCTGCGGCTAGAGAAACAAGGCAATCGCGACGCCGGCATCGTCAACCGGCTGATGGCGACGCGCGAGCGGCTCCTCGGCGCCATCCTGTTCGCCAACAATCTGACCAATATCGCCGCCTCGACCTTGGCGACCGGCGTGTTGCTCGAAATTTTCGGCAAGACCGGCATCATCTATGCCACGCTGGTGATGACGGTGCTGATCTTCGTTGTCGCCGAAGTGCTGCCGAAGACCGCAGCCTTCAACGCGCCCGATCGCATGGCGCTCGCGGTGGCGAAGCCGGTTGAAAGCACGGTGCGCCTGTTTGCGCCCGTCCTGCGCGCCGTCGAATGGTTGGTGCGTGTCATTTTGAGCGGGTTGGGCATGCCGGTCGGTAAGATCCAGTCGATCCTGTCGCCGGACGAGGAATTGCGCGGCGCCGTCGATCTGATGCATCGCGCCGGCGTGGTGGAAAAGCACGACCGCGACATGATGGGCGGGCTGCTCGATCTGCGTGAACTCACGGTGTCCGACGTCATGGTTCACCGCACCAAGATGGTCATGCTCGATGCCGACGAGCCGCCGCGGGAGCTCATCGACGCCGTGCTGGCGGCCGGCGTGACGCGGCTGCCGCTGTGGCGCGGTTCGCCCGACAACGTCGTCGGCGTGTTGCACGCCAAGGAAGTCTGGCGCGCCTTGCATGCGGCGGGCGGCGATACGTCCAAGATCGACATCGGCGCACTGACCAAGCCGCCCTGGTACGTGCCCGACACCACGCCGCTCGCCGAACAGCTCAAAGCGTTCCGCCACCGCAAGACGCCGTTCGCGCTGGTGGTCGACGAATACGGCGAGCTGGAAGGCCTGGTGACGCTGGAAGACATCGTCGAGGAAATCGTCGGCGACATCACCGACGAGCACGACATCGCAGTGCCCGGCGTCCGCCCGCTGCCGGACGGTTCTGTCAATGTCGACGGCGCCGTGCCGGTGCGCGACCTCAACCGGGCGATGGATTGGAATATTCCCGACGACGAAGCGACGACGATTGCCGGCGTGGTTATCCACGAAGCGCGCTCGATCCCGGAGCCGGGACAGAGTTTTACCTTTCACGGTTTCCGCTTTCACGTGCTGCGCAAGACCAGAAACCGCATCACAGCCTTGCGCGTGACGCCGCTGGTGCGCAAGGTCACCGCGAAGGCAAGCTGATCAGATAATTCGAACCCACAGACCATAGATACGGGGAGACGCGAACCATGGCGAACGGCACCTACGAGACAGTCAAGATCGAGCGCGATACCGGCGCGAATGCAGGCATTACCTGGGTCATCCTGAACCGGCCGGAGAAGCGCAACGCCATGAGCCCGCAGCTGCATTTCGACATGGCCAACGTGCTCGACGAATTGGAAAGCGACGCCCAGACCAAGGTGATCGTGCTCACCGGCGCCGGCGAGGCCTGGTGTGCCGGGCAGGACTTAAAGCTTTATTTCCGCGAGCTCGACAACAAACCAGCGGAACGGGCGCGCGCGTCATGGGCCAGCCACTACTGGCGCTGGCAGAAACTGTTCACCTATCCGAAGCCGACCATCGCCATGGTCAACGGCTTCTGCTTCGGCGGCGGCTTCACCCAACTCATCGCTTGCGATTTTGCCATCGCCGCGGAGGACGCGAAATTCGGCCTGTCCGAGGTCAATTGGGGCATCCTGCCCGGCGGCTTTGTCAGCAAGGCGCTGACCGACGCGCTGGGCTTGCGCGACGCGGTCTGGCTGGCGATGACCGGAGAGACTTTCGACGGCAAGATGGCGGAGAAGATTCGCCTCATCAACAAGGCGGTGCCGCGCGACAAATTGCGTGAGGAGACGATCGCGCTGGCGCAGCGCATGTTGAAGCTCAATCCCGAAGTGCTGAAAGCCACCAAGCTCGCGGTGAAGAACGTGCGCGTCGTGCCGCATGAGCAGGCCGCCGATTATCTGCAGGCGAAAAGCCAGGAAATGCGCCTCCAGGACAAGGAAGGCGGCCGCGCCAAGGGCATGAGCCAGTTCCTCGACGACAAGAGTTATCGCCCGGGTTACGGGCCGTATGCGCGATCGACCGAGGCAAAAACGTAACGCCGGCGGCGCACGAAATATCTTCGACCCATGTAATCTCGACCCATGTATCCGGTGAAGGACGGGCACGATGGACACGACGATCACGCCGCTCAGTGAAACGGCCGCGCCGATCAATACGGGCGTCCGCATCGGCCATGTGCATCTGAAGGTCGCCGACATCGACCGCGCGCTTGAATTCTATTGCGGCGTGCTCGGCTTCGACTTGATGCAGCGGATCGGGCCGCAGGCGGCATTCATTTCCGCCGGCGGCTACCATCACCACATCGGGCTCAACACCTGGGAGAGCCGCGGCGGGCGGCCGCCGCCCCAGGGCACGACCGGCCTCTATCATCTGGCCATCCTCTATCCAACGCGCGCGATGCTGGCCGATGCCTTGCGCCGGCTGGTCGATGCCAAAATTCCACTCGACGGCGCCTCCGATCACGGCGTCAGCGAGGCGCTCTATCTGCGCGATCCCGACGACAACGGGGTCGAGCTCTATTGGGACCGGCCGCAGGCGCAGTGGCCGCACACCGCCGACGGCAAGCTCGCCATGTTCACCCGCCGGCTGGATTTGATGAATTTGCTCGCCGAGAATGACAAGCCGGCGGCAACGCAAGTCGACGCGCCGCTGTTCGAGCCGTCACGCAGTTCGTAGTCGACGATCAGCTTTCGCCCGGCGCCTGTGCATGAATCGCCAGCGCATGCACGCCGCATGCAAGCTCCCCCGCCAGCGCCGTGTTGATCATGCGGTGGCGCTCGATCCGGCTCTTTCCGCGGAAGGCTTCCGACACGATATAAAGACGGAAATGAGTTTCGCCGCCCGGCCGGTGTCCGGCGTGGCCTTGGTGGTGATGGGATTCATCCTCGACGCGCAAGCTTTGCGGCGCGAAAGCCGCCGTCAACTTTGTCGTGATGATATCGTGCATGGCCATGGTAACGACTTAGCGACGTGACAGTGGCACGGTCAATAACGCAGCCGCGCACTTTTGCGCCCTGTCAAGTCTTGAAGGCGCCATCGACGCGACCGCATAATCAAAGATGATGAAGACGGATTCGCCGCTGTTTGATCGCATCAGGGTCAAGCCTGACCAGGACCGCAGGTTGCGCGCCGAGCTGCCCGCGTGCCAGTGGCCGCGCTGCGAGGCGCCCGCGACCCATCGCGCGCCCAAAGGTCGGCTGCGCGCCAACGAGTATTGGCGGTTCTGCCTCGAGCACGTGCGCGAATACAACAATTCCTACAATTTTTTCGCCGGCATGAGCGAGGACGCGGTCGCGCAATATCAAAAGGAAGCGGTCACCGGCCACCGTCCGACCTGGAAAATGGGCTCGATCGGCGGCAAGCGCGCGGCGCCCCGGCGCGCCCGCGGCGGCTTTCGCGCCGCCGAGTGGGAAGCGGCGGACCCGTTCTCCATGCTTGGCGAGACCGGCGGGCGGCCCGGCCATGCGCGGGCGGCGGCAGAGGGTCGCAAGATTCTCAATGCACAGCGCCGTGCCTTAGACGTGCTCGGCCTTGAAGCCGACGCCAAACGGACCGATATCAAGGCCAGGTTCAAGATGCTGGTAAAGCGCCATCATCCCGATGCCAATGGCGGCGACCGCGGCTCCGAGGACACGCTTCGGGAGATCATTCAGGCCTATAATTACCTGAAGTCTGCGGGCTTTTGCTGACCCTGGGGATGGTCGCCGCGGTGGCTTTCGCGGCGTTGGGCGTTTCTGCTAGATGTACCGCGACATCCGACCGTTCCCCCTCCCTACCCTTCCCCGCAAGCGGGGAAAGGTAGGGAGGGGGCTGCGCCTCGGATTTGCCGGGGCCACGGAGGAGTGATGACTCTCGCAGCACATACCGAATCCGGCTTGCCGGACATGAAGGTGTCGATCCGCCAATTGTTCGGCATCGACAGCGACTTGGAGGTGCCGGCCTATTCCGAGCCGGACGAGCACGTGCCGGAAATCGATGCGGACTATCGCTTCGATAAGCCGACCACGCTCGCCATCCTCGCCGGCTTCGCCCGCAACCGCCGCGTCATCGTCACCGGCTATCACGGTACCGGCAAGTCGACCCACATCGAGCAGGTCGCGGCCCGGCTCAACTGGCCATGCGTGCGCGTCAATCTCGACAGCCATATCAGCCGCGTCGATCTGATCGGCAAGGATGCCATCGTGATCCGCGAGGGCATGCAGGTGACCGAATTCCGCGACGGTATTTTGCCGTGGGCGCTGCAGAACAACGTGGCGCTGTGCTTCGACGAATATGACGCCGGCCGTCCCGACGTCATGTTCGTGATCCAGCGCGTGCTGGAATCATCCGGCCGGCTGACGCTGCTCGACCAGAACAAGGTGATCAAGCCGCACCCGTCGTTCCGGCTGTTCGCCACCGCCAATACGGTCGGGCTCGGCGACACGTCGGGCCTCTATCACGGCACCCAACAGATCAACCAGGGCCAGATGGACCGCTGGTCGATCGTCACCACGCTGAATTATCTGCCGCACGACAACGAGGTCGAGATCGTGCTCGCCAAGGCGCGGCACTATCGCAACGCGGAAGGCCGCGACATCGTCGGCAAGATGGTGCGGGTGGCGGATCTTACGCGCAACGCTTTCATGAACGGCGACATCTCCACCGTCATGAGCCCGCGCACGGTGATCACCTGGGCGGAGAATGCCGACATCTTCAACGACATCGGCTTCGCCTTCCGGCTGACCTTCGTCAATAAATGCGACGAGCTGGAACGGCCGCTGGTCGCCGAATTCTATCAGCGCTGCTTCGGCCAGGAGCTGCCTGAATCCGCGGTCAATGTCGCGCTCAGCTGAGCCGCCGTGTCCTCCAACATCAAGCCCAAGACCCCTGTAAAGGAAGCGCCGACCGAACCGTTCAAGCGCGCGGTCGGCGTTTGTTTGAAGGCGATCGCCGGCAAGGGCGATCTCGAAGTATCGTTCGCGGCCGAGCGTCCGGGGCTCGCCGGCGGCAAGGCGCGGCTGCCGGAGCCGCCGCGGCGGCTCAATGAGCGCGAGGCGGCGATCGTGCGCGGCCACGCCGATTCGATCGCGCTGCGGCTCGCCTGTCATGACCCGGCGGTGCACAGGAAGCTGGTGCCGGGCGGCCAGCAGGCGCGCGCAGTGTTCGATGCCGTCGAGCAGGCCCGCGTCGAGGCCATCGGCTCACGCCGCATGGGCGGCGTCGCCAAGAATCTCACCGCCATGCTCGACGACCGCTTCCACCGCGGCAAATTCGATGAGATCTCCGACCGTGCCGACGCTCCGATCGAGGACGCGCTGGCCATGATGGTGCGCGAACGGCTCACCGGCGAAGCACCGCCCGCCGCCGCGCGAAAACTGGTCGATTTGTGGCGACCGCTGATCGAGGAGCGCGCCGGCCGCGATCTCGACAGGCTCGAACGCGTGCTGACCGACCAGCGCCGTTTCGGCGACGTCGTCCACGACCTGCTCGATTGCCTCGACATGGGCGAGGACCGCAGTAGCGAGTCCGACGAGGAGGAAGGCGACGAGGGCGACCAGGAAAACCAAAAGGACGAGCAGGGCGACAGCGGGGAAGCGTCCGATTCCGCCGACAGCGAGCGCATGAGCGCGGAGGCGGAAGCGTCCGCCGATGAACTGCCCGACAGCAGTTCGGAAGCCGTCGATGCGCCGGCCGCCGAGATGGCCGACGACGCTGAAATGGGTGACTCGGAATCCGCAGCCGAGCCGTGGCGGCCGCGCAATCAGCGCAACGAGCCGCGCGGCCCCGACTACAAGCCCTTTACCAGCAAGTTCGACGAAGTCGTCGGCGCCGAGGATTTGTGCGAGCCGGAAGAGCTCGAACGGCTGCGCGGCTATCTCGACAAGCAGCTTTCGCATCTCCAAGGCGTCGTCGCGCGGCTGGCCAATCGGCTGCAGCGGCTCCTCCTTGCGCAGCAGAACCGCGCCTGGGAGTTCGATCTGGAAGAAGGCCTGCTCGATCCGTCGCGGCTGCCGCGCGTCATCGTCGATCCGATGCATCCGCTGTCGTTCAAGCGCGAGAAGGATACCGACTTCCGCGACACCGTGGTGACGCTGCTGTTGGACAATTCCGGCTCGATGCGCGGCCGCCCGATCACGGTTGCCGCCACCTGCGCCGACATTTTGGCGCGCACGCTGGAACGCTGCGGCGTCAAGGTCGAGATTTTGGGTTTCACCACGCGGGCCTGGAAGGGTGGGCAGTCGCGGGAATCCTGGCTGGCCAGCGGCAAGCCGCCCAATCCCGGCCGGCTCAACGACTTGCGCCACATCATCTACAAATCCGCCGACGCGCCTTGGCGTCGTGCGCGCAAAAATCTCGGGCTGATGATGCGCGAGGGTTTGCTCAAGGAAAACATCGACGGCGAGGCGCTCGACTGGGCGCATAAGCGGCTACTCGCGCGCTCGGAGTCGCGCAAAATTTTGATGATGATCTCCGACGGCGCGCCGGTCGACGATTCGACGCTCTCGGTCAATCCGGGAAATTATCTGGAGCGCCACTTGCGTTGGATAATCGAGGATATCGAGACGCGCTCGCCGGTCGAGCTGATCGCCATCGGCATCGGCCACGACGTGACGCGCTACTACCGCCGCGCCGTCACCATCGTCGACGCCGAGGAGCTCGGCGGCGTCATGACCGAAAAGCTCGCCGAGCTGTTCGAGGACAACCCGACCGAGGAACGCGTGCGCCCGGCGCGGCCGCGGCGGCTGCATTCGTAAATATAAAAAGAACATCTGTAAGGGAGTGACCCATGAATATTCGCGGGTATTTGTCGTGCATCGCCGTCCTGTGCCTGCTGGCGCCGCCAGTGGCCACGTCGGCAATCGCGCAGACCACGAACTATCCGGAAAAGGCGGTGATGATCATCTCCGATGCCGGCGCCGGTTCCAGTCCGGATGTTGCCATGCGCATCGTTGCCGACGGCTTAAGCAAAATTTGGGGACAGCAGGCGGTCGTTGTCAATCATCCCGGCGCCAACGGCAGCATCGCCGCGCGTGCTGCGAGCGAGGCGTCACCCGACGGCTACACCCTCTATTCGCCCGCGCTGTCGACCTTCGTGGCGCTGCCGACGGTGGCGCCCAATCTGCCGGTCAAGCTGCCGCGCGATTTTTTGCCGATCGGCTTCATCGCCGAGCAGCCAATGTTTCTTTCGGTCGATCCTAAAAGCGGCATCACCACGCTGCCCGAACTTATCGATCGCGCCAAAATAGCACCGGGCACGCTGTCGATCGCAGTCTCCGGCGTCGGCCGCATGACGCATCTGACAGGCCTGCTGTTGCAGCAGAAGGCCGGCATCAAACTCATTCCGGTGCCGTATACCGGGGGTCCTTCGGCGGCGCTGGCCGATGTGGCCGGCGGCCGCGTCACCATGATTATCGAAGGCTATCCCGGTATTATCGGCGCGGCGAATGCCGGACAGGTGAAGCTGATCGCAGTGGCTTCGCCGCAGCGGCTGGCGGAACTCCCCGATTTGCCGACGGTGGCGGAAACCATTCCTGGTTTCTCGGCAGCAGGCTGGCTCATCGTCGCCGCACCGGTCGGCACGCCGGCGCCGATTATCTCCAAGGTGAGCGCGGACATTGCCAAGGTCGTCGCCGATCCGGACGTGAAAAAGAAACTCGCGGCCACCGGCAGCTATACGCACGCCATGACTCCTGACGAGACCGGAGTCTTTGTCGCCAAGCAGCAGGAAACCTGGCTGCCGGTGCTGCAGACGATTTCGACGCAATAAAGCAATCACGCGTTTACGCCGTTGCAACGTCGAAGCCGTCCAACCCTCCGCGCTCGATGGCGCGTCGCACGAGGCCCGTCGTTTTTGCCTCTGCGGCAAAGTCGGAGAGATAGGATAGCAATCCGGCGCTGCCCTTCGCGACGGCCATGCCTACTCGATTTACGCCGTAACCTTTCGCCAGCACGCGAGCCCCGGGCAATCGCTCGGCAAACGCAATGAGCTGATCGCGCGGAAACGCCAGCGCATCCACTATCTGATCTCTCAGCAGATCGAAGGCACTCTCGGGCAGCTCGACGCCAATCAGCTCAGCTTGCTTGACGATACGGCGTAGCGCTAGCGCCGAGGCATGACCGTCGACGAGGCCGATGCGCCGTCCCGCCTGATCGGTATCTTCGAGGCTCCCGATCGTCGAGCCGACCGGCACCAGCAGCGAATAGTCGAACTGGAAAAGTGCCGGCGAAAAATCCACGACGGCGACGCGCGACGGTTCGATGCCGAGAAATGCCACGTCGCAAGCGCCGTCTTGCAAACCGGCAACCGCATCCTTGGGCGAGGGATATTTGATAACCCGCGCCACGATGCCGAGCCGTGCCGCGAGTGCCCGCACAATCTCAATTGCGATGAATCCAGTGCCGATGCCACGAATGCCCGCGGCATCCTCGGCGTATTGCGGCAAGAACAGCGCGAGACGAATGGCGCCGGCCGCCGCAAGCGCGGCGACCCGCGGATCGGCCGGTGGCATGCTCTGCGCTTATCTCTCGCCCGCCTCGGTGAAGAATTTTTCGCCATAGGCGAAGCGGTTCGGCCCGAGGAAGAAGCCGAGCAACACGGCGCCGTTCGGCGCCACGGCCTCGTGCTGATTGCCGGCCGGCCGCCAGACGAACTGGCCCGGCCCGCATTTGCCTTCGTGATCTTCCAGCGAGCCTTCGATCACGTAGGTCTGCTCCAGCGCGGTGTGCTCGTGCAGCGGCACCACGGCGCCGGGCTCAAGCTTGAACAGCGCGGTGGTGACGCCGTCGCCGTCGGTATAGAGCACCTTGATCTGGATGCCGGGGAATTTGGTCTTTTCCCACGGCAGGTTCGGCGCATCGACATAGTGCGCGGCGCGCTCCGGCGGATTATCGGGCTTGATGTCGGAATGCACGACCTTGCGGGCTGGCGCGGACATGGCTGTCTCCTTCGGTCCAGGGCGTCGGTTGGCTCAAGCATATGGCGCTCGCCGGAGCGCCGCCAGGGCGTAGGCGCCGCGCCGCCAAAACGCCAAGACTCGTGCGCCAAGGCCCGCGCGCGGCGGGCCTCCAAGGTCGACCGAAAATTATGCGTACGTGACTACGCCGTCGCCTTGCGCTTCTTCACCACTGCGCGCTTGAGTTCGAGTACCCGCGGCGACAGCTCGGCGTCTTTGGCCTTGAGCAGAAACGCGTCGAGGCCGCCGCGATGATCGACGGTCTTGAGCGCATTGGCCGAAATCCGCAGCCGGATCGAGCGGCTGAGCGCGTCCGACAGCAGCGTGACATTGAGCAGATTCGGCCGGAACCGCCGCTTGGTCTTGCGGTTCGAATGGCTCACCCGGTTGCCAATCTGGCGTGTCTTTCCGGTCAGTTCGCAACGCCATGACATGGTGGTCGTTCCTCAAAAGCCCCGCCGCGGCAAACGCCGCCTGACGACGATGTGGGATATGCGCGGAGCTATAATCAGGGGTCTCCGCAGCGTCAAGCATATGTCGGATATGGCCTTTATGGCCGTGCCAAACCACACAAAGGACGCATTCCCGAACGAGGAAGGGCTTGGGGGTTTCAAGCTTAGGCCATATCCGGCAGGCAAAGGTACCCCATAGGTGAAACCGAGCCTTTGACCCGCCGACCCGGCGGCATGTGGGGAAACACTGTCAGTGTCCGTGCTGCCGCAACGGCTTCCTTTTGATGCCGCCTCCGTCGTCTCCGCCACCTTCGCCGCGGCGGTTTGCATCATGGCGGCGCTCGCCGCCGATGCCGGCCATGTCGCGGCGGCGCAAACGCATTTGGAAGCCGAGTACACCGCCACGCTCGCCGGCCTGCCGATCGGTCGCGGCACCTGGGCCATCGAGATTGCCGAGGATCAGTACACCGCGGCAGCCAGCGGCGCGACCGCGGGACTGCTGCGGATTTTTACCGGCGCGCGCGGCACCGGCGCCAGCCGCGGCAGCTTCAGCGGCGAACAGACGATGCCGACGAACTATGTCGCGACGATCGATTGGGAGCACGGCAAGATCGATGACGTGCGCATGGCAATCTCCGGCGGCAATGTGAAGGATTTGTTGGCCGATCCGCCGCTGTACCCACATCCCGATCGCATTCCGGTGAGCGACGCCGACCGCCGCGGCGTCGTCGATCCCATGAGTTCGACCATCAACCGCGTCGGCGGCAACGGCGATCCGGTGTCGCCGCAGGCCTGCGTCCGCAAGGTCGCGGTGTTCGACGGCCGCGTGCGCTACGACCTGCGCAGCGAGTTCAAGCGCATGGAAATGGTCAAGGCCGAACGCGGCTACCAGGGGCCGGCCGTGGTTTGCGCGGTTTATTTCGAGCCGATCTCCGGCTACGTGCCGGAACGGCCGGTGATCAAATATCTCGTCGCGCTGCGCGACGCCGAGGTCTGGCTGGCGCCGATCTCCGGCACCCGAGTGCTGGTGCCGTTCCGCTTCTCGATGCCGACGCCGCTCGGCATGGGCGTATTGCAGGCCAATCAATTCGTCGCGTCGGCGCAAGCGCCTCATCCCAGCATCAGCGCGAAAACCCAGTAATCGCGGCCGTCGCGCAGGCGCAATACCCGTGTCGCATAATCTCGACGAAGCCACGCCGGCCACCCATGTTGGGCGCTGGCCATCGGCGTCCCCGTTATCCACAGGAGGCAGCCTCTTGACTCGCCAAGGAATCGTGATCCGCCGCCGCGTTAACGTTTTGGGCGCCAAAACGACGCAGCAAAATCGCTCATTACACCCGATCTGGTGTACAAGGGCGGCTACGGCGCCATATATCGCGGTGAACGAACTCGAACAGCACGAGAGTCGCCGATTCGGCCGCGATTCGTTCCAGACTCGTTCCACATGTTAAGCACAGGTCTTTCCAGCGTCGCGTTGTGATACACAAGCCATGCCCCATCCTCCTGCCGCGCCAGCGGCGGAGGCACGAGCGGGGCGCCATGCCGGACTGTTGATGCCGATTTCCTTCTCGCCGCCCGTCGATCGTGACCTGCGCGCCCGTGGCGCCGGCGTCACCGCCGTGTTGGGGCCGACCAATACTGGAAAGACCCATCTGGGGATCGAGCGAATGCTGGCGCATTCCTCGGGCCTGATCGGCCTGCCGCTGCGCCTGTTGGCTCGCGAGGTCTATAACCGCGCCGTCGAGCGCGTCGGCGCCGACGCCGTGGCGCTCGTCACCGGCGAGGAAAAGATCAAGCCGCCTAATCCGCGGTTTTGGGTCGCCACCGTCGAGGCCATGCCGCGCGATCTCGACGTCGCCTTCCTCGCCGTCGATGAGATCCAGCTCGCCGCCGATTTCGATCGCGGCCACGTTTTCACCGACCGCATGCTCAACCGGCGCGGCCGCGAGGAGACGCTGGTGCTCGGCGCCGCCACTATGCGGCCGATCGTCGAGCGGCTGTTGCCCGGCGCCAGCATCGTCAGCCGGCCGCGGTTGTCGCAATTGACCTTCGCCGGCGAAAAAAAGCTGACGCGGCTGCCGCGCCGCTCGGCCGTCGTCGCGTTCTCGGCGGAGGAAGTCTACGCCATCGCCGAATTGATCCGCCGCCAGCGTGGCGGCGCCGCGGTGGTGCTCGGCTCGCTGTCGCCGCGGACCCGTAACGCACAAGTCGAGCTCTATCAGGCGGGCGAAGTCGACTACCTGGTGGCGACCGACGCCATCGGCATGGGGCTCAATCTCGATGTCGATCACATCGCGTTTGCCTCCGACCGCAAGTTCGACGGCTATCAATTCCGCAAATTGAGCCCGTCGGAACTGGCGCAGATCGCCGGCCGCGCCGGCCGCGCGCAGCGCGACGGCACCTTCGGCACCACCGGCCGCTGCCCGCCGTTCGAGAATGAGCTGGTGCAAGCGCTGGAGTCGCACACATTCGAGCCGGTGAAGCTGGTGCAGTGGCGCAACACCGATCTCGACTTCTCCTCGATCGGCGCCTTGCAGGCGACACTCGCGATGGCGCCGACCGAGGCCGCGCTCGCGCGCGCGCCGACCGCGGAAGATATTCTGGTGCTCGATCACGCCTCGCGCGAGGATGAGGTGCGCGCCTGGACGACGAAGCCGGCCGACGTCGAGCGGCTGTGGGACGTCTGCCAGGTTCCCGACTATCGCAAGATCGCGCCGGCGAACCACGCCGAGCTCGTGGTCACGCTGTACGGTTATTTGCAACGCGAGGGCAAGGTCGCGACCGATTGGTTCGCCCGCCAGATCGCGGAGAACGATCGCACCGACGGCGATATCGATACGCTGTCGACCCGCATCGCGCACGTCCGCACCTGGACCTTCGTGGCCAATCGGCCGGATTGGCTCGCCGATCCCGAGCACTGGCAAGGCATTACGCGCGGCGTCGAGGATAAGCTCTCGGACGCGCTGCACGAGCGGCTCACCGAGCGTTTCGTCGATCGCCGCACCAGCGTGCTGATGCGGCGGTTGCGCGAAAACGCAACGCTGGAGCCGGAGATCAACAAGACCGGCGATGTCGTGGTCGAGGGCCATGTCATCGGTCGGCTCGACGGTTTCCTGTTCGTCGCCGATGCGTCGTCGGGCGGCTCGGAGGCCAAAGCGTTGCAGAGCGCGGCGCAGAAAGCGCTTGCCGGCGAAATCAGCGCGCGCGCCACGCGGCTCGCCGAAGCGCCCGATGAGCAATTCGCGCTCGCCTCCGACGGTGCCATTCGCTGGACCGGCGCTGCGGTCGGCAAGCTCATCGCCGGCGAGCAAGTTTTGAAACCGCGAGTCCGCGTCATCGCCGACGAGCATTTGACCGGTGCGCCGCGCGATGCGGTGGAGGCGCGGCTCGATGCTTTCGTCAAATCCCATCTGGAAAAGCTGCTCGGCCCATTGTTCGTGCTGTCCGCGGCCGAGGACGTCACCGGCATCGCGCGCGGCGTCGCCTTCCAACTGGTCGAGGCGCTCGGCGTGCTCGAACGGCAGAAAGTCGCCGAAGACGTCAAAGGGCTGGAGCAGCCGGCGCGCGCTTCCTTGCGTAAATACGGCGTGCGCTTCGGCGCCTATCACATCTACATCCCGGCGCTGCTCAAGCCCGGGCCGCGGGCGCTCGCCGCGCAGCTGTGGGCGCTGGCGCATGACGGACCGCAGAGCAAAGGCCTCGACGATCTGTTGCATCTCGCCGGCTCCGGCCGCACCTCGATCCCGGTCAATCGCGACATCGACGCCGCGCTCTACGGCACCGCCGGCTATCGGGTCAGCGGCGAGCGCGCGGTGCGCGTCGATATTCTGGAGCGCTTGGCCGATCTGATCCGCCCCGCGCTGTCGTGGCGCGAAGGTGCGCCTGGAACGAAACCCGCGGGTGCAGTGGTCGGCGGCGGCTTCACTGTGGTCAACGGCATGACGTCGCTGACCGGCGCCTCGGGCGAGGATTTTGCTTCGATCCTGCGGTCGCTCGGCTACCGCATGGAGCGGCGGCCGAAGCCCGCGGAGCCCGCGCAAGTCGCCGCGCCGGCCGAACAGGTCGCCGCGCCGGTCGAAACCGCGGCGCCGGCGGAAGGCAATCCGGAGGTTCAAACGCCGTCAGCAGTCGAAGGCGAAGCGGCGGCGCGCGAGAGCGCTCCCGAAGTCAGCCACGCCGCGGTCCAGGAACCCTTGGAAGCGGCGCTGCAGCCGGCGGCGGAATTTATTGTGACAGCGAGCCCGGCGGGGGCAATCGAAGAAACTGAAACGGCGGCAACATCATTGAGCACGGTGGCTGAAGCGGGTCCCGACGTGGCGTCGGACAAGCCCGCTGAAGAGCCGGTCATGATCGAAGTCTGGCGACCGGGCCGGGCGGCCCGGCCCGAAGGCGCGCGCCGTCCGCGCTTCAAACGCCGCGAAGCGGGCCGGCAAAAAGTCGCGGAGCAGGGCGCGCCACGCCAGCCGGACGAGGCCACTGCCGCCGTTGCCGCGGCGCCGACCGAAGCTTCGCCGTCAGGCCCGGAGAGCGTCGCGACCGAGCAGCCACACGCGAAACGTCATCAGCGCCACCATCGCCGGAACAAACCCGAGCAGCGGTTCGACCGGCCGCCGCGCGATCGCGATCGGGAACGGCCCGCCCGTCCGCAGCGTTTCGAGCGCCGCGAGCGCGAAAAAGCCCCGGATCCGAATTCGCCCTTTGCAAAACTCGCCGCCTTGAAGGCGCAGCTCGAGGCCGACGCCAAGGAGCGCCGCTGAGTGGGCGCCGAAGACCGCCAGCGCATCGACCGGTGGCTCTGGCATGCCCGGCTGGTGCGTACCCGCGGCGATGCAGCGGCGCTGGCCGGCGCCGGCTATGTGCGCGTCAATGGCGCCCGGGTCGCCGCGCCGAGCCGCCAGGTCCGGACCGGCGATGTCATTACGGTGGCGCTCGACCGCAGCGTTCGGGTGCTCAAAGTCAGGGGTTTTGTCGAGCGCCGGGGTCCCGCGACCACCGCCCAGACCCTATATGACGACCTGACCTGAATAACCGCACGGGGCGGTCGCAAAACTTGCGCGCGCATACCCCATGCGATAGGAGCAAGGCTCGCAAAAAGTCCGTTCAGAGTGTGGATATGACCTATATCGTCAACGACAATTGCATCAAATGCAAATACATGGACTGCGTCGAAGTCTGCCCCGTGGATTGCTTCTACGAGGGCGAAAATATGCTGGTCATCCACCCCGATGAATGCATCGATTGCGGGGTCTGCGAGCCGGAATGTCCGGTCGATGCGATCAAGCCCGATACCGAGCCCGGCGTCGAGAAGTGGCTGACGATCAACGCGGAATACGCCAAATCATGGCCGAATATCACGGCCAAAAAGGAGCCCCCGGCCGACGCCAAGGAGTGGGAGGGGGTAGCCAACAAATTCGACGAACATTTTTCGTCGAATCCGGGTTCCGGCGACTGAAAACAGCGCCGAATCCGCTATCGTTAACCACCATTAAGGGTTTCGGCGTGCGACGCTTTCGCAACGCCATAAGGCTTTGTTTTTAGCTGAAAATGTGATATAAGGGCATTTCATAATGAAGAACACCCCCGATATGCCGCTCTCGGTCCGCCGGGAGCTTATTTTTCCGAGGGGCGTTTCCGAGGAACCGTCAATAGAGGCGTGAGACCCACGCGAGAGCTGTGGCAGAGAAAACTCGTCATCGGTCGAAGAAAAGTGCGGCCGGCGTGAGCCGGAAGGCCGGCAAAACGTCCTCCCGTGTCAGCCGGAGGGCATCACCGTCCACGCGGAGTGTTCCCCGGAACCGGGTTCGCGTGGCCAAGCCCCCTCACCGGCAAAAGCCGGAGGCGGAAGGAGCAGCTTTGGGAATGAATGCGAAGAAGACTACCCAACGACAAGGCTTCAAGACCAACGAATTCATCGTCTATCCGGCTCACGGTGTCGGCCAGATCGTGTCCATCGAGGAGCAGGAGGTCGCCGGCGCGCGGCTTGAGCTGTTCGTCATCAACTTCGTTAAGGACAAGATGACGCTGCGGGTGCCGACGTCGAAAGTGATGTCAGTCGGCATGCGTAAGCTTGCCGAGACGCCGATGGTCAAGCGGGCGCTCGAGACGCTCAAGGGCCGCGCGCGCATCAAGCGGACCATGTGGTCGCGCCGGGCGCAGGAATACGAGGCCAAGATCAATTCCGGCGACATCGTCGCCATCGCCGAGGTGGTGCGCGACCTGTTCCGGTCGGACACCCAGCCGGAGCAGTCGTACTCGGAGCGCCAGCTCTACGAGGCGGCGCTCGACCGGCTGTCGCGCGAAGTGTCGGCGGTGCAGCGCATCACCGAGACCGAGGCGATCAAGGAGATCGAGGCGGCGCTGGCCAAGGGCCCGCGGCGCGGTCCCAAGCCCGAGGCGGAAGAAGAGGCCGTGGTCGAGGAAGAGGCGGCCTAGCCCGCTTTTGACGACAAAATCATGCGAAAGCCCGGCAGAAATGCCGGGCTTTTTCATTGTGTCCTGTGGATTCGACTTTTGTTCTCGAAGCTTCCCCACACATGCCCAGTCTTAGCCATAAATTAATCTTCATTTGAAAGGACATAGGTGGCGGTTACGCGTGGGGAGACGCGTGGGAAGATAGGGGGCGCCGAGTATGCGGCGAAGGCAGGCGTTAAAGCGCGGTCGGGTGCTTTCAATCGTTGTCGCGGGATTTGCCGGTTACGTGATCGGCGGCTGGAACGGATCGGTTCCGCGAAGCTCTGAGCTTTCGGCCGCCCAGGCCGTGGCACTGCGCTTCCCGCAAGATTTGGATGAGGCGTCGCCGCTGACGGTCGCATTCGCAACATCGGCGAACGCCGCGGCGATGGGCAATACCCAGCTTGCGTTGTTCAGTCCGCAGCCTCTGGTTCCACAGGCATCCGGTGCGCAAACGCCAGTGCAACAGGCTTCCACTCCGCTCCTGTCCGCTCCGCAAGCGCCGATGCAAATGGCCTCCGCCGAACAGACGTTGCCGCAACCGGCACCGGCCGCGAAGCGGCCGAACGGCGTCAAGGCGATCGCAGTCGCCGTGCATAACCGTGATGACCGGGCTACCGGTTTGATGCTCAATGACGCGCAGATCGCCAGCATCAAAACGCGGCTGCATCTGACGCCAGATCAGGAACAGATGTGGCCGGCGGTCGAAGCCGCGCTGCGCAATATCGCCTATACGCGTTCGCGCGAAGCGCGCCGGCACGGCGCACCGGCGAACACGCAAGTTGCCTCGGCCGATGCCGACGGCGTCGACGTGCGCGATCTCAAATCCGCGGCCATCCCGCTGATCATGAGCTTCAATTCCGAGCAAAAAGACGAGGTGCGCAATCTCGCTCACGTCATGGGCTTGGATCAGCTCGCCACGCAGTTCTGATATCGCGACGTGAATGGTCTTTGCCGGGCTGATATCCAGCCCGCGGACTTCGTCTTATGGCCGTCCGTAACGGGCCCTTGCCGCGGGCATTTTGCCGGCCGGCCGCAACAGCTCGAACGTGCACTTGACCGCCATCAGGGCCAGCACCGCGAAACAGACCAGATCGCCCAGTTCCCGCGGATTGGCGATCTGGAAGCTGTAGATGGGATCGTAGAGAAAGTAGGCGCTGCAGAAAGTGGCCGCGACCGCGAACAGCGTCGCCGGCAGGCTGCCGAAGAGAATTGCGACCAGCGCGATGGGCAAGAGATAGAAGAAGATCGGATGATGCGGGCCGACGCCTGCGAGCTTGAAATAAAACAAAATCATCGTGACGGCGACTACGGTCATAAATGTCACGACGAAGGGAAATATCCCCTTCACGATCCGCATAAGCATTCCCCCCAAGGCCATTCAGCCCGTTCTTATTTGGCAAGATAGCAGATGCGCCGGCAATGGAACAGGCGGAAGAGGGGCTTACTCGACGACGATCTTAACTTCGCTGCCCGGCCGCAATTTTTCGTCGGGTTCGAGCCCATTGAGCACGCGGAATCGCTCGACGGCGCGGTCGGTTACCGCCATGCGGCTGGCCAGCTTCTCCACCGTGTCGCCCGGCGCAACCGTTACCACTAAAAGATGTAACGGCTTAGCCTGCTCGATCTCCGCGAGACTCATGCGGCGGAACGTGCCGATCGATTCGCGAAATGCGCGGTCGGTCTCGGGCGTACGATGTTTGGTGGCGAAGATGAAGCGATAGACGTCGCTGCCGTAGCGGATGGCATAGAGGCGGAAGTCCCACTGGTCGCCTTTCGCCGCCGCGGTGGCGCCGGGGAAGCCGTTGATGACGATGTCGTCGACGGTTGCGGGATCGATGTTTTCGATCCAGCCGGAGGTGAGATAGGCGGCGAGCGTCTGCTCCGCCGGCACGCGCACGACGTCGAGACGCAGCGCCTGGCCGCCGCCGTGCTTGACCCCGAGCACCGCCTGCGCGGTGTTGTCGAGCGCAAAGCCGTCGGGCGCCGTGAATGTGAAGCCGAGTTTTGGATGCAGGAAGCGCCGGCCGCGCACGAAACCTTCGTGCGGATCCTCGCCGAACACGATGCCGTCGATATTGCCGAAATAGGTGGCCTTGGCCTTGGCCAGATCCGCCGGCGTGTCGGCGGCCGGCGCCCGATATTGGCGGGCATTGGCCAGTGCATTGGTGATGCGCTCCGGCGTCGCCGGATGCGACGACAGAAAGTCGGGCGCGGCCGGATTGATGGCGCTGCTTTGCTGCGCCTTGAGCTCGGAATTGTGCTCCATCGAGGTGAGGAAACGCACCGCGCCGTAGGGATCGTAGCCGGCGCGCGCCGCGATGCCGATGCCGAGTGCGTCGGCCTCGAATTCCTGCGACCGCGAAAAGTTCACCAACTTGAGTTTCGATTTCGCCAGCGCCAGCGCGCCGACTTCCGGGTCGGAGACGACGTCGGTGATGGTGCGGCTGGCGAGATCGGCGTTGCGCGCTTCTTCCTCGCGTTGTTCGGCGTGCCGCGCGATGACGTGGCCCATCTCGTGGGCGAGGACGGAGGCGAGCTCGGATTCGTCGTTGGCGAGCGCGATCAGGCCGCGCGTCACGTAGATCTGGCCGGTCGGCAAGGCGAAGGCATTGACCGACTGCGAATTCAGCATCGTGACCTTGTAGTGCTGGTCGGGCTTTTCCGAAGCCGCGACCAGGCGCTCCACGGTCTGCTCGATCATGGCTTGCAGGCGGGGATCGTTATAGACGCCGCCATAGGCCGCGAGGATGCGCTGATGCTCGCGCGCCACCGCGGCCGGCAGCTCGCTCTCCGCCGGCTTGACCGGCGCCACCACGGCGGCCTGCGGCGCGACCGGCGGCGGCGAGGAGGTGCACGCCGCCAGCAGCAGCGCCGCGATTGCTGCGCCGGCATGCCAAAGCCGTATACCTGCCATCCCCGAACGTCCCCGTTGCACCGTCACGTCACCAACATTCACCTCGCGTCTGCAGTCTCGATCTGCTCCGGATAGTCCGCTTCGATCCAAGGACTCCGCCCGGTCCCGCCGCGGGCCTCGATAAAGCCGCGGACTCGAACGCGGCGGCCCGCGAGCGCCTTCAAATCGAGGCCGGCAGCCGTGAAATTGCGCTCATTTCGTTTCAGGACCGTAACGGTGAAATCCTCGGACCAGCGCCGCCCGAAATTCACGTAGATCGTGGCCCCGCTTTCCCGCACGGAGACCACCTTGCCCTCGACCAGCGCAAATCGGCCTCGCCGCGCCAGCACATCCGTGGGGGTCTCGGCATCGAGCACGTCATAATGCGAATCGGCCCAGAGGCCAAGCTTGGCCGCCCGCGCCGCGTTTTCGCTTTTGAGCAGATCCGAGGCGCAGGCGCGGCTGCCGACATGGTCGCCGACCCTGGCAAAACCCGAGGCGATCAGCTCGCCTTGGGCGAATAGCTCGTCGCCGTCGCGCACCGCATAAGCATAGGCGACAAGGCGACCGTAGCGGTCGGTTTCGATGTCGGCGCGCCGCAGCACGATGTCGTCGCCGCCGATGAGCGCATCGAGCGCGGCCTTGGCGGCAGCGCCCGGCGCGGCGCCGGTTTCAATGGGCGGCACTTCGACTGCGGCCAAGCGGACTTCGCGGCCGTCATCGAGTATGAAAGTACGGCCGTCGATGACGCGCTTGGCGATGCCGTGCGCAATCATGTCGCCGCCACATGCAGGGGCGACAGTCGACTGCTCCTGCGCCATCGCGCCGGAACAGCCGTACACAGCTGCAAACTTGACCGCCAGCGCAGCGACCAAAAAGACCCCACAACGCCGTCCCACCATCACCCTCAAGCGAACGGCCGGAATACGGCGGTACTACGGCATACCTGGATGCCGGCGCGGCGGCTTATGCTATATCGGCGCGTCGATCGCGGTCCCGTAGCTCAGCCGGATAGAGCAGCGGTTTCCTAAACCGAAGGTCAGAGGTTCGAGTCCTCTCGGGACCGCCACCGCAAGTCATTGAAAAAACGGACCAAGGTGGCCCTTCTTTACGCCCAGGCCCCAGGCTAAAGTCCCCAACCCTGCCCCGCAACCAGCAACGCGTATCCCCACAATGAGCACTGAGAAATTGGACGAAGCCGCCCGTCTCAAAGCGGCGTACGAACGCAACGAATTCCTCAACCTGCACGAGATCGTCGCCAAGGCGCGGCAGAACCTCAATCAGAACGCCTGGGACTACATCGTCGGCGGCGTCGAGACCGAGACGACACTGCGAAGAAACCGCATGGCGCTCGACACGGTGGCGTTCCGGCCGCGCGTGCTGCGTGACGTCAGCAAGGTCGATGCTTCAACCGAACTCCTTGGCCGCAAGCTGCGGCTGCCGATCGTGCTGTGCCCGGTCGGCACCTTGGAAAGCTTCCATCCCGAGGGCGCCGCGCCAGTGGTCAAGGCGGCCGGCGAATTCGGCATCGCCCATATGCTGAGCTCGGTCTGCGACCCCGGCCTCGAAGGCGTGGCCCAGGCAGCGCCCGACGCGTTTCGGATGTTCCAGCTCTATGTGCGGGGCGACGCGGCCTGGGTCGACGATCACGTCGCCCGCGCCATCGCCAACAAATACAGCGTCTTCTGTCTCACGGTGGATACCGCCCATTACAGCCGGCGAGAGCGCGATATCGCCAAGCGCCACATCACCGGCGGCCGACGCCGCGCCTCGGGCCGCGAGTTCCAGGAGGCGCTCGATTGGAAGACCGTCGAGCGCATCAAGTCGAAGTTCAAGATCCCGCTCGCCATCAAAGGCATTGCCACCGCCGAAGACGCCAAGCTTTGCCTCGATCATGGCGTCGACTTCGTCTTCGTCTCCAATCACGGCGGTCGTCAGCTCGATCATGGCCGCGGCTCGACCGATGTATTGCCGGAAGTCGTCGAGGCGGTTGCCGGTCGTGCCAAGATCATCGTCGACGGCGGCTTCTATCGCGGCAGCGATATCGTCAAGGCGAAAGCCATAGGTGCCGATCTCATCGGGCTCGGCCGCATGCAATGTTACGGGCTCGCGGCCGGCGGCCAGGCCGGCATCGTGCGCATGCTCGAGCTGCTCGAGGATGAGGTCATCCGCTCGATGGGCCTGCTTGGTGCCACGAGCTATGCCAAGCTCGATTCGTCGATGCTGCATGTGGCAGCGGCGACCCATGTGCCGGGCGTATTCTCAGCCTTCCCGCATCTCGAGATCGCGCCGTATCGTTATTGAGATTGATCGGTCATGTCGGACGCGGTGCGCTATGCGGTTGCCGAACGCGTAGCGCACATCGTTCTCGATCGTCCGCCCGTCAATGCGCTGAGCCTCGACATGATCCGCGCCGTCATTGCCGCCTTGCGGCAGGCGGCTGCCGATGACGAGGCGCGCGCCGTCGTGCTCTCGAGCGCCGTGGCTCGGCATTTTTGCGCGGGTCTCGACCTCGCCGTGCTGCTCGGAAAATCCCGCGCACAAGTTCGCGAATTCGTCCACGCGCTCTATGTCGAGCTGCATGAGTGCCAATGCAATCTCGGCAAGCCCTCGATCGCGGCCGTCGGCGGCTCGGCGCGCGGCGGCGGCATGACCATGGCGATTTCCTGCGACGTCATTCTCGCCGGCCAACAGGCGACCTTCGGCTATCCGGAAATCAATATCGGCGTGCTGCCGGCCATTCATTTTGCCCATCTGCCGCGCATTGCCGGCCGCCACCGCGCTTTCGAGCTGTTGTTCAGCGGCCGGACTTTCGACGCGCATGAGGCCTACGAACTCGGCCTCGTCAGCAAAGTCGTTGCGGACACCGAACTCGATGGGGCCGCCAATGCGCTGGCGGCGGACTTCGCCGCGAAATCGCCGGCGGTGGTCCGTCTCGCTCGCTCGGCCTTCATGCGCCAGAACGATTATCGGCGCAGCATTGCGGAAGCGGTCGAGGATTTCTGCGATGTCGTGACCACGGAGGCGGCGCAGGAGGGTATTCGGGCTTTCCTGGAGAAGCGCCCGGCGAAGTGGTGAGGCAAGTGCTGGCGCGCGCTGATTTACGCGCTTCTGTTACCCAAGCTTCACCGCGTTCCAAGTGGTCGCGGGACGGCATTGATCGCAACGGCTGCCCCTGTTCCGGTCTATTGATCCTGTCAAGGGTCTTCGACCGCCCATTAACGCGTTTACGCGCGTCTTCGACGCGCTATGGGCGGCGCTTCGCGCCCTTGACAGGATCAATAGACCGGAAGCGCTCGCTGTCCGTTGCGATCAATGCGTTGCTCTGCCTCTGCGAGTTCTCAACCGGCCGTGCGCAAGCAGCATTCTAAAATCATCACGCTTAGCGCGCCGCCGCGACCGGCTCCATACCGGCGTTTCGCCAAGCATCGCGCGCCGCCGGCGCGGCGAGCGCTTGGATGAAGGCTAAAGCCGGCTCCGGCGCCGTATTGCGGACCGGGATCGCGGCGCTGAACACGATATAGTTCTGCAATTCCGCCGGCAGCGGTCCGACCAGTTGCACGCCCTGGATCGGCAGGATCTCGCTGATGTTAAACAAGCCGACCTCGGCATTGCCGCCGGCGACCAGCGCGACGCCGCCGCCGATCGCCGAGGTGCGCGTCAGCTTCGGCCGCACCGTCTCGGTCAAGCCCATCTCTTCGATCATGTGGGCGATGGCGCGCCCCGCCGAGCCGCCGCCCGAGGTCGGATCGGGATAAACGATCGAGCGCGCGGTGAGCAACAGCTTGCGAATAGCGGCGGCATCGGAAATATCGGGGGCGCTTGCGCCGGTGCGAACGACGACACCGATGCCGACGCGGGCGAGATCGACAGTGCTGCCGGCACGCAAGGCACCGGTGCCGCCCAGCATCGCCACCACCGGCGACGGCAGGATGACGATGTCGGCCTTGGCGCCGGCATCGAGATCGCTTTCGATGGTCGCTGGCTGTCCGACGGTGAATATCAAACGATGGCCGGTGGCTTTGGCAAAATTCTCAGCGACCGCCTTGGCCGCCATGGCCGGAGCGCCGGTGCTATAGACGTGGATGTCGGCCGCGTCGGCAAGGCGCGCGGCACCGATGGAAGCAAGCATCGCAATGGCGCAAACGCGCGTTGCAGCCTTCATCCATGCCCCCTCATTGCCGGCGCGATCATCGCATGAGGCCCGGACGAATGGTACCGACCGGCGCGTGCGGCATGTTAGCCATGCATTGCCAGACAAACCGCCATGTTATGATCCGGCCCCGCCCACCGACGAGCACCCACATGAACCTGCAGTTGAGCATCGGCATCACCAACAATCCGCGCACCTGGCCGATCCTCGACGGCACGGTGAAGCCGGAAGGCATCGATCTGATCCCGACCGTCTTGCATCCGTCGGAGCTGTTCTGGCGGCAATTGCATTTTGCCGAATTCGCCGTGTCGGAAATGTCGTGCTCCTCGTTCATGATCGTGACCGGGCAGGGCGATACCCGTTTCGTCGGCCTGCCGATCTTCACCACGCGGCGGTTTTTCCACACCACGATTCTGGTCAGCCGCAAATCCGGCATCGAGAAGCCCGCCGATCTGAAGGGCAAGCGGGTCGGCGTGCCGGAATATCAGCAGACCGCGGCATTGTGGACGCGCGGCGTGCTGCAGCACGAATTCGGCGTGCATCCCAAAGACATGGAATTCTGGATGGAGCGCACGCCGGAAAAAAGCCACGGCGGCGCCACCGGCTTCAAGCCGCCGACCGGCGTCGTCGTGCATCAGGTCCCCGCGGATTCGAGTCTCGGCGCGATGATGCTCGCAGGCGACCTCGATGCCACGGTGCATTATCTCTCCGGCCGCAACCTTGTCGACCGCAGCCGCGCCGATCTCGCGCATCATCCCGATTTCAAATATCTGTTTCCCGATCCGGCAGCGGAGGGCATCCGCTATTACCGCAAGACCGGGATTTTCCCGATCAATCACCAGGCCGTGGTGCGGCGCGATATCTATGAGAAAGAGCCGTGGGTGGTGCTCAACCTGCTCAAGGCTTTCAACAAGGCGAACGACATCGCCAATGCGCAACGCATCGAGCACGTCGAATATCACCTCGCCACCGGTTTGTTATCCGGCGATGCGAAAACGCCGTTGCTGCACCACGGCGTCAAGGCCAACCGCAAGGTGATGGAAACAATCGCGCAATATTCGCTGGAGCAGGGACTCACCCCGCGGCTGATCGAGATCGGCGAGCTTTACGCGCCGAACGCGTTGGAGTCGTAATTTTTGGATGTTTCCCGGGCGCAGCGCAGCACGAAGTGGTGCGCTGCAGACCCGGGATCGTTACAGACGCCGAGTCCGGAGCGATCCCGGATCAGCGGTGCACCGCTGCGCGCTGCACCGCATCCGGGAAACGCAGTCTCTATTCCGCCGCTTGCGCCTTCACGCTGCCGTCTACGGTCGCGCCCGAAGCGGCCAGCGCCTTGATCTCGTTCTCGCTGAACCCGGCCTCGCGCAATACTTCAAAACTATGCTCGCCGAGGCGCGGCTGCAGCCGCTCGGTCGAGGTGGGAGTTTCGCTGAAGCGCACAGGGGGTTCGGTGAACATGATTTCGCCCTCGCTCGGATGCGTGGCGTGCTTGAAAAAGCCTGTTGCCGCGAGCTGCGGATCGGTGAGCAGGTCGTCAAGGCTCGACATTCGTGCGCAAGGAATTTCAAGATCCCGAAGCAGCGCGATCCACTCATCCGTGGTCTTGTCGAGCAGGCACGCGCCGGCAAGCTCGTAGAGCGCGACCACGTTGTGGCTGCGCGCCGCGATGCTGCAAAACCGCGGATCGTCGCAAATTTCCGGCTTGCCGACCGCCGGCCAGAACTTGCGCCAGTGCCGCTCAGTGTAGGCCATCATGCACAGATAGCCGTCCTTGGTCTTGTATGGCCGGCGCCAGGCGCCGGTGACGCGGGTATAGCCGAGCGATCCGATCGGCGGCACGAAATTGTGCCCGAACAGATGCTCGGCGAGCACGAACGACACCAGCTGCTCGAACATCGGGATTTCGACGAACTGGCCGCGGCCGGTTTTTTCGCGTGCCAGCAAGGCGACCGAAATGGCGTTGGAGATCGCCAGCGCGGAGATTTTATCGGCCAGGATGGTCGGCGCGTAGCGCGGCTCGCCACCGACCGACATCAGGGCGGCGATTCCGGATTGGCCCTGGATAACGTCGTCATAGGCCGGCTGGCCGCTATAGGGGCCGCCGTCGCGGTAGCCGTGCAGCGCCGCGTAAACGAGACGCGGATTGCGCGCACACGCCGCTTTATGCGCGAAGCCGAGCTTTTCGATCTTCTGCGGCCGCATCGAATGCACGAAAACGTCGGCGCCATCGATCAGCCGCCACAACGCTTCCGCGGCGGCGGGCTTTTTGAGATCGAGCACCAGCGAGCGCTTGCTGCGGTTGAGCCCCATGAACAGCGCCGCCATGTTCGGCGAACGCGCCGGGCCGGTATGGCGCGGCGCATCGCCCTCGGGCGCCTCGATCTTGATGACGTCGGCGCCCATGTCGCCGAGCATCTGGGTCGCTAGCGGCCCTGCGACCACCGAAGTCAGATCGAGAATGCGAAAGCCCGCTAATGGTCCGGCCATGCTTTGATCCAGGTTTTTAGGAAAACTCCGGTATCACGTCCTTGGCGAACAGCCGCATCGATTTTTGCGCCTCGGCAAAATCGAGCGTGCCGAAATTGATTTGTAGCGAGGCGTGCTCGAACTTGCCGATGACGCCTTCGAGGCGGCGGATGGTGGCTTTGATCTCGTCCGGCGTGCCGACCCAGGCGCCGCCGGCTTCGATCTGGGTTTCCAGGGTGAAATTCTTCATCCGGCTGATCGAGACGTCGTAGCCTTTGTAATCCTTGGACGAAGTGCCCTGCGTCCATTCGCCGGCGGATTCGAACAAAGCGGCGAAATAATCCTCGAACTGGCGGCGCGGGATTTCGCGGGCGAGTTTTGCATCCTCGTGGCAGAACATATGGAAGGCGATCATGACCTCGCCGTCGCCGGGATGACCGGCGTCGCGCCAGGCCTTGCGATAGATCGGGATCAAATCCTTCAGCGGGCCGATCGGGATCGACATCAGCGCGTGGCCGGCGCGGCCGGCAAATTCGAACGAATCCGCGGTGCGCGTCGAGGCGATATAAAATTTCGGTCGCGGCTTTTGCGTTGGCCGGGGCAGCGAGGTGACGTTCTCGAAGGCATGAAACTGGCCGCGGTGGGTGACGTTCTCCTGCGTCAACAACAGCTCGATCTGCTCAAGCCCTTCGCGGAAGCGGGCGACGGATTCGTCGGGCGAAATGTTGAAGCGCCGAAATTCATGCGGCAGAAAGGCGCGGGCGAAGCCAACGTCGAAGCGGCCGCCGGAAATCGCATCGAGCATCGCGATCTCGCCGGCAAGTTTTAGCGGATTGTTGAACGCCGGCACGACCGCGCCGGTGACCAGCCGTATTTTTTTGGTGCGCGCCGCCGCCGCCGACAGAAACACGATCGGATTGGGGCTATAGCCGCCATAGCGCTCGAAATAGTGCTCGACCGAACGCGCATGCGTATAGCCGAGCGTCTCGGCCTCTTCGGCCACGGCAAGGCTTTCCGCGAAATACTCCGCGGCGCTCTTGTCGCTCGGCCGGAAATTGGGAAAAAACTGAACGCCGAACTGCATGCGTCTTATCTCCCTGCCGCCTCGCGGGTGTGCGGCTTGCGGCTGATATAGCGCGTCAGATCGGCCAGGTTCTGTCGCAACGCCGCGGCGTCGACCACGTGCGGATCGAAATCCGGCGCGTCGAAGTCGAGCATGTCCTCGTGATCGACGCTGTTCGGATCGGCGATGCTGCGCAGATAGGTCTCGTAGCCGACCGGCCCGCCGATATCCGCCGGCGGGCAGCGGCCCTCGGCGCTGATGAGGTTCGGATAGCGCATGTCAGGCTGCGCGCCGGCGCGCGACAGCAGCGTGACAGTGTGCTGCCAATCCTCGCCGAACACGTAGTCGTATTTGAAGATGTCGCCGTGGGCGAGAATATCGGCGAGCGTGGCGCGCTCGGCCGGCGTCGGACTAATTTCAGCGTCGCGATCCGGCTGTCCCCACACTTTGTCGCCGATGCGGAATTCGAACGGATGGCCGTTCTGCCAGCCGATGGCGATTTGCAGCACGAAATGCAGATCGTCGAGGCGGATGTCGGCCGGCACTTCGACGACGCGCACCACGCGCGGCGTCACATCGTCGATCTCGATACTCAACCGCGCGATTTCGCTCATGATCGCGAGCGTTATTCCGCGGCCTGCTGGAACGTCAGCATCTCGTCACGCCCATCGAGATCGACGATCTTGCCGTCCTTGATCACCCAGGCGAGGTTTTTGCTGTCTTGCAAGATGGCGATGTCGGCGACCGGATCTTTGTCCCACACCGTGATATCGGCGAATTGTCCCGGCGCCACCTGGCCGACCTGGCCGTCTAGGCCCACCGCGAGGGCGTTGTCGCGGGTCGCCGCGACGATCGCCTCCATCGGCGTATGGCCGCCATGCTTGACGAAAATCTCCAGCTCCTTGGCGTGCAGCTCGCCATGGCGGGTGAACGAATTGTTGCCGGTATCGGTGCCGACCAAAAGTTTTATGCCGAGCTTGCGCGCCTTGTGCATCAGCTCGCCGAGCAGATCGTAATGCCGCTGCATGCGGTTGAAATCGAGCTGCACCTGTTCGGCGCCGACTTTTTGCTGCTTGCCGAGTTCGACCACGACGGCGAGGAAGGTCGCCGTCGGCAGGATCGGCATACCGGCTTTGGCCACCGCGTCGAGATCGCGATCGGTGGCAAGATCGGCGTGGACGATCCAATCGACACCGGCCTCCGCGGCGGCGCGCGTCGAACCGGCGCCGCGCGAATGGATGGCGACTTTCAGGTTGCGCCGATGCGCCTCGCCGACCACGGCGGCGATTTCGTCCTTGGCCAGCATCTGCGATTCGCCGGAGCGGCTGTCGGCCATCTTGATGAAGTTGACGCCGTGCTTGCCCTGCCGGCGCACCTCGGTGACCATCTCGTCGGCGGTGTTGCAGAGCTTGCCGATGGAATGATCGGGCGTGCCTTCCCATGACGGCTCGTCGTCCTCGATGCAGCCATAGGTGACGATCATCCGCCCGGCCACGAACATGCGCGGGCCTTCCATCAGGCCAAGCTTTATGGCGTCGCGCACGCCGACATCGGTGAACCAGGTGCCGCCCGGAACCGAGATGCTGGTGACGCCCGAGCGCAGCACCTTCTGCGCGCTGCGGGCGGATTTCAGCGTCGAGAATTCCGGCCGCGTCGTGCCCTTGCCTTTGCCCTCGCCCTTGATCAGCGGATAGCCGTAGGACATGTGGCAATGGGCATCGATCAGGCCGGGCATGATCCACTTGCCGGCGGCGTCCACCACATCGACGGCCTTGCGGTCTTCGAGGTGGATGTCGCCGGGCAGCGCGCCGACGCCTTTGATGCGGTTGCCTTCGACCACGATGGCGTCGTTGCGCGCCGACGGTTTGCCGGAGCCGTCGATCAGCGTGCCGTTGCGGATGACGAGTGTCTTCTTGGCGGCGCTCATGGGCCCTCCGGCAAAATTGCTTCGTTTCGCTGATTATACCGCAGGCCTAAGGGGTGTCATGCCCCGGCCAGCGCGGTGAGGCCATGCGCGGCGACGATATCGCCGACCTGCTCGCTGCGGTCGATATGGGCGCGCACCACCGCGCCGATGTCGCGGTTGAGCTCCGCAGCGCTGCGTTCTGCCTTGGGCTTGGTCTGGGCGCTCAGATAAGCGCCTTCGGCGCGGTTGACCTCGACCAAAGCGCGGCCGAACGGCAGTTGCATGCGCTGGTAATGCTGCAATCCGGCATCGAGGTCGCCGCCGGCATCGCGGATGCTGTCGGCAAGGCAGGCGGCATCGAGCGCCGCCTTGGTAGTGCCGGCGCCGGCATGGGGGCGGGCGACGAACGCCGCGTCGCCGGCGAGCACGACCCGGCCGAACACGATTTGGGGCGAGATCAGATCGTAGATCGGCTGAAAGAACGGCGTGGTGCGCGCAAAAATCGCGGCGATCTGCGGTGCGATGATGGCCTTGGCGTCGGCTTTGATCTTGGCGATGACATCGGGCCGGATCAGCGGCGGTGGAATGCCGGCAGCATGGTGACGGCCTGCGGCGTCGGTGCAGAGATCGGCCAGCGTCTCGCGATCTACCGGCCGGTACCAGACGATATTGTAGCCGCGGCGGCCGACCGCGGTGTCGTTGTCGCGTCCCGGCACCGCGTAGCTGATCAATTGCTCGCCCTCGGGCAGGCAGAACGCATAGAGGTCGACCATCTCGCGCCACAGATCCGGCGGCACGTCGGCTTCGTCGATCGAGGCGCGCCAGGCGACGTAGCCGGCATAGACCGGTTGGACGTCCGGCAAAAATTGCGCGCGCACCGTGGAGCGGACGCCATCGGCGCCAACCAGAAGATCGCCGCGCTCGCGCGTGCCGTCGGCAAAGATCGCGGTGACGCCGGTGCCGTCCTGCTCGACGCGAACGAGCCTTTTGCCGAGCCGATAGGTTTGCGCCGGCAGTGCATCGAGCAAAGCGCGGTAAAGCCGCGACCAGCCGCTCAGCGTGCGCGCCGTCGGCTGCTCGATCAAAATCCTGCCGCGGCCGTCGAGGCAGACGGCGCGCGTCGGCTTGATCCCCATCGTCTCGTCAAAATCGATGCCGGCCCGCTTGAGGATGGCGATGAGCTGCGGATGGGTGCCAAGGCCGACGCCGCGGCTCGCCAGTTCCTCGTCGTTACGCTCGCACACGGTCGCGTCCCAGCCCGCCCCGCGCAGCAGATGCGCCACGATCAGCCCGCCCAGCGAGCCGCCGATGACGAGGGCGCGACGAGTCATGCGTCATTCCGGGGCGCGCCGCAGGCGCGAACCCGGAATCCATAATCACGAAAAGTGAGGCTCTCGACGATACGAGACATCATACGAACGGCAGTGAGTATGGATTCCGGGTTGCTCGCTTTGCTCGGCCCCGGAATGACAATCACGGCAGCGCCCAGGACATGCTGTCATGCCCTGGCTTGTAATCCATGTTGGTGGCCGCCGGATTGCGGTTGACCAGCGGGCGGCCGTACATCGGGTTGGTGGCGCTGCGCGTCTCGTGCTCGACCGTGAACAGCACTTCGCGGGTGTCGAGATCGATCACGTCCTTGAAGCGATATTGGTAGTCGTTGTCCTCAACGGTAATCAGGCCGAGATCGAGCAGCTTGCGATACGGTTTCGAGAAATTGGTGAGATAAATCTGCACGTGATGGCGGTCGTAATGCGCTTCCGGCGCGTCGGTTTCGCGGAAATAAAAATACTGCTTCTCGCCGACTTGGACGCGCACCTCGGGGCCGGCGCCATTTTTCTTGACCTCGGCCGGCGCATCCATCACCTCGCGATAAAAGCGCGCGATGCGTTCCGCGGTGCCGGGGCGCACGTCGAAGCGGATATAGGGCATGCCGAGCTGGACTCTGCCGAAGCGCTCGACGTCCGGCGTGTGCACAGTGATGCGGTTACCCCAGGGGCACACGGTCTCGACGCCGTCGTTGCTCTCGCGGAAATCGAACTTGGTGCCTTCGAGCGGCTTCTTGACGCGCTTGAGCCGGTTCAGCAGCGCTTCACGGTCCGGCATGACCAGGCCGGTGGCGCCGCGCAACACGTCGGGCTTGCCCATCGGCAGATGGAACTGGCTCATGCCGACATTGACCCACATATTGCCGGCGCCGGTGTTCAGAAAGGGATCGCGCGTATAGCCGAGCCCGGTGATGTAAAAATGCGTGGCGAGGTGTTGATCGTCGATGCAGACATTGACGTGGCCGATACCGACGATGTTGCCGATATCCTGGGCGGCGCGGTCGTACTGTTGTTGCGGCATGGGTGGGGTTCCTTCCTGGGGCGGCATACTATGCGCCGCGATGGGCATGCTCAACTGCCTGCGGCGGCGCCTCGTGATAGCGTAGGATAAATCGAGCGCCGCGGAACCCATCGTGGTGCCTGCGCCAACTTCGGAACGCACCTCATCAGCGCCTCTTCACCCCCGCTAGCCACCTCGAGCAAGCAGCTCCTCCCGTGGCTGGTCGCGGTGGCGTTCTTTATGGAGTCGCTGGACACGACGATTCTGAACACGGCGGTGCCGGTCATAGCGGACGCCCTCGATGTGGCTCCGCTCAGCATGAAGTCGGTGCTGGCCAGCTACACATTGAGCCTCGCAGTGTTCATTCCGATCAGCGGCTGGATGGCCGATCGTTTCGGAACGCGCCGGGTGTTTGCATCGGCGATCGGTCTCTTCACCCTCGGCTCCGTGCTCTGCGGCATATCGAGCAACATCCATCTGCTGGTGGCCTGCCGCATCCTGCAAGGTTGCGGCGGAGCCATGATGGTTCCGGTGGGCCGGCTCACCCTGGTGCGGACTTTCGCCAAATCCGAGCTGATCCGCGCCATGAGCTTTGTCGCCATTCCAGGTCTGATCGGCCCGATGCTGGGGCCGATCGCCGGCGGTCTCATCGTTGGCTACCTGCAATGGCGATTCATATTTTTCGTGAATCTTCCAATCGGGATTGCCGGCCTCATTCTGGTTTATTTGCATCTGCCGGACTACCGCGAACCGAATACCAAGCCGCTCGACATTGTCGGGCTTATCCTGTTCGGTTCCGGCGTGGCGTTGTTGTCGTATGTGCTGGAGATATTTGGCGAGCATGCGTTGAGCCGTGGAGAAATCCTGGGCCTGTTGGCGATTTCGCTCGTCCTCATCGCCGGCTACGGACTGCATGCGGCGCAGACTGCATTTCCATTGCTGGATCTGAGTCTGTTCCGCATCCGCACCTTCAGGGCGTCCGTCAGCGGCAGCTTCTTCACTCGCCTCGGCATCGGCGGCGTGCCGTTTCTGTTGCCGCTGCTCTACCAGGTTGGCCTCGGCTTCACGCCCGTCCAATCCGGTCTGCTCATCATGCCTCAGGCAGTAGCCGCGATGAGCACGAAATTTCTTATGCCGAAAATCCTGGACCGCGTCGGCTTCCGCGGCGTGCTGATTTCGAACACGATCGTGCTCGGTCTCCTCCTGATGCTGTTCGCAACGGTCGGGACCGGGACACCGCTCTGGGTCATCGTGTTGCAGGCGTTCTGCTTCGGTGCCTTCACGTCTCTGCAATACACCAGCATGAATACTCTCGTGTATGCCGACATCCCCGACGATAAGGCAAGCAATGCAAGCTCCATTGCCAGCACCATGCAGCAGATGTCGGTCAGCTTCGGTGTCGCCGCGGCGGGGCTGACCACGGCATTGTTCATTCCCGCCAGCTCCGTTGCGAACCCCGGCGAGATGATTCACGGCCTGCACGAGGCATTTCTTATCCTCGGCGTATTTACCGTGTTGTCCACGGTAATCTTCCACACATTGAAAAGCGGGGACGGCGAGAATGAGACCCGGCAGAAGGATCTTCACCTCGGGTGACGGTTTGTTTCGCTCATGAGGGCTACTTGCTCACCAGCTGGAGGATGAGACATGCCACTGCGAGGCCTTAGCGCCATCCGATTTGAACATCGCGGCCAACCTGTCGCGTCGCGCCGGAAATTCCTGTTCCGCATGCTGATCGCGATCGGATTGTGGATCGTCCTGACAATAGTCGGCCTGGCGAGCGGCATTGCCGGCTATGCGGCGTTCGAGGGCATGTCCTTCGTCGATGCCTATGTGAATGCGGCGATGAACCTGTCCGGAATGGGCCCCTTGGGCGAGTTGAAGAAGTCTTTGCCGGCTCCTACGCGATCCTGTCCGGCCTCATCATCGTCATCGCCACCGGCTTCGTGCTGGCGCCGATTTTCCATCGCATCCTGCATCGCTTCCATGTGGAGACGACGAAGGATTGAGGCGGGAGTTGATGCAGTAAGTCGGCAGCGCGGCTTGATGAATTGTCACTGCGGCTCGATGCCGGCGGCGCGGATGATCTTCTTCCACTTTTCGGTTTCGGCGGAGATAAAGGTTTGGAATTCTTCCGGATTGTCCCACTGCGCGACGATGCCCAGGGAGTTAAAGCGTGCGGCAGTCTCCGGCCGCTTCAGATCGGCGACCAGCGCCGCGTTGAGCGCGTCGACGATCGGCTTCGGCGTGCCGGCGCGGGCGAAAAAACCCTGCCAGCTTTGCCCGACATAGCCCGGTACGGTCTCGGCCAGCGCCGGAACATCGGGCATGTCGGGGTCGCGCTTGGCTGAGAGCACCGCGATGAGCTTCAGCTTGCCGGCCTGGATCAGCGGCAGCGCCGGAGTGACGTCGGAGAATTCCACCGACACATTGCCGCTCGCCACATCGGTCAGCCCCGGTACGGCGCCTTTATAGGGAATGTGGCGCATGTCGGTGCCGGTCATGGTCTTGAATTCCTCGGCGAAGATCTGATGCGGCGTGGCGATGCCGGCGGAGGCATATGTCAGCTCGCCAGGCTTGGCCTTGGCCAGCGCGATCAGGTCCGCCACCGAGTTCACCGGCAGTGACGGCGAAACAACCAGGCAGAATTTAGTCAGGCCGACGAGTGTGACGGGCTGGAAATCTCTGGCCAGGTCGTACCCGACTGTTTTCATAACGGAGGGCAGCAAGGTGATGGCGGAAGGCGCATGCAGCAGCGTATAGCCGTCGGGCGTGGCCTTGGCGGCATAGGAGATGCCGATATCGCCGCCGGCGCCGGTCTTGTTCTCGACGACGAAACTGCCGTGCAACGCGCGACCCAGCACGTCGGCTTCATAGCGAGCCAGCAGGTCGTTCGACGCGCCCGGCGGGAATGGCACGACGATGGTCACCGGGCGGTTGGGATAGTCTTCGGCGCCGATGGCATGCAGCGCCGGCAGCGCGAAGAGCGTGCAAGCCAGCGCCATTGCCGAAGCGGCGCGATAACCAGGCATTTTCATTGGACGTTCTCCGAAGGTGCGCAAGCTTAGACCCGCGTGCGGCGCCCGGACAAGGCGACGCCGCAGCCATGCTGCCGCAGCCGGGCTGACGGGGTGCCGCTGCGGCGGAAGGGTGATACACACGGGGCGGCAAATCACGCAGGTGCGCGGGCGCAGTGTCGAGCATTGAGGAAAAATCGCAGCCGGCCTCGCGCGCCGCCGGCACCGGACTCGACGCTGGCACCCACGAGAGCGACGTCGATTATCGCCTGCTGGTGCCGCTGGTGCTCAATTCGGCGATCATCCAGGCGGTTTACGCCATCATGCGGGTGACGACGTCATACCGCGCCATCGAGCTCGACCTGCCGGTGATCTGGATCGGCGTGATCTCGGCGACGTTCGCGATCCTGCCGATCTTCCTCGCGGTCTGGGTCGGCGGCTTCATGGATCGCGGCAATGACGCGCAGGCGTGCTGGATCGGCGCCGTGCTGATGGTCGTCGCCTGCGCCGGCTTTCGCTATTGGGCGGGATCGGTGACGACGCTGCTGATCATGATGGCGCTGCTCGGCATCTCGCACCTGTTCATGATGGCGAGCCAGCAGATGCTGTGCATCCGCTGTTCCGGGCCGCGCGGCCGCGACGCGGTGTTCGGCAATTACCTGGTCGCCAGCGCCATCGGGCAGGGGCTCGGCCCTTACATCATCGCCTGGTCGAGCGGCACCGCGCGGCTGCCGCCGACCGACCGGCTGTTCGCCATCGGGCTGTGGGTCTCGTTTGCGTCGCTCCTGACCGCCGCCGCCATGCGGCCGGCGCCGAAGCCGAAAGCCCACGAGCACAGCGCAGCCGTGGTGCCGGTGCGCACGCTGATGCGCCAGCGCGGCTTGATGGCGGTGCTGATCGCCAGTGTCATCACCATCACCGCGCAGGATCTGTTGGTGATCTACCTGCCGCTGTTGGGCGCCGCCAACAACATCACCGCGCGCGACGTCGGCACCTTGCTGACCGTGCGCTCGGTGTTCTCGCTGGTCTCGCGCATGGGCTATGTGCGGGTGATCCGCCTGGTCGGCCGCGGGCCGTTGACGCTCGCCAGCATGATGGGGGCGGGGATCAGCTTCGCCTGTCTCGCGCTGCCCATTCCACTTTCGGCGATGTTCGGTGCGATGACGCTGATGGGATTTTCGCTCGGCATCGCCACGACGCTGAGCCTGACCAATGTCGTCGATCTCGCTTCCGCCGCGGCGATGGGCACGGTGATGTCGCTGCGCATCACCGGCAACCGCATCGGCCAGGTGGCGGTGCCGTTCATCGCCAGCTTGATCGCCGCCGCGGCCGGCGTCGGCGGCATTTTCGTCATCATTGCGCTCAGCCTCGCGGCATCAGGCGCCGCGGTGCATTTCAGCCGGCAAGAAACGTGACGCGTTATCACCAGCGCCGATAGTAGTAACCGCGCCAATAGGGTCCGTAATAGGGACCGTAGCCGTAATAGTAATAGGCCGGTGGCGGCGGTCCGACATAGACGGGCGGCCCGACAGGCGGCGGCGCTCCAGGGTAAACGGGAATCGGCACGTCGGGATCGGCGCCGGGCGGCGGGCCGGCATAACCAGGCGGTGGCGGAGGCGCGTAGCCGGCCGGGGGCGGCCCGGCCGGCGGCGGCCCCGCAACGCCAGGAGGCGAAGGACCAGTGGCGCCGGGTGGCGGCGCGCCACCGCCTTGATCGAAGCTGGTTGCGATCGCGTAGCCGTGCTGGCCCTGGAAGGTGACTTGGCACCATTGGCCGCTGCAGCCACTGACGTCGACATTGCTGCCGCCGGGGATCGTCATGATGACGGTGTAGGTCGTGCCCGGCCCCTGGCGTAAATTCACGTTGTTGATGGCGAGCGCGGGCGCCGCTGCGGCGCTTGCCGCCGACAACGCCAATAGAATACCGGCGGACGCCGCGGTCTTCGCGAAAGTCATCGCTAACCTCTTGAGGGCTGCAAATTATGTCCGTCGCCGATTAAAGTCGCGCCGGTAACGGTTTTCAACCCGCTTCGCGGCGGGGTTTTTGAGCATGATCCGGAAAAGTGGAAGCCGGTTTTCCGATAAGATCATGCTCCCTTAAAATGTTTCAGCGCGAGAGCTTTTCCAACTCGGGGAACGGCGCATAGGTGACGCCGGCGCAAATATCTTTCGGCGGCTCGATGAACTGGTCGAAGCGGCCGGCGACGAAAACGGCGGCGACCTCGCGCATGCCCTCGTAGACGGTGGCGGTCTTCTTCGGATTGAAACGCAGGCAGAGCATGTAGCGCGAGGGCATGGTCAGGCTCGCCGACTTCAGCACCGGCTCCGAAATGCTGGCGTCGCGAATGGCCGTCGGATCGTTGAGATAGACGTGCATGGCGGCGAGAATGTCGGTCTTGTAGTTCGTCGGATAGGCGTTGACGCCTTCGTTGCCGCCGGCCTCGTCGGTCCTATGGTGATGCCCGGCGCAGGCGCCGAGCAAAAGCGCCACGCCGATCATCAAACCGACATGCCGCCGGCATGTGCCGCCGCCGTTCATGCGCTGCCCGCTCAGTCCCGGTATTCGACGCCCCGCATCGGTTTAATCGCAAATCGTGACCGGCGCCACCACCACGTTTGACGGTTAGATCGGCACAGCCATCGCCTCGAAGGCGCCGTCGCAATTGATCAAATCGACGCGTTTCTGCACGATGCGAAAAGTGTCGCCCTGACGCCTTAAGTGATGCCGCTGGCGACCGGCGAAGACGCGCTGCGCGTCGTCGCGGTATTCGGCCATGATCAGGGTCGAGCCGACGACGTATTCGCCCTTCGCGTGATCTGATTCCTCGACGACAACATTGCCAATGAGATGCGCGGTGCGCGACGGCGGCGTCTGCACGTGGATGCGCGGATGCTCGAGCCGCTCGATCCTGGTCTTCATCAAGTCGCGGTCGTCGTAGAACAGCGAAGCCTGGTCGAACGGGCTGTTCTGGTCGGGCACCGCCGGCACCCAATAGGTGCCGTCGTCGGCGAACAGCGCCATCCAGTCGCGAAAGCGCCGCGCATCGAGCAGCCGCGCTTCATGGATGATGAAGTCCTCGAGCGCGGCGCGGCCAACCTCGTCAGCCGCCATTACGCCGCCTCGTGCATGTAGCCGAGCCAGGCTTTGTATTGGGCGCGCACCACCATTTCATGAGTGGCAAGCTCGCGGGTGGCGTTGCGCTCGCGGTCGGGCTCCTCGGCACCGAGCCCGCGCGAGATATCGACCCAGTCGGTCATGGTGCTTTGCAGGCCCTTTTGCGCGCGCACGAACGATTCCAGGTCGTCGGTTTGCACGAACGACGCGGCTGAATGGGTGACATTGAGCAGGCGGATATTGCCGAAATTCATCGCCTCGGGCGCACCGACGAGGCGGATCGGATAGATCGTCACCTCGGTGCGGTCGACCGCGATCGGATTGATGACGCGGACGTGGATGTTCAAGCCCATGATCGACATGTTCGGATAGATCAACGAATTGTGCAGCCGCGGCGTGAGGATGTCGTTGGCCCGAGCGGCGCCGACTTTCTCCGCCAGCACTTTTTTATATTCGTCGAACGCCGGGCTCGAGCGCTTGCCGTCGTCGAGCGAGGTGTTGCTGGTCCAGCCGTGGCCGTTGCCGGCAATAAAGCTCTTGCGGTCCTTCCAGGACGCCGCGGTCTGTTTCTTCTCGGTCTCGACGACCATCGCGCCTTTTTGATCGCCTTCGCGGCGGGCGAATTGCACGCCGTCCTTGTTGACCGTGGAGGCATGGCCGAACGGCACGTGGTAGGAGTCGAGCACGTTCTCGACCTGAAGCTTCCAATTGCCATTGTAAACGTAACGGTGCATCCCGGCGTCGAGCGCCAGCGTGCCGTCGGGCGCGCGATCGACCAAATCGTCGATATTGCCCTTCACCGGGCCGATGTGGTCCTCGAAGTTTTGGCCTTTCGCCGCCAAACTCGCAAACACAAAACCGCGGTACTCGCCAACCCGCGGCGCGCGGGCAAGACCGAACGCGTCCTTGTCGAAATTCTCGGCGCAGCCTTCCGGCACCGGCACCGTGACCAGGCGGCCGTCGGTGTCGAACGTCCAGCCGTGATAGCAGCAGGTCAGGCGCGGAGCATGGCCGCGGCGTTCGTTGACCACTTTGGCGCCGCGATGGGTGCAGCGGTTGAGCAACACCTGCACCGAACCGTCGCGGTGCCGCACCATGATGACCGGCTGGCGGCCGAGATCGGTGGTGATGAAATCGCCCGGGTTCGGCACCTGGCTGGTGTGGCCGACGAACAACCAGGCGCGGCCGAAGATGCGCTCCATTTCCAGATCGAACAGGTCCGGATCGGTATAGACGCGCCGATGCACGCGGCCGGGCTCGATGAGCTTTTCGATCTCGTCGGCGTGGCCGTTGCGCATGTTCAACCTTCTTGTCATGCCCCGCGAAGGCGGGGCACCCAGTAACCACGGAGGCTTTGGCGATTACTGGATCATCCGCCGGAGTTTACCATCGGGCCGGCCACTTCGGGCCGGACCCGTTGGCGGATGATGACAGTGTCGCTGTGTAAGACGATTACTCCGCCGCCTGGTGGGCGCGGGTCTGCACCTGCGTGTTGACGAGCTGCAGCGGGGAAGCGGTTTCTTCCAGCATGCCCCAGCTCTTGAGCCAGTCGTAGGTGCGCTGCATCTCGTCGGCCGGGATCGGGGCCGGATCGCAGACCACCAGCCGGCTCTCGCGCAAATCCTCGACTTTCAACGCCGCGATTTCCGGATCCTTCTTGGCGTAATAGTCGATGAAGTAGTGCATGTACGCCTTCTTGTTGGCGTTGATGCGGCGCACCGCCTCGCGCACGGCGCGATTGAACGCCGCATAGGTCTCTGCATCGACGCGGTCGGACGCGACCTCGGTGCCGTGGAACAGCGACGAGCAGATGACGCGACAGCCTTTCTTCTCGGCGAGCGTGATGTGCGGCTCGGTCAGCGTGGTGGCGTCGATCTCGCCCCGCATCATCGCATCGAGACGATAGCGCGAGCCGTTCGGCGCGCGACAAAGTTTTATCATCTCGCGCGGCAAAAAGCCTTCGAGCAGATGCAGCGCGATGTAATGGGTGCCGAAATAGAACGGCACGCCGACGGTTTTGTTGGCGAGTTGCTGCGGCGTGTAGACATCTGAGTCCGGCGGCACCACGACGGCCGAATAAGCCACGATGGCGCGGCGGCCGAGTTGCCGGCTGCCTTGGCCGGTATCCTGGACGCGGCAGTAGTTGCCCCATTCGCAGGCGTTGTACATGTCGGCCTTGCCCTGTTCCAAAAGCTTGCCGTGGCTGGCGAACGGATTGACGCCCTTCGGCGTCGTGACATGGGCCTCGACTTTCTTCTCGACGCCGGCTTCGCGGTCGGCCCATTCGATCTCGAGCCCTTCCTTGGCGAACAGGCCTTCGTCATAGGCCACGAGTTCGGGAAGACCTTGGAATGGCGCGGTGGTTTCCAACACGAGCTTTTTCATTGGCGGCTCCCGAGCGGCGTTTGTGCGGTAAATCGGCTGGCGAACTTTAGGCCTGCGGGCAGGTCGAATCAACGACAGCCGCATGCCGCTTGCGCATGGCCGTGGCGCGACTGCGCCTACTTTTGCGGCCTTAAGCGCTGTATTTGCAATTGAGCGAGGAACGGCACCAGCGGGTGCGCGCCCATTTTCACGATCGAGGGCATATCGAGCTTGATCAAGGCCTCGCGCTGGTCGGGCGGCAGCTGGAATTTATCGGCAAACACCGCCGCGTCCGCCATGTATTGCGTGCGCATGTCGGCATCGTGGGCGAGGCCGTGCAGCGCCGTGGTCAGCTCGACCAGCTCCGGCTTGATCGAAGGATAGTGCGCCGCGTGGTTTTGCTCGCCGTTGCCGCCGATCCAGGCCAGCGACGCGTAATTGTGATGCCAGCTCGGATCCATCGACACCACGTCGGGCTTGCGCTCGCCGAGCGCGCCCGCGGCGCAGGCCCAGCAGCGCAATTCGATGTTGCCGGTGTCGTCGAGCTCGGCTTCGTCGTAGCCGATCAGCGATTTCAGATGTCCCGCGGCGAGCTTTTCCAGCACACGCCGGTCCCAGGCGAGCTCGGGATTGGAATAGCGGTCGGTGCCGGGGAAATGCGACATGCCACCGCTCGACAGGATCACGGTCTTCAAGCCCAGCGCGGTGACGGTGCGGGCCACCGCCTGGCCGAACTGGTAGCAGCGCTCCATGGTCGGCTGCGGCGGCAGGTAAGCGTTGACATAGATCGGCAGCACCGGCCCGGTATGGCCAAGATGGGTGAGCGGAATGCCGATGGCGTAGTCGATTTTGGCTGTCGAGCTAAAGGCCGGATCGAAATTCTGCCGATAGAGCTGGCGCACCAATTCGAAGCCGATCTCGCTCGGAACTTTCCAATGGAATTTCCGTCCGGCGAATTCGCCGCTCGCCTCGCCGCCGACATGAATTGTGAACGGCGGCGCGGTGGTGTGGAAGAACTGCTCGGCGTGGTCGTTGGAGAAGATGATCCACAGGTCCGGCTCGAGCGCGCGCAGCCGCTTCCCGACGTCGGCTGCGACCTCGCGCACATGGGCGACCAGCGCCTTGTCCTCGGTGTCCGGCATGGTGAAGAACTGCGGCGCATGGGGCAGCATGGCGCCGCCGATGACGGTCGACATCATGGTGGTTCTCCTTGGCCGCAAGGCTATCGCGCGGGGGGCGGGACAACAAGCGCGGCGGGTGTCGCTGCCGCAGCCTTTTCTATGTTGTCAGGCGTTGAGAAAGCGGCCTTGATCGCTTGGACAGCACTCTGTTCGTGTTGATGATCTTGTCAAGGACGGTGCGAAGCGCCGCCGCCTTCGGCGGTCTGCGATCCTTGACAAGATCATCAACACGAACAACTGGCATCCATGCGATCAAGGCCGCCATGCGCGCACAGTTGCTTCACAGGCCGGCGGGAACTCGATAGCTTCGCGGCCACGCCCAAGGATGACGGTAGAGGGAAGCTGATGGTCGAAGTTCGGGTGACGATCGCCTGCGGCAATTACGATCGCACCCAAGCGATCAGGGACGGCAGGGTGAAAGTTGAAGGCTGCGCGGTGACCTACCTGCCGCTGTATCCGGAGGAGATTTTTCACCGCGTCTTCAAGTTCCAGGAATTCGACATTTCGGAAATGTCGTTCTCGAGCTACCTGCGCACGGTGTCGGCGGGGACGTCGGCCTATACGGCGGTGCCGGCATTCGTGTCGCGGATTTTCCGCCATTCCGGCATCTATATCCGCAAAGATGCCGGCATCGCCAAGCCCGAAGACCTGCGCGGCAAGCGCATCGGCGTGCCGGAATATCAGATCACCGCGGTGGTCTGGATGCGCGGCATGATGCAGCACGAATACGGCGTGCCGCCGTCGGAGATCCATTGGCGCAGCGGTGGCCAGGAGCAGGCCGGCCGCGAAGAGCGCACTCCCCTGAAGCCGATCCCGGGCCTCGATCTGCAGGCGATCCCGCATGACAAAACGCTGGTCGGCATGCTGCGCGACGGCGAGCTCGACGCGCTGTTCACCGCGCGGGCGCCGTCGTCGTTCCTTGCCGGTGAAGCGCATATCACGCGGCTATTTCCAAACACGCGCGCCGCCGAGCAGGCCTATTACAAGAAGACCGGCCTGTTTCCGATCATGCATCTCATCGGCATCCGCAAATCCCTGGTGGAGCGCTATCCGTGGCTGCCGACCAGCGTCTACAAGGCGTTCTGCGAGGCCAAGGCGCTCGCCATGATCGATCTGCGCGACGTCAATGCGCTGATGGTGACGCTGCCGTGGCTCGAAGCCGAGACCAAGGAGACGGCCGCGATCATGGGCGAGGATTTCTGGAAATACGGCGTCGCCGAGAACATGCCGGAGATCGAGGCGCTGTCGCAATACGTTTACGAGCAGGGCCTGACCGACCGCAAAGTGAAGGTCGAGGAATTGTTTCATCCCGCGACATTCGATATTTCGAAAGTATGAGCAACCGCGATGGTGCGCGCACGATGACTCGTCATTCCGGGGCCGAGCGAAGCGAGGAGCCCGGAATCCATAACCCCGGCGCTGGGGATATGGATTCCGGGCTCGCCGCTGCGCGGCGCCCCGGAATGACGAAATGGATGTAACCCATGCAGAGCGACAATCGCGTCATCATTTCCGGCTGTGGCCCGGTCGGCGCCGTGATGACTTTGGCCCTGGTCAAAAAGGGCATCCCGGTCACGCTGATCGAGCAGTTGCCGGACGCCGCCGAGGATCAGCGCGCCGCCACCATCCACCCGCCGACCGTGGACATGCTGGTGGTGCTCGGGCTGGAAAAGGAGATGTTCTCCACGGCACCGACCGGCGGCATGGAAGCGCCGCTGTTCCATTTTCGCGACCGCGCCACCGGCAAGCTGATCGCGGTGTTCGACATCAGCCTGCTCAAGGGCGAGGTGCCGTACCCGTATGTGGTGCAGTGGGAGCAGTACAAGCTGGTGCACGCCGCGCTGCCGCACATCAAGGCGAGCGGGCTCGGCGAGGTGCGGTTCTCGACCAAGCTCACCGGGCTTACGCAGACCGCCGACGACGTCGAGGCCACGGTCACCAACGCCGCCGGCGAAACCGAAACGCTGCGCGGCAAATATCTGATCGGCAGCGACGGCGGCTCGAGCACGGTGCGCCGCCTCGCCGAGATCGCCTTCGAGGGCTTCACTTGGCCCGAGCGCTTCATCAAGATCGGCACCAGTTTCGATTTTGGCACCACCGGCCAAGGCTATTGCACGCGGAATTATTTCTCCGATCCCGACGAATGGATCAATCTGTTCAAGGTCAAAGGCAAAGGCCCGCCCGGCATCTGGCGCGGCGTGTTCCCGGTGCCGGAGCAGGAGACCGACGAGGCAGCGCTGAGCATGGCCGGCATCCAGCGCCGCCTGCAAGGCATCCACCAAAAGAGCGGCGAATACGAGATTCCCTATTACGCACTCTACGCCGTGCACCAGCGCGTCGCCGCGACCTTCAACAAGGGCCGCGTGCTGCTCGCCGGCGACTGCGCCCATGTCAACAATCCGATCGGCGGCATGGGCATGAACGGCGGCATCCACGACGCCATCAATCTCGCCGAGAAATTGTCCGACGTGTGGTTCGGCCGCGGCGAGGCAAGCGTGCTCGACCGCTACACCCGCCAGCGCCGCAAGGCTCAGGTCGATTACGTGCAGGCGCAGACCATCCAGAACAAGAAGGCGCTGGAGGAGAAAGATCCGAAGGTGCGCTGGCAGCATCTGGACGAGCTGCGGCGTACATCAGAGGACGTCACATTGCACAAGAAGTTTTTGTACCGTTCCTCGCTGATCGACAGCTTGAATTCGGCCAACGCGGTGGAGTGAGCGAAATGTCGGTCGAAGGGAGAAAAATTCACACGATCTTTTATGAGGGCTGTCTCCGCAAAACGTAAGGAACCGAAGAATCGCGACCGTTGGCAATGTCGATTGCCTGCTCGTGCAGACTGTCTAAGCTGTCTCTATTCAGGCCGACCCAGAACATATTGCCCCGATAAGAGGCCTCTGACTTGGGAGGCTTCTTGGGGACCCCAATCGGCTTTTGACCCACTCTGTTACCCCATGCCGAATAGGCAAATAGATCAGCTGCG
>JBEKKM010000014.1:0-52114 GCA_050010715.1 Xanthobacteraceae bacterium | reverse complement strand
CCCAAAAGAAGTCTGCAACGGGATTCATAGATTGTCTCCTTTCATTGATCTATCGCCGACATTTTGACGGCGAGATCGCTGAGACTGAGACTGTTCAACGGGCGGTTAGACAAAATTGGGCCAACCCCACCGTGAGTTTACTCGCGCTCGCAACCATTGTGCAAGAGGCTCCGCCACAGCAAGCGGAGCCCGGATTGAACGAAGTGAAATCCGAATCTGCCTTTGAGCCGCACGATCGTCCCCGAATTTCTCGGCTCTCGGTCGGGGTGAGGTTCGCGGCGATGTCGTTAGATTAGGCGCATTTCGATGCTGTGACGGCCCCACCTGTCGCGCATTCGCGTGACATCCTCACCCCGCAATGGAGGCTGGGAAATCTCGTCACGTTTCTGTTGACAAACGTCTCTTCTTAAGTTACGAGGCGATATCTCGCCCACTTAAAGGGACGTGTTCTCGAGGCACACCTGAATACGGGGCGAGTGCGGTACCCGCGGGCGGATTTGCACTCCGCTCTCGGGCGGCCCTGGGAAGACGCCCGGCCGGCATTACGACCGGTCTACGAGAAGCTCGTTAGACTGGGACAGGCGGAGACGGATAACGCCCGTCTTTTAGCCGCGTCCCAGGAAGCGCGGCCTGGGGCTGAGCGGTGGCGTTCGTTCGCCTATGCAAGAGCCGCGGCGGAGCGCCGGTAGGCGTGCGCGCCCGTAGCGCGCCCACGCCCCGGGCGCGAACAGATGGCAACATCTGTTTGCGTGGCGTGGATCTCGGACAGTTGCGTCTATCAGCGCTCCGCCTCCCTTTTATGTGCAGCGTAAATAGTCCGGATGAAGCGGAGTGAAGCGAAATCCGGAAAACAGGTTGGCAATTAAGGCGGGCAGGGTAGGGTGCGCGGCGGTGCCGCTAGACAGCGCGTCCTACGACGGCCCCACCTGTCGCGCATCGCGCGGCGGCCTCCCCCCTGCAGTTGAGGCTGGGAAATTGCGTCGCCCCGCGCTTCGCGCGAGGGCCCCCTGCATGGACTTTTGCTGTGCTATCGTTTCGTGGCAAAGCGAAGCCGGTTTCGACGAGCGCTGACATGCGACGAATATTCAGCAGTGCCTATTGGCATCCAACTCTGCTCAGAGCCCTCGTTGCGATAATATGTTTCTCCGGCGCTGTATGGCTCGCCTTGGCGTATTTCAATCCGGCGCCGCCATCGACCATTACGATCGCAACCGGACCCAAAGGCGGAGCCTATGAGTTCTTTGCCCAGCAATATCGGGAAAAGCTTGCCCGCGCCCACGTCACGCTCAACATCCGCATAACCGATGGCACATCGGAAAACATCAGGCTGCTCGAGGACCCAAAATCCGGCGTTCAGGTCGGCTTTGTAGTGGGCGGAGCCTCGAACAGCCAGCAAGCGCCGGGCCTGCTGTCATTGGGGCGCGTCAACGACCAGGTTTTTTGGCTATTTTATCGTGGCGCGGAGACTTTGGACGACCTCACTCAACTCAAGGGCAAACGCATCGGGGTAGGGCCGGAAGGCGTCGTCACCCAGCGCGTCCTCGCCGCAGCCGGCGTCAATTCCGAAACCGCGACGCTCGTGCCGCTCACCGGATCGGCGGCGATCGAGGCGCTCAATGATGGCAGGCTCGACGCCATATTCATCGCGCTGGCGCCGGATTCCTCGACCGTCCAAACCCTGTTGCGTGAGCCCGACGTGCGGCTGATGAGCGTTTCTCAGGCCGACGCCCTGACCCGGATTTTCCCCTATCTCGTCCGGCTGGTGCTGCCGCAAGGCGTGATCGATCTCGAGCACAATATTCCGCCAAAGGACGTCAATCTCATCGGCACCACCAACGCCGTGGTCGTGCGTGAAGATCTTCATCCGGAGATCATCGATCTGTTGGCGCGGACGCTTGTGGAGGTGCATGGCGGAGCGGGAATTTTCCAGCGCGCCGGTGAATTCCCCACGCAAACCGATCCGGAATTCCCCGTCGCCGATGGCGCACGCGAGTTCTACAAAAACGGCCCGTCCTACTTGAACAAATATCTGTCCTACGGGACGGTCAGCCTCATCAAGAAGATAATCGCGGTGATACTGTCATGCGCCGTGCTTCTCGTGCCGTTTTCAAATGTTGCCCCCAAGCTGACCGGCTGGCTTGTTCGCGATCGCATGCGCTCTTTGTACCATCGGCTCAGGACTATCGAGACAAGCATGCAAACAGACCTGACCGCCGCGCAGCTCGATGCGCTTCAATCCGACCTGGAGAGCATCGATCGGTCAGCCAACGATTTGTGCGTGCCGGTACGGCATTCCGATCTATTTTTCAACTTCAAAATCCACATCAATCACGTACGCGAACGTCTTGGGTCGCGTCGCGCCGCGTTGCTCAGCGAAATACGCAAGGTCAGTTAGTGACGGCCCCACTTGTCGCGTTCGCGCGACGGCCTCCCCTGCAGGGGAGGCTTGCGAGATTGCGCCATGGTCAGGGCAGGAATCGCGAGTCATGCTATTGAATCGGTATGAATGATTTTGCTGCCGCGCTGCGCACCGCGGTCGATCTCATCGTTGGCTTCGATGCCGGTTTGCGCGATATCGTGGTGCTGTCGCTTGCGGTGAGCCTCACCGCAAGCGCCTGCGCATTCGTCATCGGCGCGCCGCTCGGAACCGCCTTGGCGGTATATCGCTTCCGCGGGCGGGGGGCGATGGTCGTCATCGTCAATGCGCTGCTCGGCCTGCCGCCAGTGGTCGTCGGGCTTGCTGTTTATCTGTTGCTGTCGCGGTCCGGGCCGTTGGGATCGTTCGGCATTCTGTTCACGCCGACCGCCATGGTCATTGCGCAATGCGCGCTCGGCACGCCGATCGTCATTGCGTTGGTTCACCGCATGGCCGTCGGGTTGTGGGCCGCTTACGGCGATGCGCTTCTGGTCGACGGCGCCGCGCGCTGGCGCGCCATCGCGCCGCTGATGCGGATGGGCCCGGAAGGACTGCTCACGGCGTTTCTGGCGGCGTTTGGCCGCGCCATCGCCGAGGTCGGCGCCATCATCATCGTCGGCGGCAATATTCTCGGCTACACCCGCACCATGACGACGGCGATCGTCTTGGAGACCAACAAGGGCAATCTCAGCCTGGCGCTGGCGCTGGGCATGATCTTGATCGTGCTGTCGATGGCGGTGAGCGCCATGAGCCTGGGCTTGGGACGCGCGCTGCGTTAGTGGGTCGCTTCGCCGTGCGGCGGAAAGAACAGTTCCTCGCCGTTGATCTTGTAGGACGTGATGGCGTCGAGTCCTGCTTTCGAAGTGAGCCACTCATGCCAGGTCCGGGCGTCGTCGATTTTCACCTTCGGCCACTTGGCGGGATTGACCAGAATGCTGCCGTAAGGATTGAACAGCGCCGGGTCGCCCTCGGCCAAAATTTCTAGGCTTTGCCGGTTCTTGAAATTGGCCCAGGTCGCGCGGTCGGTCAGCGTGTAGGCGTTCATCGCGGCCGCGATGTTGAGCGTCGGCCCCATGCCCTGGCCGAGGTCGCGATACCACGGCGTGCTCTTGTCGGGCTGGATGCCGGCCGACTTCCACAGCCGAAGCTCCATCCGGTTGGTGCCGCTGTCGTCGCCGCGGCTCGTGAACATGGCGCTTGCGCCGGCGATCTGCTTGATCGCCTGGCGCGCATCTTTCAGGCCGCGAATATGCGCCGGATCGGTATTGGGCCCGACGATGACGAAATCGTTGTACATCACGTCGCGGCGATCGATGCCAAAACCGTCAGCGACGAATTTGTCCTCGCCCGGTCGATCATGAACGAGGAGCGCATCGGCGTCGCCGCGTGCGCCAATCGCGAGCGCTTGTCCAGTGCCGACAGCGACGACGTGTACGCCCAAGCCGGTTGCAGCGCGAAAGATCGGCAGGATGTGGTCGAATAACCCGGAGTCTTGGGTCGAGGTGGTCGAGCTGAGAACGATAAACCGCTCCTCGGCCTGGGCGGTCGTTACGATCAGGGCCGACAAAAGCAGGGCGAAAACTCGAATCATTTCAGCATTCCTGGCAAAGATCGTCGGCAATGTACCCCCCGATCAGGCCGCGGTGAAATCCGACCCGCGCTTACTTTCCTTCTTTTCATCGCGGCGCCGGCGCGCAACACTGGTCGCTCTCGCAACCGATTGCGAACGTGGAATGGTGGAAAAGGCATGACCGGAGTTCAGGAAGCGCCGACGCAGAACAAGCCCGCACTGGCCAAAATCCGCACCGACGTGGTCGGCAGCCTGCTGCGGCCGGAAGTCGTCAAGGAGGCGCGCATTGCGTTCGATGACGGCAAGATCACGGCCGAGGCGCTGCACGCGATCGAGGATCAGGCGGTGCGCGAGGCGGTGCGGTTGCAGGAGGATGCGGGCCTCGACGTGGTCACCGACGGCGAGATGCGCCGGCTCAATTTCCAGGACAGTTTTGGCGCCTCGGTGGAAGGCTACGACGCCAACCGCTCAACGCTGAAAGTCTACGAGCGGCGCGTCGAAGGCGCGGCTCCCGGACGGCGTTGGGACATCGCGCAAATGCACGACGCCGGCACGGCGGTGTCGCACCGGCGTCCGGCCAAGGCGCGCTTGAAGCTTGCGCACAACATTCCACTCGAGGAATACCGCTTCGTCGCCAAAGTGGCGAAGGTGCCGGCCAAAGTCTCGCTGATCGGGCCGGACCGCATTTCGCAGCGCTTCGAATACGAAAACTCATCCGCGGTCTATCGCGACATGGACGCGTTTTTGGCCGACGTCGTTACGATCGAGCGGCAGATCGTGTCGAGCCTGGTCGAGGCCGGCTGCCGCTACGTCCATATCGACGCGCCGGGTTTCACGGCTTATGTCGACGATGCCACCATGGCACAGATGCGCGGGCGCGGCGAAGATCCGATGCGGAACTTTGCGCAATCGCTCAAGGCCGAGGCCGCCGTGATCGCCAATTATCCCGGCGTGACTTTCGGCATTCATCTGTGCCGCGGCAACCAGCGCAGCATGTGGCACCGCGAAGGCACCTACGACGCCATCGCCGAGAGATTGTTCAACGAGCTGCCGCACGACCGCTTCCTGCTCGAATACGACACGCCGCGCGCCGGCAGTTTCGCGCCGCTGCGCTTCGTGCCGAAGGGCAGGGTGGTGGTGCTCGGCCTCGTCAGCACCAAGGTGGCGGAGCTGGAAACGACCGACGCGCTCAAGCGGCGGATCGACGAGGCGAGCAAGTTCCTGCCCCTCGACCAGCTCGCCATCTCGCCGCAATGCGGCTTTGCCTCCGACGTGGTCGGGAATTTGCTCAGCGCCGATGATCAGAAGCGGAAGTTGGAAGTGGTTGTCGAAACGGCGCGCGCGGTATGGGGCTAACGGACGTCCGTCGTCACGTCCCATAACTCTGAATCAATGACCCCGCCACCAGCGTCCAGCCATCAACGAGAACGAAAAAGATCAGCTTGAACGGCAGCGACACCACGACCGGCGGCAGCATCATCATGCCCATGGACATCAGCACCGAGGCGACCACCAGATCGATGATCAGGAACGGCAGGAACAACAGGAAGCCGATCTCGAAGGCGCGTTTGAGCTCCGAGATCATGAAAGCGGGCACCAGCACGCGCATGGACACGTCGTCGGGGCCTTTCGGCGGCGCTTCGCCCGACATGTCCATGAACAATTGCAGGTCTTTTTCGCGGACGTTCTTTTCCATGAAGCCGCGCAGCGGCCCGGAGGCGCGCTCGAACGCCTCGTTGACGGTGATCTCGTTGGCGACCAGCGGCTTGACGCCGACGTCGTAGGCTTTGGTCAGCACCGGCCCCATTACGAAGGCGGTGAGGAACAGCGCCAGCGAAATGACCACCGAGTTGGGCGGCGCCGTCGCTGTGCCGAGCGCGGTGCGCAACAGCGACAGCACCACGACGATCCGCGTGAACGAGGTCATCATGACAAGTATGGACGGAGCCAGCGACAGCACCGTAAACAAGGCGATCAATTGAATGATGCGCTCGTTCAGCCCGCCGCCGCCGGCGCCCTGACCGAAATTGATGCTAATATCCTGCGCGGCGAGCGGTGTCGCCGTTACCAGAAGTGCCGCTACTGAGGCCGCCACCGTTTTGATACGGACGCGGCGGCCACATGATGCGATCATTCAGCTCTTGTTTGTCGGGCGACCCAACAAACTTGCCATCTCCTGTTCGAGATTGTCGTAGAGCGTCGTGCTCTGGGGCGGTTTCGCCGGCTGCGCGCTGCGCGCGGGCTTCGGCTCGGCCGGGCGGGCGGCGCGCGGTTGTGGCGGCGGTGGCGGCGCGGGCTGCGGTTCGGGCGTCGCGGCCTGCTCAGCGGGTTGTGCTTGGCGCGGTTCTTGACGCGGTTCTTGACGCGGTTCCTGGCGTGGTTCCTGGCGCGGCTGCGGTGCAGGCGCGCGCGCGTCGGCCGGAGCATTGGGCTTGCGCAACGCCGCTTCGAGGCGATGCGCCATCTCGGCGAGGCTTTGATCGGCTGCGGCGGTGTCAGCAGGCGTCGGCGTCGGTGCCGACTGCACCGCGGGCGCGCGGGGTTCGGGACGCGGCTCGACAACGCGCGGCTCGGCGCGTGCTTCAAGCGGCGCGCGCGCCGGAGCGGGCGTGCGCACACGGGCGGGCGGGGGCGTCGGTGCCGGACGCGCCGAAAGCTCGTCGGCGAGCGCCGCCAAAGTATCGCGCTGCGGCCGTGCCGGCGCTGCCGGCGGCGTGTCGGCTTGCGGCTGTAGCGGCCAAGCCGGCGCTTCGTCGGTCACAGGCTCGATCTTCGGCGCCGGCCGCGCCGGCGGCGGCGGTGTGATCACTTCAGGCTGCAGCGGCCACGAGCCGTTGCCGTTATCGGGCAGCGGAATGGCGCGCGGCAAAGGTTCCACGGCGGCGGGACGGGCGAGCGCGACGTCGCGCGGTGCTGCGACCGCGCGCACGATATTGGCTTCGACGACCACGTCGGTCGGTCCGCCGATCATAAGGAGATGTTCGACATTGTCGCGCCGGACCAGGATCAGGCGGCGGCGGGCGTCGACGCTGGCATAATCAATGACGCCGAGCCGCGGCTGGCGGCCTCGCGTACCGGCACCGCCGAGCCGACCGCTGGTGAAGCGGCGCAGTCCCCATGCGCCCACGCCGATCAAACCGAGCACGAGCAGGAATGCCAGGAAGAACTTCACGACGAACGGCATCTCCGTGCCGAACACACCATCCAAAAACATTCGCCGTTCTCCCCGTTTTGCGACGGCAGCCCATCGGCGGGCCAATGGTTAACAGCGCGGGTAACATTTGCCGCCGCGATTACTAAGAAACTCTTAATACCAATAGCCGATTTCATCCCCGAAGCCGACTGGGCAAGCATTCTCATGGTAAACGGCGAATTAATGGCAAAACCCCCGGGAACTCAGCTTTAACCCGGCATTAACCATAGGGCCGGCAAAGTCTGCCCAGCAAACAAGGGCCGCCGGCAATGCCGATCACCGATATTCCGATCCTGTCGATGCTGCGCGAGCGCATGGAATGGCATCAGGAGCGCCAGCGCGTTTTGGCGGAAAACGTCGCCAATGCCGATACGCCGAACTACCGCGCCAAGGACCTGGCGCCGCCGGATTTCTCGCACGAGGTTCAACTCGCAACGCTCTCGCTCGACCGCACCAACCCGCTCCATATCACGGCGCCGGCCGGCGGCGGCTCGACGTTCGCCGCCGACAGCAGCGGCCGCTACGAGGTCCGCCCGCGCGGCAATTCGGTGACCCACGAAGACGAGATGATGAAAGCGGCGTCGAACCAGATGGATTACGACGCGGTTACCTCGCTCTATACGCGCAGCCTCGCCCTGATCAAGATTGCCATCGGCAAGGCTTAAACGAACAAGGCTTAAACGGACGGATGCATCATGGATTTCCTCAAATCGCTCGCCATCGCCGCGTCCGGCCTGCATGCCCAGATCGGCCGCATGGAGATCATCTCCGAGAACATCGCCAATGCCGACTCGACCGCGCAAACCAGGGGCGGCGATCCATATCGGCGCAAGATCGTCACGTTTACATCTGAGCTCGACCGCTCGCTCGGTGCCCAGGTGGTCAAGCTCGGGCACGTGCAAACCGACGGTTCCGATTTCACCGTCAAGCACGAGCCCGACAATCCGGCGGCCGACGCCAACGGCGACGTCAAATATCCGAATGTGAACGCGCTGGTCGAAATGACCGACCTGCGCGATGCGCAGCGCTCCTACGAGGCCAACCTCAACATCATCACCGCCACGCGCCGCATGCTCCAGCGCACCATCGACATCCTCAAAGGTTAGATAAGCCATGCCGACACCGGTCGCCGCCGCCAATGCCTATGCCGCGCTTGCGCGCATGGCCGAACAGACCGCGAGCCTCGGCCGCAGCGCCGCCACGTCGGAATCGTCTGCGCCGAACTTCAGCGCGGTCTTGAAAGACGTGATCAACGCCGTGTCCGACGCGGCGCAAAAATCCGACGCTCAGGCCCACGCCGTGGCGACCGGCAAATCCAACATGGTCGACGTCGTCACCGCGGTCGCCGAGACCGAAACCGCCGTGCAGACGCTAGTTTCGGTGCGCGACAAGGTGATCGCGGCCTATGAGGACATTTTAAAAATGCCGATCTGAGAATCGGCGCCGATGATATCGAAAGTTTAGGTTAGGGGAGCGCATGACTGGACCGGAAGTGATGGACGTGGCGCGCGACGCGATCGAGACCTTGTTGCTGGTCGCGTCGCCGCTGATGCTGGTGGGGCTGATCGTCGGCGTTGCCATTTCGCTGTTGCAAGCGCTCACGCAAATCCAGGAAACCACCCTGGTCTTCGTGCCGAAAATTCTCGCGATCTTCATCGCCATGCTGGTCGCGCTGCCGTTCATGGCGGAAGCTTTGCACAACAATTTTCTTAGGCTCGCCGCGCACATCACCAGCGGCTAAGCAGGTTTTGTGCCGTGCACCTCGACGTGTCCTTTCTTCCGGCGATCGGGGCGGCCTTCCTCCTGATCTTCGCCCGTACCGGAACCATGGTGATGCTGCTGCCCGGTCTTGGCGAGCAGAATATTTCGCCGCGGCTGCGGCTCACCATCGCGCTCGTCCTCGCCGCAGTGCTGTTGCCGCTGCATCGCCCGGATTATCACATCGACACCAGCGCGCTGGGCCCTTCGATCGTGCTCTTGGTCGAGGAAATCATGATCGGCGCCGTGCTCGGTCTCAGTGCGCGGCTGACCATCTCGGCGCTGGAAGTGGCCGGCTCTGTGATCGCCCAGCAGCTGGGCTTGGGTTTCGTCACCACCATCGATCCGACCCAGGGTGAGCAGGGCGTGCTGATTGGCAATTTCCTCACCATGCTCGGCATCACGCTGTTCTTCGCGACCGACATGCATCACCTGGTTATCGCCGCGCTCAACTCGAGCTACGACTTGTTCGAGCCGGGCGAAGTGCCCGCCGTCGGCGACGTCGCGGCGCTGGTCACCAAGATCGCCGCCGGCGCGTTTCGCATCGGCATTCAGCTCTCCGCGCCGTTCCTCGCCTTCGGGCTTCTGTTCAATATCGGGCTCGGCGTGCTGTCGCGGCTGATGCCGCAGATGCAGGTGTTCTTCGTGGCGCTGCCGTTGTCGATCCTGATCGGGCTTTTGTTCCTCCTCCTCGTGCTCGGCACCATGATGGGTTTTTTCCTCGATTACGTCGGCGGCGTGCTGCACGAACTCGCCCCGCACGCTTAAGGCACGCCGGTGGCCGAAGAACGCGACGATACCGAACGCTCAGAAGACCCGACGGCGAAACGGCTTGATGACGCCATCAAGCGCGGCGACGTGGTGCGCAGTACTGAGGTCAACACCTGGTTCACGATCGCCGGCGGCGTGCTGGTGTTGATGGTGTTTGCGGGACCGATGGCGCAGACGCTGGAAATGACGTTCCGCGGCATCTTGGCAAATTCCTATCAGATACCGGCCGACGGGCCCGCGATCGCCAATCTGACGAAAAAAATCGTCATCGAGGTGCTCGCCGCGCTCGGCATTCCGTTTTTGTTGCTGACGCTCGCGGCGCTGCTCGGCACCGCGGTTCAGCATCGCATCGTATTCTCCGTCGAGCCGTTGATCCCGCACCTGTCGAAAATTTCGCCGGCGGCCGGCTTCAAGCGGCTGTTCTCGCTGCAGGCGCTCGCCAATTTCGCCAAGGGCCTCGCCAAGCTCATGATCTTCGGCGCGGTGATCACGGCGCTGCTGTGGCCGCAGCGATACCGCGTTGCCGGCCTCATTACCACCGATCCGGCCTTGATCCTGCCGTTTACCAAATCGCTCACCATGCAGATGCTCGGCACGGTGGTCGCGATCCTCGCCATCGTCGCGGTGGCCGACTACTTGTTCCAGCATCGCCAGTGGTACGAGCGGCAGAAAATGTCCGTGCGCGAGATGAAGGAGGAGTTCCGCCAAACCGAAGGCGATCCGATGATCAAGGGCAAGATCCGCCAATTGCGCCAGTCGCGCATGCGCAAGCGCATGATCGCGGCAGTGCCCACGGCATCCGTGGTCATCGCCAACCCGACCCACTTTGCCATCGCGCTACGCTACGAGCGCGGCATGAACGCGCCGATCTGCGTGGCCAAGGGCGTCGATCTGATTGCCCGCAAAATCCGCGAAGTCGCCGAGGCCCACGGGATCCCGGTGGTCGAAAACCCACCGTTGGCCCGCGCGTTGCACGGCACGGTGGAAATCGACCAGGAAATTCCCCAGGAGCACTACCGCGCCGTTGCCGAAATCATTGGCTACCTGATGCGGCTGCGACGGCTGGTGGCGCGGTGAACGCGGCGGTAAGGCACTAATTGTGCGGCATGATGCAAATCCCCTTGCGCGATTCAGCGGGGCTTGGCACTGAAAGCGGGCCGGAATTGCGAGGCGGCGGATGACGGCACAGGACACGGTCAGCCGGGGCGAGGAGCCGATCGAGGCCAATCTCGCGCGCGAGGCGATCGACCGCAGCGCGGCGGCTGAGCGCGGCGGCAGCGTCGTCCTGGTGCTGTCGGTCGCTGGGATGTTGGTCGCGGCCGCGACTGCCATAGTCGTGCTCGGCCGCAGCAATGCCGAGCCCTATATCCTGGCGTTTCTCGCGGTACTTGCCACCGTGGGCGTATTTTCCCTGTTCGCGCTCGCCTGCGGCATCCTGCGGCTGTCCGCGACCGGCGCCGTCAGCCCGCTGATCAAGGCGGTGGTCGATGGCGCCTTCGACGGCGTCGTCGTCACCGATGCCGACGGCCGCGTGGTCTATGCCAATGCCGCCTATCTCGACCTGATCGAGGCGTCAGATGCCAGCGACATGCGGCCGGTCGAGCGCGTGTTCATCGGCGATGCCGACGCGTCCGAAGCGATCTACCGGCTGCTCAAGGCGGCCCGCGAGGGTAAGCGCTCCCAGGAAGTGGTGCGCGTCGCCGGCGTCAGGAGCCGGCCGCCGCGTTGGCTGCGCTTCAAGATCCGCCCGCTCGGCGCCGGCCGGCGCGAGGCGCACCTTACGGTGTGGTCGCTCACCGATGTATCGCGCGAGCGCGAGCGCCAGGAGAACGTGTTTCAGGAACTGCAGCACGCCATCGACTATCTCGACCACGCGCCGGCCGGCTTTTTTTCCGTCGATGCCAAGGGCGATGTCGTCTATCTCAACGCCACGCTCGCCAATTGGCTCGATCAGGATCTGGCCCAGGTCGGTTCGGGCGGTTTGAAACTCGCCGACCTGATCTGGGGCGACGGCGCGGCTTTGCTGACGACGCTGCAAGGCGCGCCGGGCGAAGTGAAGACCGAGGTGCTGGACCTCGATTTGCGCACCCGCAGCGGCCGAACGCTGCCGGTGCGGCTCTATCATAAGCTCGCCTTCGGCGCCGACGGCGCGCCCGGCGCGTCGCGCACGCTGGTGCTCAATCGCGCCAAGGACGACGGCACGGATCCGCAGCGCGCAGCCGACATCCGCTTCATGCGGTTTTTCCACCACACCCCGATGGCGATCGCCACCATCGACAAGCAGGGCGGCGTCATCCGCACCAATCCGCTGTTCGCGCGGCTGTTTCACGGCACCCGCAGCGCCGACGGCGAGGACCGTTCCATCCGCGCCATCGTCGCCGAACGCGACCGGCCGGCGCTGGAAGCTGCCATCCGCGCCGCCGCGGCCGGAAAGGCCGATATCGCGCCGGTCGACGCGATGCTGGCCGGGCCGGGTGAGCGCTTCGGCCGCTTCTATGTCACCGCGGTCGAGGAGGCGGAGCGCGACCAGGAAGCGGCCATCGTTTACGCGCTCGAGACCACGGCGCAGCGCGAGCTTGAGACCAAAGTCACGCAGACGCAGAAAATGGAGCTGGTCGGCCAGCTCGCCGGCGGCATCGCCCACGATTTCAACAACGTACTGTCCGCCATCATGATGGCGACCGATTTCCTGCTCAACGCCCACAAGCCGACCGATCCGTCGTTTCAGGACATCATGCAGATCAAGCAGAATGCCAACCGGGCGGCGAGCCTGGTGCGGCATCTCTTGGCATTCTCGCGCAAGCAGACGATGCGGCCGCAGGTGCTCGATCTCGGCGAGGTGCTGTCCGATCTCAACATGCTGCTGCGGCGGCTGATCGGCGAAAAGGTCACGCTGCAAGTGGTGCATGGCCGCGATCTGTGGCCGGTGCGCGTCGATATCTCGCAATTCGAGCAGGTGATCGTGAATCTGGCGGTGAATGCCCGCGACGCCATGCCCGGCGGCGGCCGCCTGGAACTGCGCACCGCCAATGTCACAGCCAACGACTGCGAGCGCTTTCACGCCAAGGGCATGCCGGCCGCCGACTACGTGCTGGTCGAAGTCAGCGACAGCGGCACCGGCATTCCGACTGCGATCGTCGACAAGATTTTCGAGCCGTTCTTTTCGACCAAGGAGGTCGGCAAAGGCACCGGCCTCGGGCTCTCCACGGTCTACGGCATCATCAAGCAGACCGGCGGCTTCGTTTATGTCGATTCGGTCGAGGGCAAAGGCACGACGTTCCGCATCTTCCTGCCGCGGCATGTTGCCAGCGCGCATGACGCAGCGCCGGAACACGCCGCCGAGGCCCAGGTGTCTTCGCTGATCGGTGTCCTTGCGGCAGCCGCCGAGGTCAAGCCGCCGGCCAACGCCGATCTTACCGGCGAAGGCACCATCCTTCTGGTCGAAGACGAGGAAGGCCTGCGCGCCCTCAACGCCCGTGGCCTGACGTCGCGCGGCTATACGGTGCTCGAAGCCGGCAACGGCGTCGAGGCGATCGACGTGCTGGAGAAAATCGACGGCCGGGTCGATCTCGTGGTGTCCGACGTGGTGATGCCGGAAATGGACGGACCGACCTTGCTGCGCGAACTGCGCAGCCGCGATCCCAGCCTGAAGATTATCTTCGTCTCCGGCTACGCCGAGGATGCCTTCCAGAAGCATCTGCCCGCCGACGGCCAGCAATTCGCGTTCCTGGCAAAGCCCTTCACGCTGAAGCAGCTTGTTGCGGCGGTGAAGGAGACGATGGCGGCCTGAACGCTGCCCGACCTGCGCATTGAGATTTTGGGAAATTGTCGGGCGCAGCGACCCGCGCTAGAGTCGTGCTGGCTTATAGGGTCATGCCGACGGAGAACGCGGAATTAAGAAAATCGCGTCGGGGGAGGGACCATGTGGATCGCGCTTGTCATCACCCACGGCCTATCGGCGTTTCTCCTGCTTGGTGCGATCACGCACCAGGTCGTGAGCGTCTGGGCGCCGGTGCGCGCGCGGGCGGGCAATTTCGTCGCGCGGTTTCGCGCCGTCGGCTCTGCCAATTACGTCAACGCCATCATCGTGCTTTATATCGCCACCATGATCCTGGGCGCGATCCTCTACACCAATTACCGCATCACCGCCCGGCTGACGCTCGAACAGGGCCGCTACTGGAAGTCGTTCGGCGCCTTCGAGCTCAAGGAACATTTGATCGCCATCGGCTTGGCGACGCTGCCGGCCTATTGGTATTTTTGGCAGCCGTCCCAGGATGCCGAGCATGCGCGCACGCGCACCATGCTGACCACGCTGTTGGCTTTCGTCATCTGGTGGGGCTTTCTCACCGGCCACGTCGTCAACAATATTCGCGGCCTTGGTACGTAAAAGTGTTTGGCGCAAGAGAATTCGACCCATGACGAGCCGGTTTGCTGTCTTCGCCGTCACCTTCGCTGCGGTCTACGCGGCGGTGTATTACTTCGCCGTCGACTATAATTGGGCGCTGTTCTCCTACGGTCCGGCGGTCGGCGAATGGGCATTATTCACCGCTCCAGCCTCGGCCGGCCCGACCATGTATTGGTATGGCTGGATCGCGACCGCGGCGCTCTCCGGCGCGCTGGCGGGTCTCGTCGCCTGCCTGCTGCCGACCAGCGTTAGTCGGCATCTGTGGTCGGGCTTCGCGTGGCTGGTTCCCATGGGCGCGATGGCCGCATTCGCATATCTTCTCAGCGGTTACTGGACGCGATAAATTGCCTTGCGTGGCGCGCGCCGAAAATTCGACGTGCCGCGGCAATACTTCGTCCGGGAATAGCCGCATGGCGTTCAATCGTGTCTGGCCGCGCGTTACTCTCATCGCTGCCGTCATGCTTGCCGTTCCAGCGGCGTCGCGCGCCGGCGGCGTCGGTTTCGGAGAGGACGATGCCAATTCCGGGGACGACGGTCCGTCCTATTTCGGTTTCGTGCGCGAGGTCGACGGCCCCGGCGTCGCCGATGCCAAGGTCACGGCGGCGCTGAAGGACCGTGGCGCGCTGGTAACGCGCACCGACATATTGGGCGTCTACAAGATTCCGGGCTTTGGCAAGGACATCAATCCCGACGACGTCATCATCTCCTGCGCCAAGGACGGCTATACCGAAGCCAATGTGCTGCGCCGGCCGCGCGACAACGGCGACACCAAGGATCCGATCGAGGTCGAGTGCTACCTCAAGCGCAAGTGAAGCGTTTATTGCTCATCGTGGCGGCGTTCGTCTTCGCCCTTGGCCAGGCCAGCGCCGGCCGTGCGCAGACACTGGCCGGTTTGGTGACCTCCGCCGAGGAAGGCGCCATGGAGGGCGTGCTGGTCAGCGCGCAGGCGGCCGGCTCCCCCATTACCGTCACCGTGGTCAGCGACGAGCATGGCCGTTTTCGTTTCCCGGATGGACGCCTCGCGCCAGGGCATTATGCGCTGCGCATTCGCGCCGTCGGTTACGAGCTCGGCGGCCCAAAGTCGGTCGAGCTTGGCACCGCCGCGACCGATATCGCGCTCGAGCTGCGCAAGACCGCCGATCTCGCCGCGCAACTGACCAATACCGAATGGTTCATGAGCATGCCTGGGTCGCCGGAGCAAAAGCGGCCGCTGATCGAATGCATGAGCTGCCACACCTTCGAGCGTATCGTGCGTTCGACCTACGACGCCGAGGCATTTTTTCCCGTGCTCAAGCGCATGGCGCAATATGCCAACAACACCACGCAGGCCCGGGTGCAGTCGCGGCTTGCCGAGCGCGAGGTGCACGACGACCTGGTGCGCAAGCTCGCCGCCTATCTGGCCACGGTAAATCTGAGCGCCGGGACGACCTGGCCCTACAAGCTGCAAACCTTGCCGCGGCCAAAGGGCCGCGCCACCCACGTCGTCATCACCGAATACGACCTGCCGCGCAAAACCATCGCGCCGCACGACGTGCGCACCGATGCGCAGGGCCATGTCTGGTATTCGAATTTCGTCGAGAATTTTCTCGGCGAGCTCGATCCGAAGACCGGCGCGCACCAAGAATACGCCATACCGGTGCAAAAACCCGGCTCGCCGACCGGCGCGCTCGATCTCGAGGCGGATGGCGACGGCAATCTGTGGCTCGCCATGATGTTCCAGACCGGTGTCGCCAAGTTCGACGTGAAGACAAAGACCTTTCAAATGTTCCCGGTTCAGGCCGCGCTCGACAACAACGCCGCGCAGCAGTCCATGGTGATGCCGCGCGCTTGGCAGGTCGACGGCAAGGTCTGGAGCAACGAGGTCGCCAAGCAGTCGATCCTGCGGCTCGATCTGAAAACTGGCGCATACGAGCTGATTGACCCGTTCAAATTCCTGCCCAAGGGCCGCCAGCATGCGCCCTATGGCATGGCGGCGGACTGGGAAAACAATCTCTACTTCATGGATTTCGCCGACGAGAATATCGGCCGTATCGACGCCAAGACCGGCGTGGCGACGATCTATCCGACGCCGACGCCGAAATCGCGGCCGCGCCGGACCATGCTCGACGATCAGGGCCGGCTCTGGTTCACCGAATTCGCCGCCAACAAGCTCGGCCTGTTCGACACCAAGCGTGAGTCGTTCACGGAGTGGGACGTGCCGACGCCGCACACTTATCCGTACGATGTCTTTATGGACAAGAACGGTGAGTTATGGAGCGGCGGCATGGCGAGCGACCGCGTGCTGCGCTTCGATCCGCAGAGCGGACGCGCAATCGAATATCTTTTGCCGCGGCCGACCAACATTCGCCGCGTCTTCGTCGACAATTCGACCAATCCGGTGACGTTTTGGGCCGGCAACAATCACGGCGCAGAAATCTTGCGCGTGGAGCCGCTCGACTAGCATTTTGTTCTAAGCCCGCAACATCGCGGACCTGCTCTGTGCAACATGCATGATGCGAAAGCCGCGCGTGACGCGGCTTCGCAGTGCGACACCTTCGCGTGCGACGCTTTGCGACAGGTCTGAACGTCCCGCCCTCGCGTACCAGTTGATTGAACGTCGATCGAAAGGACCGGAGTGCCCATGCAGGGGTTGCGATCGCTTGCGGCATTTGTCGCATTGGCTGTTGCTCTGCTGTTGTGGGCGGAGGACGCAGACGCGCGCCTTCAAGGCGGACCGAGCATCGGCAGCAGCGCCGAGGGAACTCTGCTGGCGCCGCCGGTCGCTGCGCCTGCGCTTGCCGTGATTGCCGCGAACGATCACGCGACGGCAGGATCGTCATCGTATCCGGGCGGCTCGCTCGGCGGTCTGTTCAACCGGCCGGGACTGATCGGCGGATTTGCCGCAGGCTTTCTCGGTTCCGGCGTTCTCGGCTGGTTGTTCGGTCACGGTTTTGTCGGCGAACTTGGCAGCGTGGCGTCGGTGCTCGGTCTCATTTTTCAACTGGCGCTGATCCTGCTGCTGTGCCGGCTGATATGGACGTGGTGGAGCGGCCGCAACGCGCCGGCCTTTGCCGGCCTGTCGCCGCGGCAATTGGCCGATCCCTACCTGCGCTCGCGTCACGAACACCTTCCCGACATCGAGGCGCCGCACGCAGCGGACGACGTCGCGGCCGACAATCATAAGGTCGTCAGCAAGTAGTTTTCGGCTTTTATTGCGGCGCCGGCGAGTCGTGACATGCGACCGGCGCGTCGCCAGTGCTGCTGTGCTGCCAGGTCGGCACGTCGCATTTGGTGCAGGCGCCGAGCATCAGGGCGACGCCGAGCAGCGCAACAAGCCGCAACATGGCGCCGCCGCAACGGCCCAGGCCCCGCGACGCGGTCCATGACATAGTCTTTACGTCGTCCACCATAGTCCCTCTCACCGCCCCCGCGATGATACCGCGCCCGGCCAGCCATCGCGAGGGCGCCGGCGCGGCACCAATGCGGCGATAGCAAGGGTATCGCGCCGGGATTTCCATTATCTTACTGCGCCGCGACCCGCTGCCCGTTCTTTGGCAAAAAGAGGGTGGGTCGCCATTGGAGGACAACGACGATGGACATTCATCCCTGTGGCTCCCGGCCGTCGCGCCGCGGGCCTGCGGACTCTTTTACCGGCGTGGTTTGGCAAGACCCGATCATTGAGGCACCGGCGCCGGCGCGCATCCGTTCCGGCCTGGTGCGGTTTGAGCCCGGGGCACGCACCCACTGGCACACCCATCCTCTCGGCCAGACTTTGTGTGTCATGTCCGGCTGCGGTCGCGTGCAAACCTGGGGCGGCAAGGTGCGCGAGATCCGCGCCGGCGACGTGGTCTGGATTCCACCGGGCGAAAAGCATTGGCACGGTGCCGGACCGACCACGGTCATGATGCACGTCGCCATGCAGGAAGCGCTCGACGGCAAGCACGTCGATTGGTTGGAGCCGGTGACCGACGAGCAGTACAAGGCCGCGGTCGGCTAGCGGGCAGGGTTTAAGCCATGCGCTACGAACTTTATTACTGGCCGAGCATTCAGGGCCGCGGCGAATTCGTCCGCCTCGCGCTGGAAGATGCCGGCGCCGACTATGTCGATATCGCGCGCCGGCCGGGCCGGCGCGGCGTGCCGGCGATGATGAAACTGCTCGAGGACAAACGCAGCGCGCGGCCGCCTTACGCGCCGCCGTTTCTCAAGGCCGGCAAGATCGTGATCGCGCAGACCGCGAATATTTTGCTCTATCTCGGTTCGCGCCTCGATCTGGCGCCGCGCGACGAGGCGGGAAAACTGTGGGCGCATCAATTGCAGCTCACTATCGCCGACCTGATCGTGCATATCCACGACACCCATCATCCGGTGTCGGGCTGGCTCTATTTCGAGGAGCAGCGGCCGGCGGCACGGCGGCGCACGCAAGATTTCTGGCGCTACCGGGTGCCGAAATTCTTGGGCTATTTCGAGCGCGTGCTGCACAACAACGGCGGCACCTACATGGTCGGCCGGCGGACGAGCTACGTCGATCTGTCGATGTTCGAAATCGTCGAGGGCTTGCGCTATGCCTTCCCCAAACGCATGAAGCGCTTCGAAAAGAAAGTGCCGGGCTTGATCGCGCTGCGCAATCGTGTCGCCAAGCGCCCGCGGATCGCCGCCTACCTGGCGTCGAAGCGGCGCATTCCGTTCAGCCAATGGGGCATCTATCGGTACTTCAAGGAACTTGACCAATAAGACCCGCGCGTCGAGCGCGTGGAGTAAAGCTGCCAAGGCTTAAGGTGAATGCATGAATGAAACGACCGGGACACGCCCGTTTTCGCCAAAGATCGATCGCACTTATCCCAAGCCGAAACTGAAATTGCCGCCGGGGGCGTGCGATACGCATTTCCATTTCATCGGTCCGCAAAGACAGTTTCCGCTGAAGCCCAACCACGTCTTCAGCCATCTTGAATTCGAAGATACGCCGATCGAGGATTGGCTGAAGATGCAGGACGCGTTGGGGCTTGCGCGCGGCCTGCACGTGCAGTCGATGATGTATGAAAACAATTACGAGATCGCGCTTCACGGCCAATGCCGCTTTCCCGATCGCCTGCGCGCGGTGGTGATTCCCTGGCCGGGCATTACCGAGGGTGAGCTCGATATCCTCACCAAGGCCGGAGCGGTCGGCTACCGCATCACCAATCGGCTTGCAAAAACCATCGACCAGCGCCTGGTAGCGCGCACCCACGAGCATGGCTGGTCCATGCACTACCTCGTCAAACTGGACGAAAAGGACGACTGGAACGCGCAAATCCTGGCTTCGCCGGGAAACTTCGTTATCGAGCATATGGGCGGCGTCAATCCGGCCAAGGGCATCGATGGGGGCGGATTCAAGTTCATGCTGCGCTGTCTCGACACCGGTCGTTGCTGGGTGAAACTGTCGCCGCGCATTTCGAACCAGGAGACGTTTCCGTTCTCCGACACCGACCCGCTGGTGCGCAAGCTCGTGGACTATGCGCCGACGCGGCTCTTGTGGGGCTCCGACTGGCCGCATCCGCAATATTTCAAGCCGATGCCGAACGACGTCGCCTTGCTCGACATGATGCTGGACTGGGTGCCCGACGCAAAAACCCGCAAGCTCATCTTCGTCGACAATCCGGCCGAATTGTTCGGATTTCCGACAGTGTGAACGGAGACTGTCGGGCGAATTGCGGGATCACCCGGGCTTGATGTCGGCGGCCTTGATGATCGGCGCCCACTTGACGGTTTCCGCCTGCTGCAGCGCCGCGAGCGCTTCCGGACTTTGTTGCTCGCGCGAGGGCAGGACGAAGCCAAGGTCGGCCAAATGGTCGCGCAGCGCCGGGTCGGCCAATGTCTCGACGCAGGCGGTATTGAGCTTGGCAACGACGTCCTTCGGCGTGCCTTTGGGCGCGTAGATCGAATACCAATTCTGCAAATGAACGCCGGGTACGCCGGCTTCGTCCGCGGTCGGCACGTCCGGCGCAATCGTCACGCGCTGTTCGCCCAGGATCGCATAGGCTTTGAGCTTGCCGTCGCGGACGTAAGGCAGCGAGTTGATCGGCACATCGATCATCAGGTCGACACGGCCGGCGACCAGATCCTGCATCGCCGGCCCGAGCCCGCGGTAGGGGATGAACTGATAACTGGTGCCGGTGGCCTTCTGAAAAAGAATGCCGGCAAGGTGGCCGAGGCTGCCGACTCCGGACGTGCCTTGCAGCGCCTTGTCGGGATTGGCTTTGAGCCACGCCACCAGGCCTTTTAGATCGGCCGCCGGAATATCGGTCCTGGATACCAGCATATTGGGCACGAAGCACAGTAGGCCGACCGGCGCGAAATCCGCCACCGTGTCGTAATCCAGGGGGTAGATCGCCGGGTTGATGACGTTGGTGCTCAAACCCGGGCCGATGAGCAGCGTATAGCCGTCCGGTGTCGCATGCGCGACGCGGCCGGCGCCGATGCTGCCCGCGGCGCCGGCGACGTTTTCGATGACGACCGACTGACCGAGCGACCGTTGCATGCGCTCGGCGATGATGCGGGCGAATACATCGGCCGGACCGCCGGCCGCGAATGGCACGATCATCGTGACCGGACGGCTCGGGAAAGCTTGCGCGCGGACCACACCGGAGAGCGCCGGAAGGACGGCGCCGCCTGCCGCCAGACGTAGAAAGTGACGTCGCGGAAATCTCATTGTCATTTCACTCGGGGACGTTTCACGCGTGGGGGGATTGCGGTTCGCGTGCAATCGATGGTGGCTTGCAACTGTAACAGACCGTTGTTGTCGGCGAAAAGCATCGCCATTGTCGCAGCAACTCCCGATGTGGACTCAAAAGCGCAGTTCACCGTCCTTGCAACTCTCGTGCCGCGCACGGCGATCCGGATTGGGATACGTCGAGAAAGAGCTTGCGCAAAAAACGCATGCTGCTGTTATTGTGTGCAGCAACGGTTTCTCGGGGAGGATAGCGATGCGACGGTTCATGGCATTGGCCGGTTTGGCGATCGCCGCCTGCGTGCATTTCGCCGACGGCGCGGTGGCGCAACAGGTTTACCCGAGCCGCACCGTCAAATTCATCCTGCCGTTCGGCGCCGCCAGCGCCAGCGACATCACCGCGCGGCTGTTCGCCGATCGCTTGTCGGCGCGCTGGGGCAAGCCGGTCGTGGTCGAGAATCGCCCGGGTGGCGACGGCATCGTGTCGGTCCAGGCCTTTGTCAGCGCCGCCGACGATCACACGCTGTGGTTCGGCCCGGCCGGCATCTTCACGGTAGCGCCCTACGATCATGACACGTTGCCCTACGACTCCAAACGCGACCTGTTGCCGATCGTCAGCGTCTCCGCCGTCGTGCTGGCGATCTCGGCGCCGGCATCGATGAATATCAACACGGTCGATCAGCTGGTGGCGCTGGCGAAAGCGCAGCCCGGAAAACTCAATGCCGCCGCCGCCACCGGCATCTCGGATTTTCTGTTGTTTGGCTGGATCAAGAACATGGACCTGCAGATCGTCAAGGTGCCGTATCGCGACATCATGCAGGCGCCGAACGACCTCGCCGAAGAGCGCATCCAGGTGCTGTCGACCTCGCTCGCGGTGGTGCAGCCGCTGATGCAGGCCGGCAAGATCAAGGTTTTGGCCGTGAGCAGCACGCAGCGCGCGCCGACCGCGCCCGATATCCCGACGGCGAAGGAGGCCGGTTACCCCGAGCTGACGTTCGAAAGCATTGGCGGCATCTTCGGCCCGCGCGGCATGTCGGACGCAACGCGCGAGGCCATCGCCGCCGACGTCCGCGCCGTCGCCGCCGATCCGGTCATCGCCAAGCGGCTCGGCGACATCGGCACGATCATGGACATTCGCGGCCCGGCGGAATTCGGCCGTAGCGTCGAAGAGCAGCGCGACCGGCTCGCTGGGATCGCCAAGGTTTTGGGATTGAAAGCGGCGCAATGAGTGCGGACGCGCCTGCCAGCAAAATGGATATCCTGAAAGAAACTAATTTTACCTTCCTCGGACGCAAGATCGCGGGCAAGGTGCGCGACATCTACGACCAGGGCGACAAGCTCATTTTGGTCACGACCGACCGCCACTCGTCGTTCGACCGCATCATCGCGCATGTGCCGTGGAAAGGGCAGGTGCTCAACCAAGTCAGCGCCTATTGGTTCGACAAGACCAAGGACATCGTGCCGAACCACGTGCTGGCGGTGCCCGATCCGAATGTGACGGTGGCGAAGAAATGCACGATGGTGCCGGTGGAAGCCGTCGTGCGCGGCTACCTGACCGGTGTCACCGACACCGCGATCTGGACGCGCTACGGCAAAGGCGAGCGCAATTTCGGCGGCGTCGCGCTGCCGGGCGGCATGCGCAAGAACCAACAGCTGCCGCAACCCATCTTCGATCCGACGACCAAAGAGGCCGCCCATGACCGGGTGCTGACGCCTGAGCAGATGATCGCCGAGGGGTTCGTCAGCAATGAGACGTTCGAGCGCATCAGGCAAACGGCGCTCGCTTTGTTCGCGCGCGGCCAAGAGCTTGCGGCGCGCAACGGGCTCATCCTGGTCGATACCAAATACGAATTCGGCACCGACGCGAACGGTGCGCTGGTGCTGATCGACGAAATCCATACGCCGGATTCGTCGCGCTACTGGCAGCGCGAGTCCTATGAGACACGCTTTGCCGCCGGCGAGGAGCCGCAATATTTTGACAAGGAGTTTTTGCGGCTGTGGTTTCGGGATCATTCCGATCCCTATGCCGACGCGGCACTACCGGAGGCGCCGGCCAATCTGGTGGCCGAACTGTCGCGCCGCTATATCCAGATGTATGAGCAGATCACCGGCAGGAAATTCGCATATGGCGAGACGCCGGTGTTGCCGCGCATCGAACGCAATCTGCAATCCTATCGGGTCTGAAAATTATTGCGGCCAGGCCGGCGGATGGGTGCCGAGCGGTACGCTCGGCCGCGCCCAACGGGGCGGCGTCTGCGACATGACGGCGGAGTGGCGGACCGCGGTCAGCCGGCCGAATCCAGATGCGGTGTCCTCGAGATAATCGCGGACCTGATCGAATTTCGGATCGGGACAGGTCATGCCATCGATGCGGCCGAGATGGCGGAACCAATGACAGGTCTGCGCCAGCGAGCAGCGCACATGCCATGAGCCGCCTTCCTTGGCGCGGCGCGCCAGTGCCGTCAACGCCGCAAAGGCGAGCAAATAGCCGGTGGCGTGGTCGAGCTCTTGCGCGGGAAGAGCTTTTGGTTCGCTCTGGCCGAACGCTTCGGCTTCCGCCGCATTCAAGCCGCTTGCGGTTTGCACCAGCGAGTCGAACCCGCGCCGTTTTGCCCAAGGGCCCTCGTGGCCGTAGGCGCAGAGCGAAACGTAAATGATCCCCGGTCGCAGGCGCGCGACATCCTGCGGGCCAAAACTATGCCCGGCGATGGCGCCGGGCCGATAGCCTTGCACGAAAATGTCGGCGTCCCGTACCAGAGCCGCCAGAGCCTGGCGCGCGTCGGGCTCGCGCAAATCGAGCGATGCCGACAATTTTCCCCGGCCGGTATCGACCACCAGCGGAAACAGCGACGGCAAATGTGGCGCGGTGACTAGCATGACATCGGCGCCATGGGCGGCCAGCGTGCGACCGCAGACCGGCCCGGCAATGATGCGGGTCAGATCGACCACCTTGATGCCGCTTAGCGGCCGATCGGCTGCGGCAAGCGGTGCCGCCGGCGCGTCGCTGATGCGTTCGATGGTGAACAGCGGCAGGCTCGCGACCGCGCGGCCTTGCGGATGCCGATCCCATTCCTCGAACGTTCGGCACGCCGTGACGACAAGGCCAGCCTCGGCGGCGGCGGTCTCCAGCGCTTCGCCCTGCCAACCGTCGAGCGCGCGCTGCACGGCAGCTTTATCGTGTGGGCATTGCAGCAGCGCCAAGAGCCCGCTGCAGTGATGCGGCAGGTTGGTGTGCAGCCGCACCCAGCGGCCATCGCCGCAGCGATAAAGCCCGGCGATGTCGTCGTGATATTCTTCGTATGGTTTGCCGTCGATGCGCAGATAGCGCTCGCTGCGGAATTCGACCGCGGCATGGCGCATGTCGACGCTGACGTGCTGGCGCTTGCCGGTGCGCAGCCGCCAAAGCTCGGCGGCAGCTAGGGCGGAAGCGGCAACCGTCGCCTGCGCGGCGGAGCCGGTGGCGAAGGATGACGGCAGCACCGGCTCACTGCCGGAGAGGCTGACGTCGTCGAGCACTTTGTCGTCGAGGCCGGCGATGCGAACGAGGCCAGCGAGGACCGTCTTACTGTCGGGAGCTATCATTCGCGCATTATTGCATTTTCAGGTTCGCATCGCGAATAATCTGACCGTAGTCGGCGTAATCCTTGCGCAGGATTGCCGCGTAGTCAGCGCCGCATTCACCGCCGGCAAAGAATCCGAGGCTCGCGAACTTTGCCTTGATATTCGGCGCCTGCAACGCCGTCTTGAAGACATCGGTGAGCCTGGCGATTGTCTCCTTCGGCGTTTTCGCCGGCGCCACCACACCGCCGAAGAACTCCTGTTTGACGTCGTAGCCGGATTCGGCAACGGTCGGCACATTCGGCAGCGACGCGACCCGGGTCCGCGCCGTCGTGGCCAACGCCCGCAACTTGCCGGTCTGGATCTGTCCCTGCAGCGTCGAAAGGTCGGCCATGGCCGCGGTGATCTGCTGGCCGAGCAAGGCCTGGACGGCCGGCGTGTAACCGGCGAACGGCACGAAAGTGATATTGGCCTTGGCCTTGTATTTGAGCATTTCGAATGCGAGCTGCGTCGACGTCGCCGGCCCGATCGTGCCGAGTGTCAGGACGCCGGGCTGCGCGTGCGCCGCGTTTATCAAGTCGGCGAGCGTGTGGTACGGCGAGTCGCCGTTGACAACGATGAGCGGCGGAAAGCTAGCCAGTTCGCAGATCGGCGTGAAGTCCGTGAACGGATCGTAGCTGAGTTTGCGGATGAGCGGCAGGACGACGAACGAATTCGAAATGATGCCGAGCGTGTTGCCGTCGGAGTCCGAGCGGAACACGTATTCGGTGCCGATCTCGGTACCGGCGCCCGGATGGCTCTCGACCACCATGGTCGGACCGCCAGAAGCGCCGACCTGCTCGGCGACCAGACGGGCCATGGCGTCGGCGGGACCGCCGGGCGGGAACGGCAGGATCAACCGGATGGTTTGGCCGCTCTGCGGCCACGCCGTCGCGGTGGTCAGTGCCAGCAGGATGCAGGCGAAAACGGTTGCTCGATTGCGAAATTGCCATTGCATTTGGTTCCTCCCCAATGGTCCCAAAAATGCAGTCGCGGTGAAATCCTATACCTTCGGCCGCCGGCCGTGAATTGGCTCAGGCCAAAGCCGCGTGGCACATCGCCGCGCCCGGCCTCGACAGGCGCCCCGTTCCAACAAGCCTGCGAAAGCGTAGTATCGCTATCGTCGTTCGTTTTGCGCGATTGGCCAAGAGAGAGGACTATTTCATGCGGACGCTCTGGTATTTGCTCGTGCCCGCCGCAATAGTGACATTGACCCTTCCGCTTGCCGTCGGCGCGCAAGCGCAGCAGACCAAAGTGAGCATCGGCAAGGTGATCGGCGGCGACGGCTTTCACGTGCCGACCTACGTCGCGCTGGATCAAGGCTTCTTCAAAGCCGAAGGCCTCGACGCTAGCCTTGTCGAGCTCGACCCGCGTTCGCAGGTCACCGGCGTTATTTCCGGCAATCTCGACTGCGCGCCGATTCCGTCGGGCGGCGCGCAAGCGGCGCTGAGCGGCGCCAAAATCATGTACATCGTCGGTGAATCGCTCAAATCGCAGTGGACCATCACCACGCGCCAGGAGATCAACAAGCCGGAAGACCTCAAGGGCAAGATTCTCGGCTATGGCCGCCAAGGCGGCGCCGATTACGACGAGGCGCAGGCGGTGCTACACCGTTTCTTCCACATGGACGTCGGCAAGGATTACAAGGTCATTTCCTTCCAGGGCGAGCCCGAGCGCATCGCCGCCATGGCCAACAACGACATCCAGGGCGCCTCGCTGTCGATCCCGCACGCCGCCGTCGCCGTGCAAGCGGGCCTGAAGGTGCTGTTGCGCACCGGCGACTACATCCCGCGCGCCGGCGGCACCATATGGTGCTCGGCCGAGTTTGTGCAAAAAAATCCCGAGACGGTGAAGAAGATCGTCCGCGCCATCGCCAAAGCGGTGATGTATTTCCGCACCAACAAGGAAGGCTCCATTGCCGTGCTGCGGCACCACATCGGCAGCATCAAGACTGACGAGGAAGCCGGCCTGATCTGGGATCAGCTGCACAACACGTTTGGTGCCGAGGTGCCGAAAGATCTGTTCCGCGAAATCTTCGAATCGCGCCGCCTCACCATGATCGCGGCGCGGCAATGGCCGGAAGACAAGCCGCTGCCCGATTCGGAAAGCTTCTTGGCCCGTGACCTGCTCGATCCGACATTGAAGGAAATGGGCTACGTGCCGACCAATATCGAAGCACCGGCCAAGGGCAATTGAGCGGACGCGGCTGGTTTCACTGTCGCGGCAAAGGCCTATTATCCGAGCCGCCGCCGCCGGGTTTGGCGGCGCCAAGGGGAGGGACATGTTCCGGCGCCTGCTCGCTGTTATCGTTTCGGCCGCATTCGCCGTGCCGTGCGCTGGAAACGCCGACGCGCAGCACGTCACCATCGGCAAGGTGATCGGCGGCGACGGCTTTCACCCGCCGAGCTATGTCGCTATGGATCGCGGCTTCTTCAAAGCCGAGGGCCTCGACGTGAGCCTCGTCGAGCTTGACCCGAAAATCCAGGTGACCGCCGTTCTATCCGGCAATCTCGACTGTGCGCCGATCCCCTCGGGCGGCGCGCAGGCTGCATTGAGCGGCGCCAAGATCACCTACATCGTCGGTCAATCGCTCAAATCGCAATGGACCATCACGGCGCGCAGCGACATCAATAAAGTGGAGGACCTCAAAGGCCGAATGATCGGGCTATGGCCACCCCGGCAGCTCGGACTACGACGAGATTCAAGCCGTGCTGCACCGCTTCTTTCAGATGGACGCCGGCAAGGACTATAAGGTGATCGCGTTCCAGGGCCAGCCCGAGCGCATCGCGGCGCTGGTCAATGACAATATCCAGGCCGCCGGTCTCACCGTGCCGCACGCCGCGGTTGCCGCGCAGGCCGGTTTGAAGGTGTTGTTGCGCACCGGCGACTACATCCCGCGCGCCGGCGGCACCATCTGGTGCTCGGCCGACTCGTGCAAAAGAATCCCGAGACGGTGAAGAAGATCATCCGCGCCATCGCCAAGGCGGTGACTTATTTCCGCGACGACAAGCAAGGCTCGATTGCGGTGTTGCGGCATCATATCGGCAGCATCCAGTCCGACGCCGAGGCCGGTCTGATCTGGGACCAGGTGCACAACACGTTCGGCGCCGAAGTGCCGAAGGATCTGTTCCGCGAAATCTTTGAATCGCGCCGGCTCACCATGATCGCAGCGCGGCAGTGGCCTGAAGATAAGCCGCTGCCCGATCCCGAAAGCTTCTTGGCCCGCGACCTGCTCGATCCGACGCTCAAGGACATGGGCTACGTGCCGACCAATATCGAGGTGCCGGCGAAGGGCAATTGATCAGCCGGCGTTGCTGTGTTGCGGGCGCCAGCGGGTCAGGCGCTGTTCGATGAGCTTGACCAGCCCGGTCATGATCAACGACAGCGCCGCAAACACGATCAGGCCAGCAAAGACCACGTCGACCTTGAACTCGCTCGCGGCGCGCACCATGACCACGCCGAGGCCGTCCTGGGAGCCGAAGAATTCCGACACCACGACGCCGAGCACGGCGCGGCCGATGGCGAGCCGCAAGCCGACAATGATGAAGGGGAGCGAATTCGGTACCACGACAAGCCGCGCAATATCCCATTCGCCGGCGCCGAACGAGCGCACAACGTTGATCAAAAGCTTGTCGGCGTTGCGCACGCCCTCATAGGTGTTGATCAGAAGCGGGAACAAGGCGCCGAGGAAGACCACGGCGACCTTCGACCAGATGCCGATGCCAAACCACAGCATCAACAGCGGCAGGAAAACCAGCCGTGGCGTGGCGTTGAAGGCGGTGATGAACGGATCGACCATGGCATTGAGCGTCGCCGAACGGCCGAGCAAGACACCGAGCGGCAGGCCGACGACGATGGCCAGTAGCAGTCCGATGGCGAAGGCCGATGCGCTCACCCCGAGCGGCGCCCAGATGCTGCCGGTCGCGAACATGGTCCACAGCGTACCGGCGATGTGGCTCGGCACCGTGAAGAACAGTTTTGTGCCGGCCTTCATCGGCACGAAATCCGGCAGGAATTGCCAGACCAGCAGCAGGAATACGATCGTTGCGGTGCCGAGGATGGTCGGCTCAAATCTCTGCCATGCGCTCTTGCGCGGCGCCGTGGTGTCGTCGGCCGCAATGGTTGAGGCGAGAATCACATCCGTGGCTTGGATTTCGGTCATGGCCTAGCGCCCACTGCGCCACGGGAAGGCGGCGCGTTCCGCCCAGCGGATGCCTTCGGTCAGCACCACCGCGATCACCATCACGGTGAGGATGCAGCCGAACATGCGGTCGAGCGAGAAAATATCGCCGAAGCGCGAGATGGCGTAGCCGATGCCTTCGGAGGCGGCGAAAAACTCTCCGACCAGCACGCCGATCAAGGCGCGGCCGACGGCGATGCGGCTTGCGGCGACGATGTAGGGCAGCACGCTCGGGAAGATGACTTTCCGATAAAGGTCCCATTCGCCGCCGCCGAGCGAGCGCACCACATTGATCAGCAGCGGATCGACTGCGCGCACGCCGGCACAGGCGTTGAAAATGAAAGGGAACACCGCGAGGAAAAAGATGATCACCGCTTTGCCGCCGACGCCGACGCCGAAAAAGATCACCACCAGCGGCGACAGCGCGACCAGGGGGCTTGCGTAAAACACCGTCATCAGCGGATCGAGCGCATAGCCGACCTTTTGACGCCAGCCCATGACGATGCCGAGCGGCACGCCGATGATCACGGCGGCGCCGAGGCCAAAGACGAACGGCACGGCGCTGACGGCGAGGTCATGAGCGAGATCGCCGCTTTCGATCAGATCGACGTAACCCTCGAAGATCAGGCTCGGCTTGGAGATGAACAGCGGGTTGAACGGCACCACCAGGAAGATCGCCTGCCAGGCGGCGAAAAATATCGCCACGGCAAGCGCGCCGAGCAGCGGCTTGCGGTAACGCTCGGCAATATTTTGGCGCGGTGCGACGTCTTCTGCCATGGGCTAGACCGTGATTTCGTCCTTGAGCGTATTCCAGATTTCGAGCTTGAGCTCGTTGAACTGCGGCGTCACCCGCATCTCGTATTCGCGCGGGCGGGGCAGCGGAATGGCGAAAATCTTCTTGGCCCGGCCCGGCCGCTTGCTCATGACCATGACGCGGTCGGAGAGATAAATGGCCTCGTCGATCTGATGGGTGACGAACAAGACGGTCTTGCGCGCCTCGCGCCACACCCGCAGCAGTTCGGCCTGCATCAGATCGCGGGTCTGGGCGTCGAGCGCCGCGAACGGCTCGTCCATCAGCAGCACCTCCGGATCGGTCGCCAGCGCACGCGCCAGCCCGACGCGCTGCTTCATGCCGCCCGAGAGCTCATGCGGATAATGGCTTTCGAAGCCGGCGAGCCCGACCAGATCGACCAGGCGGCTGGCGACGGCGCGGCGTTTATCCGCCGATACTTTCTTCAGCTCGAGCCCGAGCTCGATATTGTTCTGCGCGGTGCGCCACGGCAGTAGCCCGAATTCCTGGAACACCATGGCGCGGTCGGTGCCCGGTCCCGCTATCTTCTTGCCGTGGATCAGCACGTCGCCGGAATCCGGCTTGATCAGCCCGAGCAGGATATTGAGAAACGTGCTCTTGCCGCAGCCCGATGGCCCGACGATCGACAGGAATTCGCCGTCCTCGACGTCGATGTCGAAATTCGCCAACGCACGCACCGGGCCGCGGTTCGGCGGCCGGAAGGTCAGGTTGACGTTGCGACCTTGGATGTAGGCTGCCATGTCCCGGTCCGCTGCCCGCCGCACGGGCGTCGTGCGCGCGGCATCCTGGGGTAGGGCACAGGTCCGGGTCAATCGTGCGCCGAACTTGACGCAGCCCGTCGCGGCCTCGCACATTGCGCGAAGTTGGGCAATTGGCTCAATTGAGGGGCGGTTCGGCAATGCGAGACGTTCTCGGCTGGCGGCGCAAGTTCGGCGTGATCGGGCCGTCGACCAATACCATCGTGCAACCCGATTTCGAGATGATGCGGCCGCCCGGGGTCACCAATCACTACAGCCGCATCTTTACGCCGAACGCCAAGGCGGTCAGCAACGAAAGCTTCATGGCCGGCATTCAGGTCATCGGCAACAACGTCCTGGACGCGGTGCGCAGCGTCATGACGTGTGAGCCCGATTATCTGGTCATGGGCATGTCGTCGGTCACGTTCAACGGTGGCGCCGCTGGCGCCGATGCCTTCGTGGCCACGGTCGAGAAAGAAGCCGGCGTGCGCATCAGCGTCGGCTCGCATTCCTCGACCGCGGCGCTGAAGGCTTACGGCGGCGTCAAGCGCGTCGCGTTCCTGTCGCCGTACTATCCCGTCGCCAATGCCGAGGTGCGGCGCTATTTCACCGAGTCCGGATTCGAGGTGGTTCGCGATATCTGTCTGCAGTGCAAGAGCTGGACCGGCATCGCCGAGGTTCCGCCTGAGGTGTTGCGCGACAAGCTGATCGAATTGAACGGCAGCGGCCGCGATACCGATGCAATCATCCAGGTCGGCACCAATCTCAGCATGGTGCGCTTGGCCGCCGAGGCCGAGCGGTGGCTGGGCAAACCGGTGATCGCCATCAACACGGCGACCTATTGGCACGCACTGCGCGCCAATGGCATTACCGACAAGATTTACGGTTTGGGGCGGCTGCTCGAAGAGTTTTGATCGCTCAGTGCTTCACCCGCACGCCGGCGCGTTGCAGCCGCGGCAGCACCTCGTCGCAAAAATACGGCACCTCGTCGAGATAATTGACGAAGGACAGCCCGATGCCGTGCATGCCGGCTTGGCTGATAGTGGCAAGCTCTTCGGCGACGCGGTCGGGAGTGCCGACATACGGGTAGCCGCCAACGGCGGTTGCCGCGAAATACCGGCGTTTGGCGTCATACTCCTCGGGCGGCATGGTTTGCGGTGTCATGCTCTTGTTCGCCAGCATGCCGTCGATAGCGCCCCAGTCGGCGTTGTCGATGTTGACGTGCTGATAATACTCTTCCGCTTCTTTCTGCGTGGGGCGGCAGATCACCTGTCCGACGGTGAAGATTTCAATGTCGCGGCCGAGATTCTTGGCGGCAGTCTTGACCTCGGTCACCTTGGATGCGTTGCCGGCGAGCGACTGCCGCGTTCCGGCGCTGACCACGAAGAACGCGTCGCAATTGCGTAAAGCGAAAGCCTGCCCGACCCCGGACGAGCCGGCATTCATCATCAGCGGCCGCGTGCCGCCGAACGGTTTTGGCCAAGCGCGCGCCGCTTTGAGCTGCAGAAATTCGCCTTCGAAATCGAACGTGTCCTCCCGCATCCAGGCCTGCTTGACCACTTCGACCCATTCTTGCGCGTAGGCGTAGCGCGTGTCGTGCTCGCGCTGCTTGACGCCGAACATGTCGAACTCGCCTTCGTTCCAGCCGCAGACGATGTTGACGCCGACCCGACCTTGCCCGATGTGATCGGCGGTGACGAATTCCTTGGCCGCGATCAGCGGGTGAAACAGCGGCGCGTGCACGGTGCCGAACACCGTCATTTTCTTGGTCGCGCAGAGCAGTCCGACCGCCCAGGTGATGGTCTCGAGCGACGCGCCGTGGAAATCGGTCTCGCCGCCATAGCCTTTCCACCGCGCAATCGGCAGCATGAAATCGAGCCCGGCCTCGTCGGCGAGTTTCGCCAGCGCCAGACAATCCTCCCAGCTCGCCGACCAGCGCTCGGGCACGGTGGTCGCGGAGCGGCCGGATGAGCAGTTGGCGCCAAACAGCCCGATCTTGAGCGCATTGTCGTTGTACATGGCGATGCGCGACTGCATGGACGCGGCGGCGGGCGCAAGCACGGTGCTATCCTCCCAGGAGAAATTCGGCGCCGATCATACAACAGGTTTTGCCCGGAGAGTGCCAACCTCTCCGTGTGGCTGCCATGACGGCAGGAAGATACACGGCCGTGCCGAGATGCGGCCTGTTGCGCGCGGCTGCGTCCAGTCTATGCTGGAACGCAAAGGCCGAAAAAGCCGCAACATGCCCTGGGAGGCAAGCATGCCCGATACGGTCGAGAAATCGACGGCAAGCAAAGTCTATTGGCGGCTCTTGCCGCTCGCCGTCCTCACCTATTTTCTCTGCTATCTCGACCGCATCAATGTCGGCTTCGCCGCGCTGACCATGAACAAGGATCTGGGCCTCGATGCCGCGACCTACGGCATGGCGGCCGGCGCCTTCTTCTGGGGCTATTTCCTGTTCGAAGTGCCGAGCAACCTCATTCTGGAAAAGGTCGGCGCCCGGATCTGGATCGCACGCATCATGATCAGCTGGGGCCTGCTCTCGGGCGCGACGGCGTTCGTCGTTGGGCCGTGGAGCTTTCTGACCATGCGTTTTCTGCTCGGCCTCGCCGAGGCCGGCCTGTTCCCCGGCATGATCCTGTTCTTCACCTACTGGTTCCCGGACTGGCACCGCGCCCGCATCATGGCGGGGTTCACGGTGGCGCTGCCGCTGGCGGTTGCGGCCGGCGCGCCAATGTCGACGGCGCTGCTCGAGCTCAATGGAACATTGGGCTTGCCCGGCTGGAAATGGATGTTCATTGCCGAAGCGATCCCGACAATCCTCGTTGGCTTTGTCTTCCTGTTCTTCGTCACCGATCGGCCGCATCAGGCCCATTGGCTCACCGAACAGGAGCGCGGCTGGCTCGTCAACACGCTCGAGGAGGAGCGCAAGCTGATCGAAGCCAAGCGCAAAATCAGCCTATGGCAATCGTTCTTGGAGCCCAAAGTTTTGATCCTGACCTTGAACTATTTCGGCATCGTCACCGCGAGCCTCGGACTCCTCTTGTTCCTGCCGCAAATGGTCAAGCAACTCGGCTTCAGCAACATGCAGGTCGGCTGGGTCAGCATGATCCCATACGCGTTCGGCGCGCTCAGCATGGTGGTCTGGGGCTGGGTTTCCGACCGCATGGGCGAGCGGCGCTGGAATTTGTGCGCGGCTTGCGTCGTCGCCGCGGTCGGTCTCGTCATCGCCGGCATGACGATCGGCACGGCCTGGGCCGTGGTCGGCATGACCATTGCCACCATCGGACTCTACGGCACCAAGGGGCCGTTCTGGACCTTGCCGTCGATGATCCTGACCGGTTCCGCTGCCGCCTCCGGCATCGCCTGGATCAACGGCATCGGCAATCTCGGCGGCTTCTTCGGCCCGACCGCGGTCGGCTGGGTCAAGACCTATACCGGAAGCTTTGAGTCTGGGCTCTATCTGCTCGCCGGGCTCGCGCTGGTCTCGGCAGTCAGCACGTTCTGGCTCAACTTCGAGCACCCGGTCACGCGCCCCGGGCAACTCGCCGGCGTGCCGGCGGAATAGAGCTAATCACGCTGCCGCGGCGCGCTCTAGCCGAGCGCGTTCGCGCCGGCTTGCGCGATCTGCTCATCCTCGTGCGATTGCACGCCGGAGACGCCGATGGCGCCGACGCATTCGTTCTGGTGCATCACCGGCACGCCGCCTTGGATCAAGATGCCGGCGGGGAAGCCGGCAAAGGCCGGGCGCTCTTTGACCCGGTCCTCGAAGAATTTGCTCGGCCGCTTGGTCATGGCCGAGGTGCGGGCCTTGCCCATGGACACTTCGGCCGAGATCGCAGGCGCGCCGTCCATGCGCTGAAAGCCCAACAGGAAGCCGCCGTCATCGACGACCGAGATCGCCACCGCCCATTTGTTCTTAACGGCTTCGGCCTCACAGGCGGCGATCATCGTCTTGACGTCGGCAAGGGTCAGGCACTGTTTGGTACGCATGGTTCCTCCGGAAATGGACGGGACATAGTAGTCGGCCTGGTCGGCGACGTGTAGGCTGGCGTCAGCGCAGGGAAAAGCGGATCGGAACGGTGAAATCCTGTTGCGCTTGCGTCATGCTCGCCGGAAACGCCGGCAGCGGCTGGGCGCGCTCGATCATGGTGAGCACCTCGGCGTCGAGATCGGGATGGCCGGAACTGGCTGCGATCTGGCGCGACAACACGTGACCGTCGCGGTCGACGGTGAAGGAGAGCGTGACGACGCCTTGCTCGTTGCGCGCCCGCGCGCCACTCGGATAGCTCTTGAAGCGTTGCAGCTGCTTGAACAGGAGCGTCGTCCACGACGGATCGATGCGCGGTGCGGCGGCATCGACGCGCGCCGTGTTGCGCGGTGACGGATTGGTCGGCTCGACTTTCTCCGGCGGCTTCTCCTCGGGCAGCGTGACGTCGGTCGTGGTTTGCTGCGGCGGCTGCGGGGCGTCGACCTTGGCCTGCTCCTGCTGCTCGACTTCCGGCACGGTCAGCTCGATGGCAATGGCGGACGACTCGTCGCCAAGATCTTCGTCCGACTGCTGCTGCCAATACATATAACCGCCGATCAGCGCGGCATAGACCAGGACTACAACGGCCGCCGCGACCGTCCAGCGCATGAGGTCGCGCGGATCGTCGTCCTCGAACCAGGTCAACGCGCGCGCGTTCATTTCGCGTCCCGCGTTTCCAACGCCACCAGCGCGATCTTGAGATAGCCGGCCGCACGCAGATCGTTCATCACCTGCATGACGTCGCCATAGTGCACGGCGCGGTCGGCGCGCAGGAAGATGCGGTCCTCCTTGTTGCCGCCGCTGACGGCATCGAGCGTCGCCGCCAGCGCACCGGGCGTCACCGCATCGTCGCCGATGGCGAGCGTAAGGTCGGCCTTGATGGTGAGATAGATCGGCTTGTCGGGCTTTTGCTGCGGCTGCGTGTTCGACGACGGCAAGTCGACCGGCACATCGACCGTGGCAAGCGGCGCCGCCACCATGAAGATGATCAGGAGCACCAGCATCACGTCAATGAACGGCACGACGTTGATGTCATGCACCTCGGTCAGTTCGTCGGAGCCGTGATCGAGACGGATGGCCACGGCGGTTACTCGGCGGCTTGAGCGAGCGGCAGCTTGGCGCGATCGAGATCGCGGCTGACCAGCCCCATAATGAACGCGGAGGCGTCGCCGAGCAGCGCGCGATAATGCGTCGTCTGCCGCGCCAACGCGTTGTAGATCATCACCGCAGGGATAGCGGCGGCGAGGCCGAGCGCGGTGGCGAGCAGCGCTTGCGCGATACCTGGCGCCACTACCGCGAGATTGGTGGTGTGCGCGTTGGAAATGCCGATGAAGCTGTTCATGATGCCCCACACCGTGCCGAACAGTCCGACGAACGGGGCGGTCGAGCCGACAGTGGCGAGCACGCCGGTGCCGCGGGAGATTTTCCGGCTGTTCGCCATTTCGAGGCGCTCGAGCTGCCAGGCGATGCGCTCCTTCAAGCCGTCGCCGCGTGCATTGGCGGAGAGGCGAATCTCCCGTACGGCGGCTTGCATCAGTTGCGCCACAGGCGTCGTGCCGTCGCGCAATTGCTCATTGGCCTGGGCGAGCGTCGCCGCGCCGGCAAGGATGCGAAGTCCGGCGCGTACCTCGCGGCGCGCGGTGCGCAGTTCGAACGTCTTGGCGATATAGACCGTCCAGGTCACCAGCGACGCGAAGGCGAGCCCGATCAGGACACCCTTCACGAGACGATCGGCATCCTCGAACATGCCCCACGGAGTCAGGTCTTGCGGCAATTGCGTGCGGCCAATGGAGGTTTGGCCGATCGGCTGATCCGCGGGCGGCGCCGCATTCGCCGGCACAGGCGGCGCAGCGTTCTGGTTGGATGGAGCGGCCTCAGGCGAGGGCGCCGTCGCGGGAGGGGAGGGCGCAGCTGCGGGGGGAGCGACCGGCTGCGCGGCAACCGGTGCGACCGGCTGTGCGGGGACCGGTGTGGCCGGCTGTGCGGCGACCGGTGAGGCCGGTTGCGCGGCGGCCGGCGCGGCAGGACCTGCGGCATTTTGCGCGCGCGCCGATTGCATCAGCGGATTGGCGGTCAGGAGCGCGCCGCCGAGGACGAGCAACGCCACAAAGCGACGCAATCTTTTTTTGCGATTATTGTTCTGCATGTCGTGCGGTTCAGTCTTTGCTGACCAGTCCTTTACTTTGGAATAATGAAAAACTGCTGTTCTTTCAGCACGTTCCTGTAACGCAATCGGCCGCCTCGTGTCCACAACGGCGTGACGCCGCTGCATCGGCGAGATGGCGTTTTCGAGAGCAATCACGGACATTTCATGTCCTCCTGCGAATGAGAAGCGGAATCGGCGGGCGAGGAACCCGCCCTCCGTGACACGCGCCCCACAACTTCATCGATACGCCGGCGCAATAGCCGCGGCACGGGCCGAGTAGCCGCACGAACACGCCGATGCCGATGCACGTCGCGCGCCGATGGTTCTACGCTGAATTGACGTTGCCTCGACTGCACTACCATGCAACCAGCAACCGATAGTTCACGCCCGCGCGCACCAGATTGTCTTGCAGCCGGCCAGTGACCGTAACTAACGGCGCACCGACTTGCGCTACATTGATATTGCCGGTGTCGAAGTAAAGGTACTCGACGCGGGCGCTAAGATTTTCGGTAACGGCAGCCTCGATGCCCCCGCCAGCCGTCCATCCGCCATGGGTGAAGGTCGTGTTGGCGGTGCCTATGCCAGCGACATTTACAGTGGAAATAAGCTGGTTGGCCGCGCCGCCCGCGGTGACGTAAAGGAGGACCCGGTCGAACGCATATCCGGCCCGGCCGCGCAATGTTCCGATCCACGGGATTTGCGCTGTGCCGGTAATTCCCGTTCCTGTCACCGACTTAGTCGCCATGGTGCCGTCGAAATCGGCTTCAAAGCCCAACACAATGGCACCGAATTGATCGTTGGCCCCGATCTGGAAACCACCAATGCCGCCTGGCAGATTTGCACTCGCCGCGCCACCGCCGGAGGCCGTCTCAGTAACCCTGGTCCCTGCATAGCCGGCGTTGAGACCAATGTAGAGACCGCTCCAAGTGTACGGGACCGGCGCGGCAGGCGGCGGCGATAAGTCGGCACTCCACGCCGGCTCGGTGACGGCCAGAAGGCCGACGACTGCCGCGACGATGCGCGCGAACCGTCCAGTCACCATTTCACTCGCCTTGGCTTTGATCCTCGTCATGGTCATCCCCTCATGCAACATTCACGCGACTCGATTGGCTGCGTTCCGGCCTCAAATCTTCTTCGAAATACCGAAGTAGTAGCCGCGACGCGGACCGTACTGCGGCGCGAAAACGCCGATGCCGGTGCCGCTTCTCATTTGGTAGATGGTGTCGAACAGATTGACGATGTCGAAGCGCACCGTCAGCGGCTTGCCGTCCGGCATGGCGAATTCGTGCGCGATGCTGGTGTTGAACTGCGCATAGGCCGGTTCGGTACCGAGATTGGCGTCGCCGGTGCGCAGCCCCGAGCCGTAGATCATGTCGGCCGAAAGTTTTGTTCCGCATAGTGAATCCCACCAGTTCTCGCCAGGCGTCGAAGCCCGGCCGCAAAATTGATAGGCCGCGCCGGCCGAGCCGGTCACGATCTGAGTGTGATCGGTGTAGATCCAGTGGCTGGCAAGGTACTGGAACAAGGTCTGGCCGCCGAGATCGGCGAGCGGATTGGTGTTGTCGAACAGATATTGGTTCGACACCACATCGGTGGCGCGCTCTTCGCCGACGGCGAGATTGGCATAGGCCTGGAAATTGCCGGCGTGGTATTTGGCGGAAAACTCGATGCCTTCGACGTAGCCCTTGGCGTAGTTGAAGGCGCTGAGCACCAGCGCTTGGCCGAAATTGCCGTTGTCGATAAGGTCTTTGGCGAGCTTGTAATAGGCGTCGACGCCGAGATCGAGCGTCGGGCAGTCTTTTGCCGAAGAACTATAGCATTTGAACGGTATCTTCTGGTCGACACCAGCGTCGAAATAATGTGACCGTTCCGGCAGCACTGGGCTGTTGCCTTGGCCCGCCGGAGGCGCGCCGGTGGTGCCGTCGAACAGCGCGATATTGGCCGGCGCCGCTTCCACCAGCACCGGCGGCGTGAAGTAGCGCGCATAGCCGGCATGGAAGGTCGTGTACTCGAATGGCTTGTAGGTAAAGCTCAAGCGTGGGCTCAACTGGTTGGCATCGGTAAATTGCCACATCTGGTCGAAGCGCAGACCGGCATTCATGGTCAGCTGGTTGGTGATCTTCCACTCGTCCTGGGCATAGACGCCGGCGAGCCAGGCGAGCTTTGAAACGTCGTCGCCGATCGTCTCGGGCGGTCCGCTGTCGGTGCCGTTGCACGCCGTGCAAGGCTGGACAATCGATGAATTGTCGACCCAGGCCTGTTCGGCGCTGACGGTGAAACCGGCGCGAATCGTATGCGCCGCGTTGACCACATACGAGCCGTCGCCCTGGATGCCGTTGGCGTAGGATTGCCGGCTGATGTCGGATGCGATGCCGTTCAACAACAGGTCGCCGACCGGGTCCGGCATGAAGTGCAACTGGTTGTAGCGGGTGAAATAGGACAATTGCCCATCGAAGCCGTTCGCCGATCGTTGCAGCGCCAGCACGCCGTATTCGGTTTGCTCGAATTGGTTCTCGTTGAGCTGCGCTGAATTGAATGTGGAAACTCCGAACACGGGAGGCGTAACAGCGCCATTCAGCGGCGCGTTGAGGACGTTGGGAATCTGGAAATTGTTGACCGCAGTTCCCGCGATCAAGCTCAAGCGCGTATAGGGGTCGACGAAGGTCGACATGTAGGCGAAGCCTTTTTCCTGCGACGAGAAATCGTGGATGGCGTTGAGCGTCGGCAGCGGATTTTCGATGCCTTCGGTGGTCTGCAGGTAACGGCCGCTGAAGAAATATTGCACGCCGGGGAAGCACCAGTTCGCCGCCGTCGACGGCGGCGCCTTGCCGACGGTCGTTGCCGCTGTCGTGGCGGGACATTGGCTGCCGAAGGTGCCGCCATAGTCGAAGCTCGGTTCGATGGTGCCGCGGCTGCCGCCATAGAGGCTCACCGTGCCGGAATTGTTGAACGCGTCGGCGCGGGTGGTGATGTCGATGAGGCCCACCGTGCGCATGCCGAACTCGGCCGGCAGCGCGCCGGTGACGAGCGACATGCTGCCGATCAGGTCGGTGTCGAAAATGCTGCCGAAGCCGGTGACGCCGTCGGGCAGCATGACGCCGTTGATACGGAATTGCACATTGGCGTGATCGTTACGGACGTGCAGAAGACCGCTCGCCGCCGAATCCTGCGACACGCCCGGCGCCTGCAGCAGCACCTTTTCGACCGTCGTGTTGGTGCCTTGCGGCAGGGCGTCGATCGTGTCGTGGCTGATCGTGGAGGAGGTAGTGCCGATGGTGGTGTAGAGATTGCTGCGGCTCTGATCGAAGGCGTTGCTCTTGACGGCGAGCTGTTCGGCCGGAGTCAGCGGCGCTACCACGGGCGCGGTTGCGACCTGACGCGCCGGCGCCGGGCGCGGCTTCGGTTTGTTTTTGTTCGCGGTGACTTCAACCTCGGGAAGCTTGGCTTGCGCGAAGGCCGCGTCGCTAAAGCCGATCAAGACGAGCAGCGCTGAACTGCCGAGCAAATACGTGCGACGAACTGAACGAACGGACATGACACTTTGACCCCGATTGCTGACTGGATTGGCCAAACGTCTCAGCGGTCGTGCGGTCGCGGCGAATTGTGAACGAGGAACAGCTGCCGCTTTCACTTGCGGTCATCGCCGGCGCCGAACGCGACTAGAAAAGCGCAGCGATGCCGAAGCTCAGCACCGACCGGGCAGTCACGCGGCAGGCGGAGCGCGGGATTGGAAGAAGGCGCGGCGCGCCGGGACAAAGATCGCGGCGACTCGGTCGACATGGTCGATGAAGTGCGAGACCACCGGCAGCGGCAATTGTGGCGCGGTGGCGACGAACGAACTGCCCAGAAGCGACATGGTGGCACAGATCGCGCAGTAATCGTCGCTGTGCTTGGACGATCGATCGGAGGGGGCAGAGTTGTCGGCGACTGCACCTGCGGCGGTGGCCGATGTCGCGCGTGCCGGACCGTAAATGTCCTCGTGATGGATATGGCCGAACGACAAAGCAAACTGCAGCGCCAGCGCAAACAGCGCCAACCGGCCGCCGAACTTTGCGTTTGCCCTAAACCAGCGCATCACGCACCTACCATCGAGTCACTGTTATAATGTAACATTCGGTCAGGCAAGCGTGGAAACGAAAAATTCCGAACCGCGTCGCCGACTGTGTCCCAGATGCAACGATAGTATATTTGAACGTTATGGCCTGAGGCGGAACCCGGAGAACAGCGATGCACGACACGCCGGATGGAACCCACTGGCACGAGCCCCAGGCGGGCGAGAACGCCGGCTTCGGAAAATTCAAGCGCCAGCCGCTGCCCTATGACCGTTTCATGGAGGCCGAGGGCGTGCCCTGCTATCGCGGCATCGGCGTGCGCCGGGTGCAGGATTTGCCGCTCGTGTCGTGGCCGCGGCTTGGCGGCCGCGGCTCGTTCATCCAGCTGTTCGGCACCGAAGGATTGTGGGGCCTTTACGTCGTCGAAGTGCCCGGCGCTGGCGCGCTCAATGTCGAACGACATCTCTATGAAAAAGTTGTTCTGGTGGTCGAGGGCCGCGGCACCACCGAAGTGTGGCAGGAGGGCCAGAGCAAGCGCCACGTCTTCGAATGGCAGAAGGGCTCGCTGTTCACAATTCCGCTCAACGCTTTTCACCGCATCATCAACGCGGCGAGTTCGCCGGCCTTGCTGTTGTGCGGCACTACGGCGCCGAATGTGATGAACGTGCTCGACAACAATGATTTCATCTTCAACTGCCCGTACACGTTCAGCGAACGGTTTTCCGGCGCCGAGGATTTCTTCAAGCCGAACGACGATGTCGAGCCCGATCCGATCCGCGGCCTTGCCATGCGGCGCACCAATCTGATCCCCGACATCGTCAATTGCGACCTGCCGCTCGATAACCGCCGCTCGCCCGGCTATCGCCGGGTCGAGCCGGCGATGGCGAAGAACCGCTTCTATCTGTGGATCGGCCAGCACGAGACCGGCCGCTATTCCAAGGCGCACAAGCACGCCTCCGCCGCCGTGCTCGTCTGCGTCAAAGGCAAGGGCTACACTTACACTTGGCCGGAAGCGCTCGGCACCACGCCGTGGCAGAACGGCAAGGCCGACAAAATCCTGCGCCAGGATTACGAGCCGGTCGGTCTAGTCTCGGCCGCGCCGATGAGCGGCGACTGGTATCACCAGCATTTCGGCATCGGCAAAGAAGGCTTGCGCATCACTGCCTGGCACGGCCCAAACAACCAGCGCGCCCGCAAACCGGGCGTGCCCGGCGAGCAGCTGATGGATTACGGCGCCATCGATCTCGGCAAAGGCGGCAGCGCCATTCCCTATCACCAGGAAGATCCGGCGATCCGCAAGGAATTCGAAGCGACGCTCAAACGCGAAGGCCTGCCGAGCCGAATGAATCCGGAGTTCTACGAACGGCCGCCGAGCGAGGGCGAAGTGGTGATGGGCGACGTGATGTGATGTGGTCATTCCGGGGCGCGCAAAGCGCGAGCCCGGAATCCATATTCACTGTCGCGCGTGTGATGGCGCGACCTTCGACAATTCGCCGTTTCGTGGTTATGGATTCCGGGCTCGCGGGCCTCGCCCGCGCCCCGGAATGACGAGGATATCAAAATGCCATTCGCCGACTTCCGCCAATTCCTCGATGTGCTGCGCCAGCATGGCGAGTTGATCGACATCAACCGCCCGATCGCCTTGAACGACGTCGGCAAGGCGATGAAGCAGGCTTACGTCCGCAACGGACCGGCCATCATGTTCAACAACAACGGCACCGATTATCCGCTGGTCGCCGGCATCTATTCGACGCGCAGTAAAGCGCTGCTCGCCTTCGAGGCCGACGAGGACACGATTTTCGAAAAAGTGCTGCACGGCCTCGACAACCCGATCCCGCCGACTTTTGCCGGGAACGGCGCGCCGTGCCACGACGAGATCATCGAGGGCGAGTCCATCGACATCCGCAATTTCCCGGTGCCGCAATACAGCCCCAAGGACGGCGGGCCCTATATCACGCCGGGCATCGTCGTCTCCGAGGATCCGGAGACCGGCGTGCCGGACGTCGGCCATTACCGCTTTCTCATTCTCGGCAAGGATACGTTCTCGTTCTCGGCGCAGCCGTTCCACCGCTTCGGCAAGAATCTGGCGAAGTGCAAAAAACTCGGCATCGTGCCCAAGGCGGCGCTGATCATCGGTGTCGATCCGATCATCGCCTATGCCTGCCAGGTGCAAGTGCCCGACACCACCGACGACTGGGCGCTGGCCGGCGGCTTGCGCGGCGCGCCGGTCGAGCTGACGCAGTGCAAGACCTGCGACGTGAAAGTGCCGGCCACGTCCGAAGTCGTCATCGAGTTCGAGGTCGATCTCAACACCACGGTGCTCGAAGGCCCGCTCGGCGAATATACCGGCTATTACACGCGGCCATCGCAGAAGCCGGTGGCGCGCATCACCGCGATCACGCACCGGCGCAAGCCGATCTTTCAGGGACTCCTCACCGGCAAGCCGGTGACTGAGAACCACATCCTCAAGCAAATCCCGTTCGAGGCGTCGTTCCTGCGCGCGCTCAAGCGCCAGTTCCCGACGATCAAACAAGTATCGGTACGCGCTTCCGCCGGCGTGTCGTTCTACGTGGTGATATCGATGGAGCCGCGCTTCGCCGGCGAGGCGCGACAAGTGATCCTCTCCGCGATGTCGAGCAATATCCGTCCAAAATGGACCGTGATCGTCGATCCCGACATCGACGTGCATTCCTCGACCGAAGTCGAATGGGCGCTCGCCTTCCGCGTCCAGCCGGCGCGCGACGTCATCGTCGTCGACAACGTGCCGGCCGGGCCGTCCGATCCGTCGGTCGATCTGACCCGCGACCGCACCATGCGGATATCGTCCTCGATCGGCATCGACGCCACGCGGCCGTTCGGCGAAGAATTCTATGACGTCGCCGACGTGCCGGGCTGGGAGGATTTTGAGGTGCCGGAGCTGAACGGGCGGCGTTAGACCGGCTCGGCGTCGATCAGCACGAAAGCGACCACGGCGGTTTCGTTGGTGCGGTTGCTCCAGGCGTGATTGGTGCCGCGTTGGATCAGCACGTCGCCGACCTGCAGCAGTACTTCGCCATCGTCCATCATGGCAAAGATCTCGCCCGACAGCACGATGGCGTAATCGATGGTCGCGGTCTTGTGGAAGCCGGGATGGCGCGGATTGTTGCGGTCGGTCGCAGTAGCCCGGCCGGAGCCGTCGTCGGGCAGTTTTTCTTCGTGCGCGATGGCGGCGAGACGCTCGCTATCCGGCGGATATTCGATGACGCGGAACACCGAACCGCCTTTCGGTGGCGGCAGGCGATGGCCGCGCGCGATGGCGTCAGTATTGCCGCGATTATCGGCTGGCGTGCGCGTTGTCTCCCACAGCTCGTGCACGATGGCGCTGCCTTTGCTGCGGCTGAAGACGTGCGGGGTGGGGCCATCGATGAGGAAAGTCGAGCGGCCATCGACATCGTGACCGGTCACCACGCGACGAACGGATTTTGCCATTTTGTGCTCGTGTAGTCAGGGGAGCGAGAGATGTGATCCTAAACCTGCATGAACCGGCCAAGAAACGGATGGCCTAAGGAAAGCGATTTTTGTAACACATGGGCGTGCCCGATGCGCAACTCCGCGAGGAGATGAACAGAATGAGGATCGCCAGCGGCGTTCTTGCACTCCTGTTTCTTCTCACCATGCAAACTATGCCCGTGGCTCAAATTGGAAATCCGATGCCTCCACCAGGGGCGGTAGGGGACCCCGCGCCGGTGCAGACGGTCCCGAACAAGAATTTTGTACGGCCACCAAGGCACGACAAGGCCCGCTGCCATCCGCACAAGCGGGCCTGCTTGCCCAAGCCATCATGACGGCAAGTCTTATGGCCAAGCAGAGCGAACGCGCCGCCGCAGTCCGCATGAGAAAAATCGCGATTTAACGGCAGCCCTTGAGCGTGCTCACTTTGTTGACGAGGTCGAATGGTCCGAGCTCCTTGGCAACGTCGGCGGCATAGCTCGGATCGACCAGCTTGTCAGTCGGCGAGGTTTTGCCGATTACGCCTTCGCGCTGGAAGAAGGCCTGCATGTCGACGATGCTCGCGACATTGAATGCGCCGTTGGGATTGCGCGACTGCCAGGCCATGCGGTCGAGTAGCTCGCGGTCGGTGCCGATGCGGTATTTGAGAAAGATATCGATGATCTCGGCGCGGTTCGGGCCGTGGTGATAGGCTTGGCAATAATCGCGGCCGGCGCGCGCCAGGGCGATGAAAAGTTTTCTCGTGGTATCGCGATTTTGCTGCGCCCAATCGGTGTTGACGATGTAGCCGACGCTGGTCATGGGCAGCGGCTGGATATAGTCGTCGGGATCGATCCACGGCACGCCGATTTTTTGCTCGATCATCCGCTCCGTAAACGGCGCGACTTCCATTGCGGCATCGAGCGCCCCATTCGACATCGCCGCCGCCATCTGCGCGAACGACAGGTTTTTGGCCTCGATATCTTTCAGGCTGAGCTTGGCGGAGGCCAGCACCGAGGCGACTTCGTACATCGAGCTCGATCCGGCGGAGCTTAAGCCCACGGTACGACCCTTGAGGTCGGCGGGCGTGCGGATTTGACCCTTCAGGTCGGTGCGAACGACGATCTGGTGATAGGTCGGCGACGAGCCGCTTTCCAGCGCCAGCGCCACCGGCAGGCCCTGTGCCACGGAATTATAGAAGCCGGCATTGATGCCGCCTTGCGCCACCTGCACCTGATTGGTGGCGAGAAAGGCCACCGCCTTGCCGAGTGAATCGATGCGCTCGATGTCGACGTCGAGGCCGGCATCGCGGAAATAGCCCTTGTCGAGCGCCACATAGGTCGCGCCGCCGGGCACGCTCGGCACCACCGCAACGGTGATCTTCTGCGCGGAGGCCGGCGCCACCAATGCACAAAGAACGGCGAGAGCGAACGACACGCGCATGCGAAAACTTCTACCGCCCGGCGCGCATGCGCGCGAGCAATTCCGCCGTCGGGTAGGAGTCGGCGGGCAGGCCGTATTTCCTTTGCATTTCCTTGACCGCCTGCCGGGTTTTCAGGCCGGCAAAGCCGTCGATCTTGCCGACGTCATAACCGGCGCGCGCCAGCATGGTTTGAATCTCCTTCATGTCGGCGAAGGCGAGCGCCGGCGGCGGAGAGCCGCGATGCAGCGCAGGCGCGCCGGCGATGCGGGTGGCGAGATAGGCTGCCGTAGTCGAATAAACGAGCGAGTTGTTCCATTGCAGGTAAATCTGAAAGTTCGAATACACCAGGAACGCGGGCCCAAGCCGCCCCATCGGCAACAGCAGCGAAGCGGGCAGGTTGTCGGCGGGGAGCGCGCGGCCGTCGGCAAGCGTGACGCCGTATGACGCCCATTTCGAACGCGGCAATTGGATCGCGAGGTCGGCCTGATCCCACGGCATATTCGCCGGCACGCGCACTTCCGTCATCCACGGCTCGCCGCGCTTCCAGCCCAGCCCGACCAGATAATTCGCCGTCGAGCCGAGCACGTCGGGCGCGCTGCGCAACAGATTGCGCTTACCGTCGCCGTCGTAATCGACGGCATATTGGAAATATTCCGACGGCATCATCTGAGTCTGGCCGAGCTCACCGGCCCAGGAGCCGATCATGTCCTCGGGCCGCAGATCGCCGCGCTCGATCAGCCGCAGCGCGTCAAGGAGCTGGGCGCGAAACCGGTCGGCGCGCCGGCAATCGTAAGCCAGCGAGGCGAGCGCGCTCAGTGTTTTCTCCTTGCCCATATTGGCGCCGAAATCGCTTTCCAGTGCCCAGAACGCCACAATGACTGGCGCCGGCACGCCATATTGCTGGTCGATCCGCGCGAAAACCTGAGCATAAGTCTTGATCTTCGCCGCGCCGGTTTGAATGCGGTAGGCCGCCGCCATGCGATCGGAGAATTCCAAAAAGGTCTGCGTGAATACGCGCTGACCGCTGTCGATGTTGACGATGCGCTGGTCGTAGGTGAGGTAAGGCGCGACCTCGGCGACCGTGCGCTGCGACACGCCGCTCGCAATCGCCTCGCGTTCGAACGCGGCGAGCCAGGCGTCATATGGCCCGCCGGTGCGGCACGGCGCGGCAGCGTTCGCCGCGCTGCTTGCGAGGGTGGCGACGAGCAGCAGTGCCGCGCCCGCTATTCGGCTTTTGATTGCAAATACCACTGCAAAATCTCCTCCCCAGTCCAGTACTCGACGCCATCGAAGCGGCGCGCGTAATCGTAAATCGCTTCGAGATATTTGATGCGGTGCGGTTGGCCGCTGAGATACGGGTGAATCGCCAGCGCGAGAATTTTTGCGCGCTTCTCGCCCTCGGCGCAGAGCCGGTCGAACTGATCGATGGTGCGCTTGAGCAGATAATCGCTTTCGTGGTGCTGCACCGCCATCATCGGAATATCGTTGAGCTCCATGGTGTAGGGCAGCGTCACCAGCGGGCCGTTGGTGGTTCGAATCGTCGTCGGCTCGTCGTCGTAGACCCAGTCGCCGATATATTTGATGCCGGCTTGCGTCAGCAAATCCGGCGTCTCCAGAGTTTGTGTCAGGCCCGGCCCAAGCCAGCCGACCGGCCGCTTGCCGCAATAGCGCTCGAGCACGTCGAGCGAGCGCGTAATCATTTTCTTCTGATCGGGTTCGATGTGAATTGGGCCTTGCTGGTAGGAGTGGCCCATGAATTCCCAAGCATCGCTCTTTGCTTCCTGGGCGACGCGGGCGTAATCCTCGCAGACCCGGGCATTGATCGCGAGCGTCGGCTTTATTTTCAGGCGCTTGAACAGATCGAAAAAGCGCCAAACGCCGACCCGCATGCCGTATTCGTGCCAGCTCCAGTTCGGCACGTCGGGAATAAGCGTCTGCCCGGTAGGGGGCGCGAGCACTTGCCGCGCCATCGGCTTACCAATGTCCCAGACTTCGAGATTGACGATGGTCCAGAACACCAGCCGGCCGCGGCCCGGCAGCTTGAGCGGCGGCCGGTCGACGATCGCCGAAAAGTCGGCGCGCTCGCGCGGCAGCATCGGCTTGGCGCGCTTACTGGCAATGCGTTTTTTCATGGTGCGCGTCCTCCCTGCGGGCGGCGCCGGAATCAGGGGCAAAACCATATGTCGGCAGGTATACTTACGGCAACTTTCGCACGCCTGTTGTAAGGTTGTAATGGTACGATCACATCCTTGTTAGGGCGCGCCGGAGCCCTTGCAGTCTGCGCCGAATGGATCATGTATGGAACCAAGCTACCGGGGGCCGATTATCTTCCCAGCCTTTGCGAATCTGTCATTAATCCCCGCCCTTTGCGGACCCTTGCAATGCCACGTGCCGCCGTTTCCGAGCGAGTTCGGCTAGCCGATCCGGCGAACGATTCCGTCGTGGCGGCGCAGCCGTACGACGATCCGCGCCATTTTTGGCTCAATTCGTTTGCGGCAGTGCGCGGCGAGACCGAGCGGCGCGCGGCGCTGCTGTCTCCTGAGGACCAGGTCATCCAGTCGATGCCGGACGCCAGTCCGACCAAATGGCATCGGGCGCACGTGACGTGGTTTTTCGAGCAGTTTCTGCTGCGGCCGTTCGCGCCAAACTACAAGCCGTTCGATGAGCGCTTCGCTTTTCTGTTCAACTCCTACTACGTCGCGGTGGGACCGCGGCAGGCGCGCCCGCAACGCGGGCTCATCACCCGGCCCAACGCCGCCGAAGTTGCCGAATACCGCGCTCACGTCGTTGCCGCGGTGAGCGCGCTGATCGAATCGGCGGAAAATCTTGAGGTGCTGATTCCGATCATCGAGATCGGCCTCAATCACGAGCAGCAGCACCAGGAACTGTTGCTCACCGACATACTTCACGCGTTTTCATTCAACGAAACCCATCCGGCCTACGATCCGGATTGGCAGTGGCCGCAGACGGCGCGCGAAGGGCAGGCCGCGGGCGCGTTGCTTGCCGGCATTCATATGATCGGTCACGGCGACGGCGGGTTTTGCTTCGACAACGAACAACCGGCGCATCAGGTCGTATTGCGGCCGGTGCGGCTAGCGCCATCGCTGGTCACCAACGGCGAGTGGCTCGAATTCATGGCCGACGGCGGCTATACGACGCCGACCTTGTGGCTGTCGGACGGCTGGGCCACGGTCGAGGCGCAAGGCTGGGAGGCGCCGGGCTATTGGCGCAAGATCGACGGCGTCTGGCATGCAATGACGCTCGGCGGCTTGCGCCGGGTCGATGCGGCGACGCCGGTGTGCCACGTCAGCTATTACGAGGCGGACGCTTTTGCGCGCTGGTCCGGCAAGGACCTGCCGACCGAAGGCGAATGGGAAGTCGCCGCCAAAAGCGGCGTGCTCAATGACGCGTTCGGCATCGTCTGGCAGTGGACACGCGGCGCCTACACCCCATATCCAGGCTACAGGGCCGCGCCCGGCGCGCTCGGCGAATATAATGGCAAGTTCATGGTCAACCAGATGGTGTTGCGCGGCTCGTCGCTGGCGACGCCGGCTGGGCATTCGCGCGCGAGCTATCGCAACTTTTTTTATCCGTCGGCACGCTGGCAATTCAGCGGATTGCGCTTGGCGGAATACGAACACTGAGCAAAACTATGACACAAGCTGTCCAAACCGCGCGGCGCGCGGCACCGGCTGCGACGAACGATCCGTTCGCGGCCGACGTCATAGCCGGGCTTGCTGCCAAACCGAAAAGCCTGCCGCCGAAATATTTCTACGATCTGGCCGGCTCGGCGCTGTTCGACCGCATCACGCAACTGCCGGAATATTATCCGACGCGCAGCGAGATCGGCATTCTGCAGGACAACGCACCGGCGATTGCCTCGCTGTTTCCGCAAAACTGCGCCTTGATCGAATTCGGTGGCGGCTCGAGCCGCAAGGCGCGCATCCTGCTCGGCGCCGCGGCAACGGTCGAGGCCTATGTGCCGGTCGATATTTCCGGCGATTTTTTGCAGCAGGACGCCGCCCAACTGCGCCGGGATTTTCCGCATCTGGGCGTTTATCCGCTGGTCGAGGATTTCACCAAGCCGTTCGCGCTGCCGTCCGTGATCGCGACCCTGCCGCGGGTCGGCTTCTTTCCGGGCTCGACCATCGGCAATTTCGAGCCGCATGAAGCGTGTAAATTTTTGCGCCATGCTGGCGGCATGCTGGGCGCGGGCGCGCTGTTCGTGGTCGGCGTCGATCTGGTCAAGGACGCGAAAAATCTCTACGACGCCTATAACGACGCCGAGGGCGTGACGGCGAAATTCAATCTCAATCTGTTGGCGCGCATCAACCGCGAGCTCGGCGCCAACTTCAACCTCGGCGCCTTCGAGCATCACGCCTTCTACAACAGCGCCCACAACCGGATCGAGATGCACCTCGCCTCGACGCGGCGGCAGAAAGTGCGGATCAACGGCGCGACCGTCGACTTCCGCGCCGGCGAGACCATCCACACCGAGAACAGCTACAAATATACCATCGGATCATTCCAGGCGCTGGCCCGCGGCAGCGGCTGGTCGCCGCTCAAGGTTTGGACGGATGGTTTGTTCAGCGTTCACGCGCTGGTGAATCAGACGACGGACAACAGATGACAGACGACGGATTGAGGGTCGGTTCTTCCGTCGTCCGTCGTCCGTCGTCCGTCGTCTGAGCCATGCCTATCTGCGAAGTCGATCCTTGGCGTTTTCAGTATTTCGACCACGTCAAAACGGCCGCCAATATCCCGACCGAGGACTGCGACGCCTGGCAGTGGTACCCCGCGCATCGCTGGGTCTACGACAAGCTCGCGGTGGCGCTGAGCCAAAATCTTGATGCGGGCCCGCATGGCGTAACGCCAGCACGCTTTCCAGTATTTTCCAAACCAATTACCAATCTCAAGGGCATGGGCGTCGGCAGCCGAGTGCTGGAAACGGCCGCCGACTATGAGCGGCATTACGCGCCCGGTCACTTCTGGATGACCTTGCTCGACGGCCGCCACGTCTCCTCCGACGTCGCCGTTGTGGATGGCGAGCCATGCTGGTGGCGCCACGCCACCGGCAAGCCGGCAGGCGAGGGCACTTTCGATTACTGGACAATACATGCCGAGCCGGACGCCGACATCGAGACCCGTTGCGGCGCCTGGACGCAAAAAAATCTCGCCGGCTATACCGGCATGCTCAATCTCGAAACCATCGGCGGCACCATCATCGAGGCGCATCTGCGCTTCGCCGACCAATGGCCCGATCTCTACGGTCCCGGCTGGGTCGATGCGCTGGTCGGCCTCTATGAGAACCGCGATTGGGATTTTTATGACGACGACCGCAGCGAGGGTTACAGCGTCGTATTGTTCGGACCGAATGGCCGCCGCTACCGCCATCCGCCGCAGGCGTTCGTCGACGAGATCAAGCGCACTCCGGGCGTCACCAGCGTGCAAATCTCGTTTCATGAAAACTGGGAACCGGAGCGTCACGCCATGCCGCCCGGCGGCTTCCGCCTGGCCATCGTCAACGGTCTCGATCTCGGCAAAGCGCTGGCCGCGCGCGAGCGGCTCAGGGAGTATTTTCTCTCCGGCGCCGCGTAACTTCACCCTCCCCCTGCAGGGGAGGGTGAACTATAGTCGCGGCTCTCCGAGGACGAGTAAAAGCTTTGCGCAGATTTGTGCTTGGGCTTGCGGCGTCCGCTGTGCTCTGCGCGACAGCGGCGCCGGCGCGCGCACAAGATCAGATCAAGATCGGCATCGGTTTCGGCTTGGCGTTTCTGCCGATCTATATCTGCCAGGATTTGAAACTCGTCGAGAAACGCGCCAAGGAGCTGCATGTCGATGTCAAGGCGAGCTATCAGCGCTTTCTCGGCGCCGGCCCGATGCAGGACGCGATCGCCTCTGGTGCGATCGACATGGCGCCCTACGGCACCGCGCCGCTGCTCGCCGCCTGGGAGAACGCGAAAGACACGCCGCAGCAAATCCTCGCCGTATCCGGTATCACCACCATGCCGCTGACGCTGGTCAGCAATCGACCCAACGTCGCCACTATCGCCGACTTTCAGCCGACCGATCGCATCGCCATGCCGTCATTGACCGCGCCGCAGATGTATCTGTTGGAGATGCAATCGGAAAAGGTTTTCAGGAGTTTCGATAAATTGCAGGATCAGGTGGTCGCGATGTCGCCTGCGGAATCGGTCAGCGCGATGATCGATGGCTCGGGCCTGGTGACCGCTTACTTTGCGTCGCCGCCGTTCACGCAAATTGCGTTGCGCGACGCCAAAGTTCATCGCGTGCTCAGTTCGGTCGATGTGATGAACGGCAAGGCCTCGTTCCTGATCATGGGCGCGACCCGCGCCTATATCGAGGCGCATCCGCAACTGCCGGAAGCGATCGACAAAGCGATCGACGATGCCGCGCGCATCATCCGCAGCGATCCGGCCCGCGCCGCGCAAATCTACCTGACCCATGAGCCGTCGATGTCGCTCAGCGGCGGCGTCGTCGAAGCGGTGCTTAGAGACATCAAGGACGAGTTCGGCAGCGCGGTTTACGGCGTGCAGGTTTATGCCGATTTCATGGGCCGCCACGGTGAGCTCAAGGCGCCGCCGAAACGCTGGAAGGACATCGTCGCACCGGCGCTGCTGAGCTCGCCAAGCACATAGCTGCCCTTAGTCGGAGCCAGCTTGACGCTCGCCGGACCGCGGGGGAGTATCGGCGCAAGCAAAAATTCGCCGATTTTCGATCGGCCTACTTTTCTTGGCTTAACAAGCCATTCCCAGGGAGGACACGATGCCGAAACGCCGTCAGCAGCCTGACGCCAGCCGCCGCAATTTTCTCAAAGGCGCGGGCCTCGTCGGCGCCGCCGCCGCGGTCGCGCC
>JBEKKM010000013.1:0-52679 GCA_050010715.1 Xanthobacteraceae bacterium | reverse complement strand
ATAATAGTGCCCTGCCAATGGCTGACGGCCGGCACTTCGTAGCGCATGCCGAAGAAATCGACGACTTGATTGGACATCACCTGCTCCGGCGGCAGCTCCGCGATTGGGATGTTGAAAAAACTGCCAAGGAGCGAAGCGAAGAGTAGCCACATCGCGGCGTGGTGACTGACGCCGAGGCTTTCATAGGCGTAGCTCACCGAACGCAGGATGAGCACGATAAAAAAGGCTCCAACCAATATGGCAAAAAAGACCGGCGCGATCGGCAGGTAGTGCATCTGGCTCATCTGCATCGGTGGTCCTCCGCGATCTGCAACCAAACGGCCGGCGCGCCATCATAGCCGCGTTGCTAGTCCAATCAACGGACATGACGCAGTGGCGGAATGTTCGCTTCGGGCCAGACCGGGCTCGCACCGCAACATGATCCGTGCAAAAAGAGAGACCGCCTCAAGGCGGTCTCTCAGAAACCCAGTCGAATGTTTGGATCAAGCGGCTGTGCGCTTGGCTTTTTCGACCTCGAGGTGGCCAGCGATAGCATCGAGCACAGCCAGCTTAGCCTGCTCGATAGATGCGATGGCATAGTCGATGGCGAAAGCAGCGTCTTCGTCCAGCATCTGGGCATAATTCGCAGCGAATTTAACGCCTAAATCGTGCTTCCGCTGGGCTACTTTCGACTTTAGATCGTCCATATCAGCGGCGATTTTGGCTTTCATTCCATTCCACTTGGCGGACGCCGTATCGCTAGCGGACTTGATGTTCTGATTTGCCTTTTGGACCGCCTGCTCGGCGGTAGCTTGCGCCTGCGCAATGCGCGCAACGACCTTGTCATGCACTTCCTTCTGTGCCGCTGCCGCAGCAACCTCAGTGTTCTTAGCGTGAACCGACAAGTTAGCGAGCTGCTCGGAAAGTGGCTTCATAATACGCCTCCATGTATCAGCCCCTCCAGCGCATTAATAATAGCTATGCGGTCGCCGGAGCAGATTGATCTAGATCAACGTTCGCTGGTTTTCTTATCCTCGTCTGCCCTCTCATACGTGCTCTTTCTTTGAGCGCATTCCTCTGAGAATCGATAAAGCGGCAGGAATGAGCAGCTTCTGTGCAGCGACATCCAAGGGGTTCTGCACGAGTTGCGTGATGTTTGCCTTTACGTCCTTCACCTCCTGGCCGACGGCCTCGATGGTAAGTTTGAGGTCGCGCGCGTCTGCTTGAATCGCCTCGACAGCCATTTTGCGGACTTCAAACGCAACATCAATTTCCGGCCCAGGGCGTGAATTGCTGCCGACCAACAAAACGATGGCCGCGATCAAGAGATCGACCGCTGCAACAGCGGCGGCCGCCCACACCGCTCCGAGGGGTGCCTGGAAAGCATAAAAGCCGGCGACATTGGCCATGCCCAGGCCGAACACCGCAATCAGCGCCGCGAACGCGAAGAGACCGAGCCGCCGCACCAGGACATTGAGCCAGATCCTGCCGATCAGAAAATCCGCTTTGTGCAGGACTTGCAGGTCACGAAGAAGATGATCGATCATGGCAATGCTCCTCAGCGCCTTCCGAGCAGGCGGCCGATCAATATCCCGACCAGCAGAGCGCTGATGACGCTCTGCGCGGGATGTGCGGAGACGCTCTTCTCGGCTTCCTCGAAAAAGCTTGTGACCTCGTTCGTCAGCTCGCGTAGCTGGTCCCGCAGCTCGCGTTCCTCCGCGGCTTCTTTCGGCGGAGGGGGAGGCGTTGCTGTCGTCCCGCTCGCTGCGGCTGCCTGCGAAGGAATCGGCGATACGTGCTCTCGCTGCGAGGTCGAAAGCTCCTCCTGAAGGGACTTCAATTCACGCGACACCACTGTATCCGTGGCCATGATGATGCTGTCCCTTCAAAATCGATACGGTCGGCGGCAAGCCGGCTTGAGGGCAAACCCCCTTTAGGCGGCCGAAGGAGGAGCAGCGCGCTTGACTGCATCCCACGCGGCCTGATTGGCGCGGTCGAAAGTCTTGCGCGATTCCGCCAAGGCCGCGCTCAGCGCAGCCCAGGACTCGTTTCCCGCCTGATTCAACTTCTGCAATCGCGCTTCCGCCTCGGCGGCGTCCGCCTTCATCTTTGTCACGGCAGCATCGACGTCAGCACGCCGCCCAGCCGCAAACTTTGTCGCTACGTCCTGGATCGCGTTGGCCGCTTGGCGCCAAGCCTTCACTTGAGCGGCAGCGACGTCGCGGAAGAGAGCCTGCTGCTGCGGAACCTGCCTGGCGATAGTGTCGATATAGGTTCTGACTTGCGCTTCGAAAGCTTTCCACTGCGAGTCCAACTGCGCCTTGTTGCTCTCCCAAGCGGCCTCGGTTGCTTTGGCCTGCTTATTGACGTTGGCTTGGAACTCGTCACGCTGCTTTTTCAGGTCGGCGATGAGCTGGTTAGCCTTCACTTTCGAATCGGCTTGTACTTGACCCGCCTTCGCTTCGAGCGAGGCCAAAGTGGCATCCATCTCGTCAATCCGCTGCTTCGCCCAGTTCATGTAAGAATGCATGCTGCTTTGCTCTGCCATGGTCGTCTCCATTTTGCTCAAACTTGTCGTTGGTATTCGCGGCCATGAAGCGTCAGGCCGCTTTGAATTTTTTGACCTTGAACGCGAAGCCGATCATCAGGATTCCATAGGCGATCGCAAATAGAGCGATCAGCCAAATCAGGGCCAAAGCGCCGGCGCCCGGCATGATGAAAAGAAAAATTCCGAACAGTACCGATAATGCGCCGTCGAGGATCAGCCACCATTCGTCGTCGATGACATTCCGCAGCTCAATGGCGCCGACGATCTGCAACACGCCTGTCGCAATGACCCAGCCGGCGATGAAATAAAGCAGCGTAAGCGCGGTGAGACCGGGCCACATATATGTCCCTATGCCGATGCCGATGCCAATCAGGCCCACAAGCACGAGCCACCATCGGATCTCGGCATTGCCCCTGCCGACGATTGCCGCCGCCAGCGCGAAGGCGCCATCGACCAGCGTATAGGCTCCGAACAATAGAATAAGCGTTGCAAGGCTGATCCCGGGCCATACCAGCGACAGCACGCCGAATATGAGGGCCGCAACTCCGCGCAGCAAAAAGAGCCACCAGTTACGCGCGAGCAACTGCGGAAGCGAAATGACGCTTACCGAATGCGATGGCTGGGTAGTCATGGCCGATACTCCGTAGCTTTTAAATAGAAAGAATAAACTGATCATTCGCCACTCATGTTGATCTAGATCAAACGGGAGCAACACTAACGCGTTCACGTTGTGGTCTTTGGCGACATCGGGACGGAAAAGGATTTTTTTAGTCTTTTCAGTCTTTTCAGTCTTTTAGTGATTGTCTCCACGCTACAGCTGCTCATGCAGGCTCGCGTTAGAGGAAGTGATCGAGTATTTTCTTTTGCAATGCGTCAATTGGCGGTCGCGAAATGGCGCTATGGGTCAGCGCTATGGGTCAGCAGCGACCGAATTACGATGTTGGCGCCGTGTCCGCTGTTCTTCCGAGAGCGACCGGATCGCTGCGCCGCGAGAGGTGACGGAACGGGGCGATAGTGACCGTTCCGGCTATCTGCCGATACAGTCGAAACGTGCCATTTCCGGACCATGTCCACGCCGGCGTGCTTCCATCGGGAGCAACGCGCGACTCTTTCCACCACGCTATCCCCCTATTTGAAGGTGATCAGATCGGTCCGGCTCAGCGTTGAGGCCCTATCCTTCAAAGGCTCGTTCGCGGCATTCGCACTGTGCTGATGCAAAATTTGGTATAGCCCGATGGCGACTTCGTAGTCCGTGGCGTCCAAACTCGCATCGACCAGAACGACGACCGTGTAACCACGCAGCGTTGCTCCGACAGAAGTGTAGGTCACCGATCCGCTCACCTTCCAGCCAGCCAGAATGAGCGTTGTAATTCCTTTGGCCTTCAGCGTTTTGTCGAGATCGGTATTGTAGAACCTATCCTGAGCCTGACTTTCAATTTTGATGTCGCCGGGTGCAGGAGAAACTTCCGGCAACCAGTTTGACATGGTTGGCGCGCGAGTCCCATACGCGACGGTAACACCAGCCCTCCGCGCCCGCGCCAGCAATGACGAGATGGCCGGCACCATTTTTCCGGTGCAGTTTGGTTGACGCGAGCATATGGGATCGACGATGTCGAATATGAGCAATGCCGTTGTCGCCGGGTTGAGCACCACCGGGACCGCATCCGGCGGCGACGGCATTTGCAGTGTCAGCGGAGGTTTGGTCATTATTTCCCCTTCACCACCTTCTGCCGCTGCTCGCCCAACCCATCAATGCCGAGCGTCACAACGTCGCCGGCTTTCAGGAACGTCGGCGGTTTCATGCCGAGGCCGACACCAGGCGGCGTGCCGGTGATGATGACGTCGCCGGGCTCCATGATGAAATATTGCGAGCAGCACCAGACGATGTGGCGGCAGTCGAAGATCATGGTCGAGGTGTTGCCGCGCTGGCGTTTCTCGCCGTTGACGTCGAGCCACATGGCAAGCTTTTGCGGGTCCTTGATCTCGTCCTTGGTGACGAGCCACGGGCCGAGCGGGCCGAACGTCTCGCAGCCCTTGCCCTTGGTCCATTGCCCGGCGCGCTCGATCTGAAAGACGCGCTCGGAGACGTCGTTGGCGAGGCAATAGCCGGCGACGACGTCGAGCGCTTTTTCCTTTGTCAGGTAGCGCGCGCGTTGGCCGATGACGATGCCGAGCTCCACTTCCCAGTCGAGTTTTGTCGAATCCCGCGGGATGATGGTGTCGTCGTTCGGGCCGCACAGGCAGGACGGCGCCTTGTTGAAGATGATCGGCTCCTTCGGGATCGGCATGCCGGCTTCGGCGGCGTGGTCGGAATAATTCAGCCCGATGGCGATGAAATTGCCGGGCTTGGGGACGCACGGCCCGATGCGCGGCTTGCCTTTCACCAGCGGCAGCTTTTCCGGATTGAGCTTTTTCAGCTTGGCGAGGCCGCCGGGCGAGAGCACGGCACCTGAAATGTCAGGGATGACTTTCGACAGATCGCGGATGTTGCCCTTGGCATCGATCAGGCCGGGCTTTTCGCGGCCGGCTGCGCCGTAACGAACGAGTTTCATGGGAGTCTCCTTGGGATTTTGATTTTGCGATGGGGAATCTCTTTTAGAACGCGCCGGGGAAGCGGCCCCCGTCGATTAGAAAATTCTGTCCGGTGATGTAGCCCGACTGCGCCGAGCACAGGAAAGCGCAGATCGCGCCGAATTCGTCGGGCGTGCCGAGGCGCTTCGCCGGAACCGATTCGATATTCTGCGCCAGCGCCGCTTCGTAGCTGGTGCCGCGTTTTTTCGAGGTCGCTTGGACATTGGAACGGAAGCGGTCGGTGTCGAAGATCCCCGGCAGCATGAAATTGATGGTGACGTTCGACGCCGCCACCGAACGCGCCACGCCGGCGAGGAAGGCGGTCAGCCCGGCGCGCGCGCCGGACGACAGATCGAGGCCGACCAGCGGCATCTTCACCGAGCCCGAGGTGATGTTGACGATGCGGCCGAATTTTCTCGCCACCATCGGGTCGATGGCCTTTTGGATCAGTTCGATGGCCACGATCATGTTGCCGATGACGCCGTCGATCATCTTTTGCCGGTCGAGCTCGCGGAAATCGCGAAACGGCGGGCCGGCATTGTTGTTGACCAGAATATCGGGCTCAGGGCAGGCGGCGAACAGCGCCTTTTGGCCTTCGGGCGAAGCCACGTCGGCGACAACGGCCGTGATCTTGGCGCCGGTCGCCTTGCGCAGTTCGTCGGCGGTGGCGGCGAGGCGATCCTTGTCGAGGCCGTTGATCACCACCTCGCAACCGGCCTCGGCCAGGCGGTGGGCGCAGGCGCGGCCGAGCCCCCGGCTCGACGCGCAAACGATCGCCTTGCGGCCCGCAATCCCAAGGTCCATGCCTAAGCTCCCTACTCAGTCTAACGCGGCATGGAAGTGCCGCCTGTATCTGTTCTCGTAACTGCGCCTCTTTAAGTCAACCCGGCTGAGACCGCCCAATTCGCAATGCCGTTCCTGCCGAACTTATCGCCCACCGAACTGGTGCTCATCATCGGGCTGGCGGCCTTTTCCGGCATCGCCGGCGGGGTCGCAGGCTATGGCACCGGCGCGCTGATGCCGCTCGTGCTGGTGCCGATTGTCGGCGCCGCGCCGGTGGTGCCGATCATCGCGGTATCGGCGATGTTCACCAACACGGCGCGCATCGTCGCGTTCCGGCGCTTGCTCAATCTGCGCCGCGCCGTGATTGCGCTGGTCGCCGCGCTGCCGACATGCGCGCTCGGCGCTTGGCTCTACACGCTCTTGACCGGCCACGGTGCCGCGCTGGTGATCGGCTTGAGCCTGATCGCGACCGTGCCGCTGCGGCGGGTGTTGAGAAACCGCGGCCATCACCTCGGCGAAAAAGGCTTTGCCGCGGCGTCCGTCGGCTGGGGCGTCGTCGTCGGCGGCACCACCGGGGCCGGCGTCATCTTGCTGTCGCTATTGATGGCGACCGGGCTGGAAGGCGGGGCTGTGATCGCAACCGACGCCGCGGTGTCGGTCGTCATGGGCGTCATCAAAATTTCGGTGTTCGCATTGGCCGGCGTGTTCACGCCCTTGGTGCTGACGATCGGGGTGCTGATCGGCGCCATCGGTTTTTTCACCACTTTCATCGCCAAGCTGATCGTCGAGCGGCTGCCGGTGCATGTGCACACGGCGATGCTCGACGTGGTGGTGATCGTCGGCGGCGCGGCGATGATTTACGGGGCGCTGAAGTGACGGCTCACGGCCACTTCACCACCGGCGGCATCGACGACAGGATCGAGTCGACATTGCCGCCGGTGCGCAGGCCGAAAATGGTGCCGCGGTCGTAAAGCAGGTTGAACTCGACATAGCGGCCGCGGCGCACCAGCTGTTCCTCGCGCTCGGCTTCGGTCCAGGATTTTGCAAAATTCTTTCGCACCAGCTCGGGATAGATTTTCAAGAAGGCAAGGCCGACGTCCTTGGTGAATGCGAAGGTTGCGTCCCAATCGGTCTCGAGGTAATCGTAGAAAATTCCACCGATGCCGCGCATTTCATTGCGGTGCTTGAGAAAGAAATAATCGTCGCACCACTTCTTGAACTTGTCGTAAGGCGCCACCGCGGCGTGCGCGTCGCAGGCGGCTCGCATCGCGGCATGGAAAGCCACCGCATCGGGATCGTCCTGGCGGCGCCGGCGCTCCAGCACCGGCGTCAGGTCGGCGCCGCCGCCGAACCACGATTTCGTCGTGACCACATAGCGGGTATTCATGTGCACCGCCGGCACGTTCGGATTGTGCATGTGCGCGATCAGCGAAATACCGGAGGCGAAGAAGCGCGGGTCGTCGGCCGCGCCCGGAATGTCCTTGCGGAATTCGGGGGCGAATTCGCCGAATACCGTCGAGACGTGGACGCCGACCTTTTCGAAGACGCGGCCCTTCATCATCGCCATGACGCCGCCGCCACCGGGCGTACCGGTGTGATCGGTGCGGCCCCAGGGCGTGCGCACGAAGCGGCCGGCCGGGCGGTCGGCGAGGGGCGCTGTCGCGGGTAGCGCGTCCTCGACCACTTCGAATGCCGCAACAATCCGGTCCCGTAACGTCTCGAACCAGGCCTTTGCCTGCTCTTTGCGCTGTTCTAATTTGCCGCTATGCATGATGTGCAAAACTTACCCGCGATGGTGATGGCAACAAAACTGTAAGAATGTCATAAATCCGCGCCAATATATTGATCCATCTCAAGCGGATACCGGGATCGATCATGCCGCACAAAGCATCGCTGAGCCACCTGACGCGCCGCCGCTTGATCGCGGGCGCGGCCGGCACCGGCGTAGCCCTGATCGCGGCACCCGCTTTGCTGCGCTCGGCGCGCGCACAGAGCTGGCTTCCCGGCGATCCATTCAGTCTCGGCGTCGCGTCGGGCGCCCCGCGCTCCGACGGCTTCGTGTTGTGGACGCGGCTTGCGCCCGAGCCGATGTCGGCCGATCCGGAAACCCCCGGCGGCATGCGCGGCGGCGGCAATGTCGCCGTCGATTACGAGATCGCGACCGACGCCGGCATGCACGACATCGTGCGGCACGGCGAGGCCACGGCCGAACGGGCCTTCGCCTATTCGGTGCATCTCGACGTCAGCGGGCTCGAGCCCGGCCGGCCGTATTGGTATCGCTTCACGAGCGGCGACGCGGCGAGCGGCGTCGGCCGTGCCGTGACGTTGCCGGCGGCGGGAGCTTCCCTCGACAAGCTGCGCTTCGGCTTCGTCTCCTGCTCCAATTACGAGCACGGTTATTTCTCGGCGTACCGGCATCTGACCGAGGAAAATCCCGACGTCGTGCTGTTCCTCGGCGATTACATCTACGACACCATCGAGGAGAACAAGCCGACCGTGCGCCGACACAGCGACGGCGTGGCCTCCACGACGCTGCCGACCTATCGCAACCGCTATGCGCAATACCGGCTCGACCCCGACCTGCAGAACCTGCACGCGAGAGCGCCGGCGCTGGTCACCTGGGACGACCACGAAGTCGAGAACGATTACGCCGACCAATGGTCGCAATGGTTCGTCGAGCCGGCGCGCTTCCTGCTGCAGCGCGCCGCGGCCTATCAGGCGTTCTACGAGCACATGCCGGTGCGGCCGATCCTGTCGCATCCGCAGGGGCCGGTGATGCGGGTCTACGACCGCTTCACCTTCGGCGACCTGATCGAGATTTCCATGATCGACGGCCGGCAGTATCGCTCGCGCGAAGCCTGCTACGGCCCGCCGAAGAAGGGCGGCGGCCATCTGGAGAGCAACGCGAGTTGCCCGGAACGGCTCGCCGACGGACGCACCATGATGGGCTTCGCCCAGGAAGCGTGGCTCTATTCCGGGCTCGCGCACTCGAAGGCGCAATGGAACGTGATCGCGCAGGACGTGCTGATGGCGCAGTTGCGGCAAAAGCTCAACGGCGCCGACGCGTTCTGGACCGACGATTGGGACGGCTACCCGGCCAACCGCACGCGGCTGCTCAAGCGCATCAGCGACACCAAGGTGTCCAATCCGGTCGTGATCGGCGGCGACATCCACGCGTTTTTCGCCAACGACCTGCATCTCGATTTCGACGATCCGGCATCTGCGGTGGTGGCGACCGAATTCGTCGGTACGTCGATCACATCTTATCCGGCGCCCTACGAGCTGTTCGCGCAAGCGCTGCCCGACAATCCGCACGTCCGCTTCTTCGAAAGCCGGCGGCGCGGCTATGTCAGCGTCGACCTCGAACGCGCCCACATGCAGGTGCGGCTGCGCGTGGTGTCCGACGCGCACGATCCCAAGGCCGACATCGCGACGCTGAAGACTTTTGCGATCGAGAACGGCAAGCCGGGCGTGGTCGAGGCGTAGCGCGAGCGCTTAGTCCGCGTCCACTTTCTCCGCCAACCAGACCTTGATCAGGGATTGATATGGTACGTCGCGCTTGTTGGCGGCGATCTTGATGCGATCAAGTAATCCCTGCGGCAAACGGAGCGAAATGGCGGTCGTCGACAGTTTCAGATTTGGCAGACGAACGCGCTGCGCGTTGCTCCAATCGACATAGTTCGTGGAGTCGTGTGTCTCCCAGAACTTGCGCTCTTCCGCTTCATTGCGAAAGTGAGGAATGGGCTTAAGCTTCTTGGTCATAGCGGCGTCTTTCTTTTCGGTTCGCGTCGCGTGCCGAAATCACTCGGATTTTCGATCCCCCGTCGCGTAACGTAAACGTCACGTGCAGCAGGCGTCCGTCGATCGTCCGTCCCATGGCATGATGACGTTCTTCATCCTGACTGTGTTTAACGTCATCGGCGATCAGCAGCCGTTCGTCCGTGAATGCCTGTTCCGCCTCGGCCTGCGATACCGAATGCTTATCGGCGCTCTTGAGACTGTTGCCATCGTCCCAGTCGAACCCGACGATCTGGCTCAAGTCCGGCATTTGTGTATATTAGCATAATATACAAAATCGGCAAGCCTCAGTCCGTACAACCCGCCGGGGGCATCCCACCCGTCTGCCGCAGCGCCTCGCCGGCGGCCATGGCGGCGGCGACCGCGACGTTGAGCGAGCGCAGGCCCGGGCGCATCGGGATGACGAGGCGGGCATCGGCGGCTTGGTGGACTTCCGGCGGCACGCCCGCGGACTCACGGCCGAACAGCAGCACGTCGGCCGGCGCGAATCGGTAATCGAGATAGGACGTCGCCGCGCCGGTCGTGAGCAGCACCAGGCGATGGTGTCCGGCCGCCCGCCAAGCCTCGAAATCGCGCCACGAGCCGTGCCGCACGATCGTCACGGCATCGAGATAGTCCATGCCGGCGCGGCGGAAGGCGCGGTCTGAGGTCGGGAATCCGGCCGGCTCAATGATGTGGGCCTCAATCCCCAAGCACGCGCACAGCCGCAACACGGTTCCGGTGTTCTGCGGGATATCGGGCTGATAAAGGGCGATGCGCATGGCCGAAATCGGGGCGGTCCGGTGCCGGCGAAACCTGGCTTGTGCGTGCCGGCAAGCCTACACTTGCACTCTCCCGGCAAGGGTGCCAATAAAACGCCGCCGGTATGCGTCGCCTCTGACCTTCCCCAGGCCGGATGCGACCGGTCTGTCCGCAGCCCCCGCCGCCCGAACCCCTCGGGAAGGGGCGCGGTACGCAGCGCGGATGGGATGACCGGCAAGACGGATAAGGCATAAGGTTCGATTATGAGCGGACATTCGACCTATCAGCCGCAAAGCCCATTCATGCAGTGGATGGAGCGGCGGCTGCCGATCGTGAGCTTGGTTTATTCGTCCTTCGTCGCCTATCCGACACCGCGCAACCTGAACTACTGGTGGACGTTCGGCGGCATTTTGACCTTCATGCTGGGCGTGCAGATCGTCACCGGTGTCGTGCTGGCGATGCATTACACGCCGCATGTCGATTACGCCTTCAACTCCGTCGAATCGATCATGCGTGACGTCAATTACGGCTGGCTGTTGCGCTACCTGCACGCCAACGGCGCGGCGTTCTTCTTCGCCGCCGTTTACGCCCACATCGCGCGTGGCATGTATTACGGCTCCTACAAGGAGCCGCGCGAGGTCTTATGGATCCTCGGCGTCATTCTTTTCCTGTTGATGGTGGCGACCGGCTTCATGGGCTACGTGCTGCCGTGGGGCCAGATGAGTTTTTGGGCCGCCACCGTTATCACCAACCTGTTCTCGGCGCTGCCCGGCGTCGGCGAGCCGATCGTCACCTGGCTGTGGGGCGGCTACGCCGTCGGCAATCCGACGCTCAACCGTTTCTATTCGCTGCACTACCTGTTGCCGTTCGTGATCGCCGGCGTGGTGGTGCTGCACGTCTGGGCGCTGCATATGGTCGGGCAGAACAATCCGACCGGCGTCGAGCCGAAGACCGAGAAGGACACCGTGGCGTTCACGCCCTATGCGACCGTCAAGGACGGCTTCTTCATCGGCGTGTTCTGCCTGTTCTACGCCTGGTTCGTGTTCTACCTGCCGAACTATCTCGGCCATTCCGACAACTACATCATGGCCAATCCGGGCCAGACGCCGACCCATATCGTGCCGGAATGGTACTACCTGCCGTTCTACGCCATCCTGCGCGCGATCCCGAGCAAGCTCCTTGGCGTCACCGCCTTGGCAAGCTCGATCATCATTCTCGCCTTCCTGCCCTGGCTCGATACGTCGCGGGTGCGTTCGGCGAATTACCGGCCGCTATACCGGCAATTCCTGCTGATCTTCTTCGCCGCCGTGATCGGGCTTGGCTATCTAGGCTCCCAAGAGCCGTCGGGCGGTTATGTGATCGCGGCGCGCATCCTCACCATTTACTATTTCGGTTTCTTCCTCGTCATCCTGCCGCTGCTCGGATTGTTCGAGAAGACCAAGCCGCTGCCGAATTCGATCTCGGAAGCGGTGTTGCCGGCGCCGTCGTCGGGCGCCAGGGCTTAGCGGAGGCGGATATGATTTCTCATCGCATCATCACCGCCCTCGCGCTCGCGGCGTCGCTTACGGCGACGGCCGTGCAAACGGCATCGGCAGAGGACGCGCCACCGCGGCAAAAATGGTCGTTCGCCGGTCCGTTCGGCATCTACGACCAGGCGCAGCTGCAGCGCGGCTTCAAAATCTACAAGGAAGTCTGCTCGACCTGCCACAGCATCAAGCTGTTGGCGTTCCGTAATCTCGCCGAGCCGGGCGGCCCCGGTTTCACCGAGGCGCAGGCGGCGGCGATCGCGGCCGAGTTTCAGGTGACCGACGGCCCCAACGACCAGGGCCAGATGTTCCAGCGCCCCGGCACCCTCGCCGATCATTTCCCGCCGCCATTCCCGAACGATCAGGCCGCCCGCGCCGCGCTCGGCGGCAAGCTGCCGCCCGACTTCTCGGTAATCGCCAAGGCGCGCGGTTACGAATGGGGTTTCCCGCAATTCATCATCGACGCCTTCATCGATTATCAGGAGGACGGCCCCGACTACATCCACGCCCTCCTCAACGGCTACACCGACCCGCCGCCCGGCTTCGCGCTGCCGCCCGGCGGCCAGTACAACAAATATTTCCCCACCGGCGCCATCGGCATGCCGAAGCCGCTCAGCGACGGCCAAGTGGAGTACACCGACGGCACGCCAACGACGGTCGATCAATACGGCCGCGACGTCTCAGCCTTCCTGATGTGGGCGGCAGAGCCGACGCTCGACGCGCGCAAGCGGCTCGGCTTCCAGGTCATGATCTTCCTCGTCGTGCTGACCGGGCTTCTGTACTTCACCAAGAAAAAAGTCTGGCACGACGTGCATCATCCCGAGTCGGCGTAATCGCGACCGCCGGCTTGATGCCGGCGCTGAGTTTTAGGCTTTGCCGCGAATGGGGCTCGAACCATGACCACCGCCGCGTTCGAGAATGATCTCAAATCAGCGATCCGCACCATCCCCGACTATCCCAAGCCGGGCATCATGTTTCGCGACATCACCACGCTGCTCGGCGACGCGCGGGCATTCCGCCGCGCTGTCGACGAACTGGTGCAGCCCTGGGCCGGCGGCAAGATCGACAAAGTGGCCGGCATCGAGGCGCGCGGTTTTATTCTCGGCGGCGCCGTGGCGCATCAGGTCTCGGCCGGCTTCGTGCCGATCCGCAAAAAGGGCAAGCTGCCGTTCAAGCGCGTCAGCATCGGTTATTCGCTCGAATACGGCATCGACGAAATGGAAATGCACGAGGACGCGGTGATCAACGGCGAGCGCGTCATCCTGGTCGACGATCTCATCGCCACCGGCGGCACCGCGGAAGCCGCGGTCAAGCTCTTGAAGCAGATCGGCGCCAATGTGCTGGCGGCCTGCTTCATCATCGATCTGCCGGATCTGGGCGGCGCCGAGAAAATCAAGAAGCTCGGCGTGCCGGTGCGTACGCTGGTCAGCTTCGAAGGGCATTAGGGTGATCAATTTCCGACGGCGAGACATTCGACTGGGCGAGTCCCCGATCGGGGGCGATCACGGCAACAAGAACGAGCGCGCCCGCCAAGGTTATTTGCCATCCGAAGCTGCACATGAAACTGCCTCGATTGCCATGGGCATTCACACAGCGGCGTCTGCGACTTGAAGCTTAAGTTCAGGGTGCGCCACCTCGGATGCCGGTTCCGGCGATCGAGCCGGCTCTTTGACTCGAAACCACGCCACATAGAGCGCTGGGAGGAACAACAGCGTCAGCACGGTGCCGACGATGATGCCGCCCATCATGGCGAACGCCATTGGGCCCCAGAAAATCTCCCGTGCAATCGGAATAAGCGCCAGACTGGCCGCAGCGGCGGTCAGCATGATCGGGCGCATACGATGTTCCGTTGCTTCCACCACGGCCTCCCATATCGGACGGCCGGCCTCTTTCAGGTGCTCAATCTGGACAATCAAGATGACCGAGTTGCGGATCAGGATGCCGATCAATGCCAGAACTCCCAGGATCGCAACGAACCCGAGAGGCGCCCCGCTTGGCAGCAAAGCCAACACCACGCCAATCAGGGCGAGCGGCGCGACAGCGAACACCAGAAACAGCCGAGCAAAACTTTGTAGCTGAATCATCAGGATCGTGGCCATGATGAAGAGCATCAGCGGAACGACGGCTTCAATCGGGGCCTGGCTTTTGGCGCTCTCTTCGACAGCGCCGCCGATCGCCACGGAGTAGCCGGCCGGCAGTCCCTTTGCGAACTCCGCCACCTGTGGAGCGAGTTGATCCACGGCGGTTTTCGGCTGCGCAGTGTCGAGGATGCTAGCTTTCAGCGTGATCGTGGGGATGCGCGATCGTCGCCAGATTGTCGGCTGCTCCATCTCGTAGTGGAGGGTGGCGACGGCGCCGAGCGGTACCGACTGCCCGCCCAGGCCGATCAACTGCAAGTCGCGTAGTGTATCGATCGACGCGCGCTCGGGTGCCGTAGCGCGCCCCACCACATTCACCAGGTAAATACTGTCGCGAACCTGGGTGATCGATGTGCCGTCAAGCACGCCGTTCAGGGTCGTGGCAATGTCTTCCGAGGTAATGCCAAGTTGACGGGCTTTATCCTGCAGCACGTCGACCTTGACGACGCGCGCGGGCTCCATCCAGTCGAACACCACGGTGTCGAGATGCGGATTGGTGCGCACGATCGCGGCCAGACGCTGCGAAATTTCCCGGACTTTGGCGATGTCGGGTCCGCTGAGCCGATACTGCACGGGGCGTCCGACCGGAGGTCCGACCTCAAGCAATTTGACCAATGAGTCGGTGCCGGGAAAGGTCTTTTTCAGATAGGCTTCGAATTGCGCCTTGAGGCGATCGCGGACGTTGATCCCGCCCTTGGTCACCACGACCATTTGGCCAAACCAGGTGTTGGCGGTCTGCACATCGAAGGACAGAACAAAGCGCGGAGCGCCGGTCCCGACGTAGGTCGACCAATGGTCGACGCCGTCATTGCCCTGGAGTTGCTCTCGCTCGAAGCGAGCCATCTGTGCGTTCGTGTCCGCAATCGAGGCATTCTGAGGCAGGTTCCAGTCGATGATAAGCTCGTCGCGGTCCGACGATGGAAAGAACTGCTGCGGCACGAATTGCATGCCAACCAACGCGAGTAAAAAGGCTCCGACCGTCACGCCAATTGTAGTCCAGCGATGCTGCATGCACATGACGAGTAGACCAGAGAACCGCCGCGCAGATTTTCCCTTCGTCTCATGATGCGCTTTCATCTTTGCCGGCAGGATTGTGACTCCGAGCAGTGGCGTGAACAGCACGGCGACGATCCACGATACGACCAAGGAGACGGCAATCACCACGAACAGAGTGAAAGTGAATTCGCCGGCGTTGCTGCTGTTGAGGCCAATCGGAATGAACCCGGCGACGGTAACCAGCGTACCCGTCAGCATCGGAAAGGCAGTAGAAGTATAGACGTAGGTCGCCGCCTTCGTTAAGGCATCGCCAACTTCCAGCCGCGCCACCATCATTTCGACAGCGATCATGGCATCATCGACCAGAAGCCCGAGCGCGATGATCAAAGCGCCAAGCGAAATACGCTGCAGCGAAATTCCGGCATAGGCCATCACGACAAAAGTTATGGCGAGAACCAGCGGAATGGCGATCGCGACAACGAGCCCGGCACGAAGCCCAAGACTGAAGAAGCTGATGGCGAGAACAATGGCCACAGCTTCGAACAGCGCTTCCGTGAACCCCGATACCGCGTGCTCGACCACTAACGGCTGATCCGCGACCAAGTGGACTCCCACGCCGATCGGCAGATCGGCGATGATTTCCGACATTTCCTGCTTTAGCGCATCGCCAAACTTTAGGAGATTGGCCCCGCTTTTCATGCCAATGGCGAGAGCGATGGCGGGCTGGCCGTCGAAACGAAACAGCGTCGCCGCCGGATCGGCGTAGCCGCGCGTGATGGTTGCCACATCGGTCAATGGAAAGAACCGATCATTGACCCGCAAATTGATGGCCTTCAGGCTTGCTTCGGACGCAAATTGCCCGTTGACCCGCACGCTGATGCGCTCCGGCCCGGCTTCAAATACACCAGATGGCGTGACGGCATTTTGTCCCTGCAAGGATGCAATGATGGAGCGAGTGTCGAGCCCGAGTGCGGCGATTTTTCGGGTTGAAAATTCCAGGTAAATCACTTCGTCCTGTGCGCCCAGGATGTCGACTTTACCGACATCCGGCACGGTCAATATTTTCCCACGAATTTCCTCGACTCGATCACGCAACTGGCGTTGGCTCAAACCGTCGCTGGTGAAAGCGTAGATGTTGCCGAACACGTCCCCGAAGCGGTCATTGAAAAACGGTCCGATGACGCCTTGGGGAAAATCGCCCTTGATGTCGGCCACCATGTTGCGCACGCGAACCCAGGTCGGGGTAACGTCACTGGCCTTTGTGCTGTCGCGCAGATAAACGAAGACCGTCGTCTGCCCTGCAACGGTTACACTTTTGGTGTAATCGAGCGATTCCAGTTCTTCGAGCTTCTTCTCGATGCGTTCCGTGACTTGGCGCGTAATCTCCTCGGCAGAAGCGCCCGGCCATTGCGCCTGGATCACCATGGTCTTGATGGTGAAGTCGGGATCCTCTTGTCGTCCCAGGTGCAGGTACGAGAACAGGCCGGCCGCCATGAAGGCGATCATGAAATACCAGACAAGCGAACGATGTCCGAGTGCCCAGTCGGAAAGGTTGAATGACTTCATGGCGTCACGTCCTGCTGCATTTTGACTTGCTGCCCCTGTTTGAGGCTATGAATTCCAGCGGTGACGATCCGCGTTCCGGCGTCGAGACCGCTAGTCACGTGAATGCCAGTTGCGTTCTGAGAAAGATCGACTCTGCGCAGCGAGACCGTGCTGGCCGGAAGGTCGACGATCCAAACAAAGCTCTCGCCGTCCTTAGTCAGCACCGCGGACTCGGGCACGTGCAAGATTGAGGGCTCGTCGGTGCTCAGACTCGCGCTGACGGTCGCTCCCAGCCGGAAGGTTGGAGGCGGATCGTTCAAGGTAATTCGGATGCGCTGCGTGCGCGTCACAGGATCAGCCTGCGGCGCAATCTCCCGAATTTGACCCTCGACCTCAACGCTGGGAAGGAGCTGCAAGCTGACGATAAATGGCAAGCCGACCGTTAGTGGAACCGGGAAGTCCGGCCCGATGTCGACAACAGCCTCTCTGATATCGGGGCGCGCGACTGTGACGACACTCTCACCAGGCGACACGACTTGTCCGACGTTGGCACCCACGGCCGTGACGACACCGGCGAAATCGGATTTCAGCTGCGCATAGCTGAGTTGTTCAAGCGCCTTGGTCAAGTTCGCCTGCGCACGAGCCACCGATGCTTCAGCGCCGGCTCGGGCCTGCACTGCGTTGTCTAGGGTCGCTTTTGTCGTCGCGTCGGTCGTAATCAGCGTCCGTTGCCGCTCCTCCGTTGCGCTGGTATTCGCAAGTTGCGCTTGGCTTTTTGCGAGCTCTGCTTTGGCTGACCGCACCGCAAATTCGAGCGCAGTGGAATCGATTGCAGCAACGACATCTCCTTGGCCGACCAGGTCTCCTACGTTTACGGGACGTGCGATGAGGCGCCCCAACAGGCGGAAACTAAGATCAGTCTTGAAGCGAGGTTCGACAGTGCCCACCGCCACCGTGCTGCTAGACCCCATCGGTTCGACAACCGTCGAGAGCACTGGTCGAACGGGCTCCGGCGCGTTTGTCTCTTGCTTGCATCCCGACGCCACAAGGGTCAGCGCGAGGATGCTCGAGATCAGGATTGGGCGCGTCATAACGATGGACTCCCGTCGAAGATCACGAGCTGGCCAGGGCTGAGCAGTTTGCCGCCGTCGACAACGACACGCTCTCCGGGCTCAAGCCCATGTTTGACGATCACGGCACCAGCTTCGTAACCATCTATGGTCACCGGCCTCAGCGAGACCGTCTTGGTCTGCGGGCCGACGATCCAGACCGCTGGCTTCGGCCCAAGCGCCATCAAGGCGGTCCATGGGACTGATATCTGCGCGCCGGGCTGCCGGTTGGCTGTGCCCGCTACGGCGCTTCCCAGCGTCATCGTTGCCGGCGGATTTTGGATCGCGATCTTGACGCGAACCGTCGCGCTCTTCGCATCGATGGCCGGCGACACCTCCCTTACGTAACCGGTGGCCGTGATACTGCGGTCGGAGAGGAGTGCCACGGAGACGTGATTGGCGTCGTAATCACCAAAGAAAATCGATTCGTACACATCGAAGACAGCGTCGCGATCACCATCCTGCGCCAGGGTGAATACCGGCTGAGCCGCTTGCACCACTTGGCCGGCCTCAAGACTTCGCGTGGTAATCACGCCCGAGGCCCCGGCGCGCAATTCGGTATAGCTAAGCGCGTCTTTCGCTGTGCCCAGCTGCGCCTTGGCCGCTTCAACCGACGCTTCTGCGTTGCGCAACCCCTCCTGGGCGTTGTCGAACGCCACGCGGGTGGTGAAGCCCTCGGCGATCAGAGTCTTTTGCCGCTCGAAAGTCGCGCTTGCCACGCGCAATTGGGCTTCGGCTGCAGCTTCCGCCGCAGTCGCTGCATCGACATCGGCCTGCTGCTCGGCCGGATCGAGCCGAGCCAGCACGTCACCGGCCTCGACATGGGCGCCGACATCGGCGAACCGTGCGACAACGCGGCCGCTTACCCGAAATGAAAGGTCCGCGCGGAAACGGGCTTGGACCTCGCCGGTCAGCGTCACAGCACTTTGTCGATCGAGCGGCTGGACTAGCTCGGTGCGCACGTACAAGGCGCGATTCTGAGCAGCTGAGCGATCATTGCAGGCACTCAGCGCCGCCGCCACAAGCGCGACCCCAAAGGCGGTGCCTGCCTTTTGGCCAACCCCGATGCGACAATAAAATCGCTGTCTCATGGCGCATCCTTGAAGTAAACTATACAGTGTAGTATATTTTAATTGCCATGCTGCCAATAAGGTGTCAAGAACAGTTTGGGCAGCGCGACTAACACTTTCGAATAACGCTGCCCAACAAAAGGATCGATCTATGGCCAAGAGTGCAAAAGCAAAACGAGCCGCCCGTCCCGGTAGGCCGCCCAAGGACCTTGCCGGCGATGTCGAGGGGCGCATCCTCGATGCCGCCGAGCGGGTCTTTCTTGAACGAGGTTTCCAGAGCGCGAGCATCGACGAGATCGCAGCAAGGGCTCCTGCGAGCAAACCGACGATTTATGGGCATTTTGCCGGCAAGGAGGCGCTGTTCGCCGCTGTTGTCGCGCGTATCATCGACGGATTGGCGAAATTGGAGCGCTATACGCCCGAGGGACGTACGGTGCAGGACAAGCTCACAAGCTTGGGCATCGAGTTGGTCGAAAGAACAGTCGCCGAATCGGTCGGCGTATTCCGTGCGACGATCGCCGAATCGCAAAGATTTCCGGATTTGAGCCGCCGCGTGCACGAGGCAGCGCGAAATCAAGGGGCCGACGCTGTCTCCCAACTCTTAAATAACGCCACCCAGATGCTTTCGCGCGCATCCTCGGGGCCCTTCAGTGGCAAAAGAAGTATCGCGACAGCTCAGATCTTCATGGACCTCATCCTGCTCCCCATGCTGATGCGATCCTTGATGGGTGATGAAGCGAAGGTTTTGCGCAAGGAGCTGCCGTCCTTCATGCGCGAACGCGTCGGCTTTTTTCTGGCAGCGTGTGAGGCGGGTTGGAAGTAGCAGCATTGCTTACGCGACGGCAGTAGCAGGTTTCGACGCTCATCAGCGCCATTGAGCCGCTTGCAATTCGCGCCGACAGGCTTCACTGAAATCTCGCAGCGGGTCCATTTCCTTTATCAAGTCCGCCAAATCCGCGAACGTCCTGTTGGGTGCGAGATAGGTCTCGATGATCAAGTGACCAGCCTTCTCAGCGGCTTCAATAACGCCATCGCCCGACATCACTTTCATTCGTGCAATCAGCGCGTACATGTTGACCAGTTTCGAAGCCTCGGATTTGTCATTGACGAGGGCGTCGGCATACAGCTTCGATGCCTCTTCAATGAATGCCTTATAGAGCTTCGCACGTCGTGAGCTGGTCCGCGATTTGCTGCGCACGCGGTCTTGTCGGCGCTGGGTTACCCAATTCGATAGAATCGTCGCGATGCTTCCGCAGGCCGATCCGCAAAACGCGACGACCGGGATATAGATTGGATCGAACATTTGATTTTGCCTTGCACTGACCCGACGTTTTGGTCGACGTCCAGGCCTTCTATCAGGCGATATAAACTATACCGTATAGTTTAGTCAACCCAACCTTGGGCTTGAAGACCTGGCAACATTATGAGGACACGGCCCTAGCGTCCCGAGCGCAGCGTCGCGCTCAGTTTGCCAACGACGCTGTCGCTAAGCGAGGCGCCGAGCTTGCCCATGAGCAGGCGCAATTCGAGCTCGCGAAACTCGGTGAAAATGGTGCCGATCCAGCTATGGATCTCGGTCGGGCCGCCGGGCCGCTCGGTCATATAGGCGCCGAACGAGAAACTCGGGCGGTCGACGACGCCGCGCACGATCGCCGACAGGCGCGGGATGCGGATGACGCCATATTCGCCACGGCTCGGCGGGAAATCCGCTTTCTCATACATCACCGATACAGCTTCGTTGTGCACCGGTACGAAGGCCGTGGTCTCGAGGCGCCGGCGCACATCGGCATAGGCGCGCACTGTCCCCGGCGACGGGTCGGTGACGAACAGCACGATCGGCTCGATCGAACGCCGCCGCGCCTCCTGCACGAAGCCGATCTCGGTCATCACGTCGAAGAATTGCTCGAACGGGCCGTAGCCGAGGTCGATGACGGTGGTGCGCGGAATGCCGGCGAGCAATCGATCGAACAGCGCCATCTGCCCGGGCGTGTCGGCGATATTCATCGTCGCGACGAGATCCGGAAAATAGCCGGCGAATGTCGGCTCGCGCGGGTCGAGGTCATAGCCGACGAGCGCGCGGCCGTTGTCTCGGAAGAATTCGACCAGGAGGCGCGCGATCAGCGTCTTGCCAACCCGCGGGCGAGGTGAAGCGACGATGTAGAGCGGCGCCTGCTGCGGCATGCCGGCAATCGGTCCATTGCGACGAACGAACGCTGTACTGGCCTCACTTTCCTCCCCGCGAGCGGGGAGGGAAGGGGCTTACTGCGCGGTGCGGACCACCTGCACGCGCGGACCGCCGCCCGCCGGTGCAGCGGCGCTGGCGACGAAGTCGTTCAGCTTGATGCGATCGTATTCGCCCCAGACATTACCCAGCCAGTGCCGGACATAGCCGCGCAGCACGAACGAGTAATTGGCGGCATCGCCCTTCGCGTTCTTGTTGGCGACGAAGGTGAGGAACGGCACGGAGGCGAGCTCGACCTGCTCATAGGCCATCTCGTTGAGCTTCGGGATGGTGATCTCGACGGCGTCCTTGAACCTCTTGAAATAGGCCGCGTGCGTCGGCTGGTCCCATTCGAAGAAGCTGGTGTTGTTGAAGTAGTTCTTGACCAGGAAATATTTGGCGTCGGTGGTGAAGGCCGAGGTGTCCTCGATCTCGTTGAGCGAAGCGATCGAGGAACCGAGAATGTGGAACACGGCGAAGTTAAGCTGGCCCTTTTTCACCGCTTCGAGAAAGCCGATGTCGCGCAGCGAGCGCAGCGTCGGCGACAACAGCCCGGCGCGCACGTCGATCACCGTCACGCTGGCGTCGGTGGTCGACAGCGTGTCGAAAATGCGCATCTGGTCTGGGACCGACGTGACGTCGACGATGTCGCTGATGTCGGGATGAAAGCGCTTCAAGGTGCCTTTCGGCGATTCGGTATCGAAGGCGCGCGTCGGCACATGATGCGCCGTGAAATAATCGAGCAGCGTCCGGGCGACCGTCGTCTTGCCGACGCCGCCCTTGTCCGCGCCCACCACGACCACTGTTGGCTTAGCCATTGTCCTGATCCCCGCTGACCCCGTTTGCCTTAGGGCGTCGTCCGTCCGGCTCAGCAAATCCACCGGAAAACCGCGGCCAACCCAGACACTTCCCGCAAATCTTTCCGTTAATGGAGTCTTACACAGAGCCGGCTCTGTTTGGAAGCCTCCAGTTGCGCCACGTGGCCGCGAAGGCGCAGCGCTTAGCCTATTTTCAAAGGGATATGGTTAATTGTGACCCGATTGCGACCAAGGTCCTTATAGTTTGCGCATGATCCTGTCCGAAAACCGGTATCCACTTTTCGGGATCATGCGCTAGCCGGTATGCGGGCCCCACGGTCCGGACGATGAGTCCGATGACGGGTCTGGGGATACGCCTTCACTCCCGCTCGATTCGTCCGCCGCCGGACCCCACGGCCCGCTTGGTGGCGGCGGTTGGTCGGATTGATCGTTGTCCGCGTCGCTTGGCGGCAGCGCCAGCGGGCCTGGATCGTGGCCGCCGGCGAACTTGACTAGCGCCGCGACCCGGCTGTCGACGCTCGGATGGGTGTCGAACAGCTCGCCGAAGCCTTGGCGCGGGTTGTCGACGCACAGTTCCATCACCGCCGAGGTCGCGTCCGGCAATTCGCCGCGGTTCTCGATCTTGCGCAGCGCCGAGATCATGGCGTCGGGATTCTTGGTGAGCTCGACCGAGCCGGCATCGGCGAGGAATTCCCGCGACCGCGACAAAGCAAGCCGAATGACGAACGACAGCAAATAGGCGATCGCAATGATCGCAACCGCGATCAGCATGGCGAAGGCCGCGCCGCTGCCGCGGCGGTCGCCGGAGCGGCCGCCGCGAAAGCCGAAGCCGTTGTAGAACCACAGCCGAAACACCAGTTCGGCGAAGAACGAGACGACGCCGGCGATGACGACGGCGATCACCATCATGCGCACGTCGCCGTTGCGGATATGAGTGAGCTCATGGCCGAGCACGGACTCGATCTCGGCATCGTTGAGCCGCTTGAGGAGTCCCGTGGTCACCGTGATCGAATACTGCTTGTCGCTCATGCCGGTGGCGAAGGCATTGAGCGCGTCGCTCTCCATCACCTTGAGCTTGGGCATGGTGATGCCGCGCGAGATGCACAGATTCTCCAGGATATTGTAGAGCCGCGGTTCCTCGGCGCGCGTCACTTCGCGGCCGCCGGTCAGCGCGTCGATCATATTTTGGTGGAAGTAATAGGCGATGACCACCCACGCCGCGGTGCCGACGGTCGCCCATGGCGCGGCATGGAGAAAATCGTTCCACGCCAGCTGCATCAACACATCGCTGTCGGCGTCGACCGAGAGCGCTTCCGCCACCAGCGCCCCGGCATAGACCATCAGGTAGATGAGGAAGAACAGGCCCATGAGCAGCGCGATCGAACGCCGCCGGTTCGACTGGATATGGCTATAGAGCCCGTAAGCGGCCATCGCTAGCACGTCTTTCCGGGGCGCGGCCGAAGGCCGCGAGCCCGGAATCCATAATCACGAGGCAAGAGGGTTTCGTTAGACCGTCTCATACTTGATATGGCGGTGGTTATGGATTCCGGGTTCCGCGCTTCGCGCGGCCCCGGAATGACGAGTCAGAACTTCACACTCGGCGCGTCGGTGACGGCTTTGCGGTCGTCGCCGAGGTCGAAATATTCCTTCTGCGAGAAACCGAACGAGGCGGCGAACAAAGCGGCCGGGAAGCGCTGGATGCCGGTATTGTATTCCTGCACCGCATTGTTGAAGAAGCGCCGCGACGCCGCGATCTTGTTCTCCAGATCCGACAGTTCCGCCTGCAATTGCTGGAAATTGGTGCTGGCCTTGAGGTCCGGATAGGATTCCGATAGCGCGAACAATTGCCGCAGCGCCCCTGAGAGCATGTTTTCGGCGGCCGCTTGCTGCGCCGGCCCTTGCGCCGAAACTGCCGCGTTGCGCGCCTTGACGACCTCGTCCAGCGTGCCGCGTTCGTGCGCGGCGTAACCCTTTACCGTCTCGACCAGGTTGGGAACGAGATCGTGCCGCTGCTTGAGCTGCACGTCGATGTCGGCAAAGGCCTGGTTGACCCGTTGCCGCATGGAAACGAGGCCGTTGTAGACCGTGACCGCCCACAGAACGAGAACGACGATCACCGCAAGCACGATTATGGTCGAAGACATGATGGGGCTCCTTGGGCACGTCTTGTTGGGGGATGTCTTGGCGGTGAAACTGGTTTTGCAGCCTCGATCAATAGCATAGCCGTTGCCCGGCAACCGCGCAGCCGCCGTCGGAGAGGGTTAACGGCGTCGTTAAGCTTAGCTTCGAATGGTCGTCGCGCGGCCTGTCCGGGCGTTGTAAATCCAAAGCGGACAGATAGGTAGGCGCCATGCTCAAGCAATATGTCAGCTCGTTGTCGTCCGAGCATTCGGGCGCTGACTTTGTCGCGCTCACTTCGCCGCGAAGCGCGCCGCCGCCGCGGGACGATTTAAGGGAAATCGGCGAGGACGCCGGCGCGATGGCGCAAACCGTGCGCGACCAGCTGGCGCGCGAGGTTGCCGATATCGAAGCCGCCACCGCCGCGCTGCGGCGGGCCGAGCCGGCGCTGGAATCCTGGACCAAGGCGCCGGCCAATACCGGCGGCAAGCCGCGTCCGGTGTGGCTCCTCATCGGCGTGCTCTGGCTCTCGACGGCGCTGGTCACCGCCGGCGCGGTCGTCGCCATCGCCTCGCTCGCTGGCTAAGAAGAATCTCTGATAGTGCTGAACTGGATTTCCGTATTCGCGGTAATGCGCGGTATTGGCGACGCCGCTCAATAAGCGTTGCGATAGCCGGCGGGCGACAGCACGGTGCGGAAGATGATTTGCAGATCGAGCCACAGCGACCAGTTGTCGATGTAGAACAGGTCGTGCTCGATGCGCCTGCGCATCTTCTCGTCGGTGTCGATCTCGCCGCGGCAGCCGTGGATTTGCGCCCAGCCGGTGATGCCCGGCTTGACGTTGTGGCGGCGCGCATAGAGCGAGATGCGCTGTTGGTATTCTTGATCGTGCGACAGCGCGTGCGGCCGCGGCCCGACCAGCGACATGTCGCCGGTAAGCACGTTGAAGAGCTGCGGAATCTCGTCGATGTTCCAGCGCCGCAGGAAGCGGCCGAGCCGGGTCAGCCGCGGATCGTTGCGGGTCGCCTGCGCGATCACCGAACCGTCGTCGAGCGTGCGCATGGTGCGAAACTTGATGATGCGGAACGGCTGCTGATTGAAGCCGTAGCGGCGCTGCACGAAGAACACCGGCCCGGGACTGTCGAGCCAAACCAGCGCGGCGACGACGAGGAGCACTGGCGTGAGCGCAATGAGCGCGAGTGCCGCGACGACCAAGTCGAACAGCCGCTTGCGCGCGATCTCGGTGCGCGTCAGCGGCCGGCGCGTCAGCTGCAGGCTGGTCACCGGGCCGAGCTTCGAAAGCTTGACCTCTTCGAATTTGTGCAGGATCTGCTCGGGACCGATATGGATCTCGACCGGCAGCGTCATGAAGGTCTCGGCGCAGCGTTCGATGGTCTCGGTCTGCGACCACGGCAGCAGCAGGAAGATGGCGTCGGGCTCGAGGCTGCGCACGCTGGCGACGGCTTCGGCGAAATCGCGATCGAGCATGGCGTGCCGCGTTTCGGCGGAGGCGGTGGCGGCGATCGGAGTCAGGAATCGGCAGCCGACGATGTTGATGCCGTGGGTCCACGGCTCATAGCGGTTGACGAAGCCGTTGACGTTGGCGCCGCTGCCGATCAGGAAAATGCGCTGCGCCGAGATCAGCCCGGCGGCGCGCGCGACGGCGGTGACGCGCACAATGAAGAAGCGCAAGCCGACGAGGCCGGCCAGCGTCGCGACATAGAACAGCACGATCCAGGCGCGCGAATATTCGACGCTGGTCTGCGCCAGGAAGCCGACCATCAAGAGGCAGATCAGCGTGACGTTCCACACCTGAACAGTGCGGCCGACGTGCGGCTTGAAGCTGCAGAAATTCGGCAACCGGTATTCGCCGCGATACATGTTGGACACGGCAAAGATGCTGGCCGCCAGAATGCCGACCTGCATGAACAGTGTGATGTTGCCGGGCTTGCCGTAGGCGGCGAGGTGGTAGGCGATGCCGGTCAGGCAGGCCATGGCGACGATGAAAGCGACATCGGTGAGGAAGATCGCGGCGGCAAAGGTGCCGCGCAACAGCACCGCCCGCGCGCGCAGGTACCGGCCGGTCTGCGGCCGGGATCCCAGCGTATAGCTCGGGTGCGTGTTCATTGCCTCTGTCGCGGTCTTGGTCGCGGTCTAGCGGAAGCGAATCCCGACAATGCCCCGAATTGAGACACTGGCGGCGGTCACATCGCTTTCTCGCCAGAACCATGCCAACAGGGCAAAGCGGGCAACGGCGGGCAAAAGTTGACGCCGAACGCGGCGTTAAGATTAATGCCGCCAGTCGGCGTGCCGTGGGAGGAAGACCGTGCAAGGCAAGATCGCGCTCGAAGAACATTTCGCCATCCCGGAAACACTTGAGGATTCCCACGGCTACTTTCCCGAGCGCGTCTGGCAGGAGGTCAAGCACCGCGTCATGGACATCCAGGAGCGGCGCATCGCCGAAATGGACCGCCACGGCATCGAGATGATGCTGTTGTCGCTCAACGCGCCGGCGGTGCAGGCCATTCCCGATCCGGCACAGGCCGCCGCCGTCGCGCGCCGGGCCAACGACTATCTGGCCGAACAGGTGCACAAGCGGCCGGACCGCTTCCAGGGCTTGGCGGCACTCGCCATGCAGGATCCAGAAGGCGCAACGCGGGAGCTCGAGCGCTGCGTCAAGGAGCTTGGCTTTCGCGGCGCGCTGGTCAACGGCTTCTCGCAGGTCGGCAATGCCGAGACGACGGCCTATTACGACCTGCCGCAATACCGGCCGTTCTGGGCCATGGCGGAAAAGCTCGACGTGCCGTTCTATCTGCATCCGCGCAATCCGCTGCCGCGCGACGCCAAGATCTATGAGGGTCACCCTTGGCTGCTCGGCCCGATCTGGGCGTTCGGCCACGAGACCGCGGTGCATGCGCTGCGCCTGATGGCTTCGGGCTTGTTCGATGCCCATCCGCGGCTGCAAATCATCCTCGGTCATATGGGCGAGAACCTGCCGTTCGCGATGTGGCGGGTCGACAATGCCAATGCCTGGATCGAGAATCGGCACAGCTGGCCGGCCAAGAAGCGGCTGAGCGATTATTTCCGCGAAAATTTCTACGTCACCACGTCGGGCAATTTCCACACGCCGGCGCTCTACAACGCCATGCTCGAAATCGGCGCCGACCGCATCATGTTCTCGACCGACTGGCCGTTCGAGAACATCGACCACGCCGCGATCTGGTTCGATGCCTGCCCGATCAGCGAGAACGACCGGCTGAAGATCGGCCGCGAGAATGCGCGGCGGCTGTTCCGGCTGGGGAATTAGGGCGGACTTTTACATTGTCATTGCGAGTCGAGCCAGACGCGGCACGCGCCTTTTGTCGCCGGAATGACGATGGCCCGCGGCAGTTCCGCGCCGGTGCCGCAGCGGCCGACCGACTGCGTTTCTGCCATGTCGATGGAGACGTACTTTCCGACCGTCACCTTCACGCGGTCGGGTTGGGTCGGATTGAACGGAGCGGCGTTGGTAATAAGCGTCGCGCCGCCGTCGTCCGACCAGGTGGAATCTTTATCGCCGCGCGATGAATCGATCGTGCAGGTGTAGCCCGGACGGCCCTTCAGGCCGCACCAAAAGGCGTTGACCTCGATCCGCTTCACGACGCCGTCAACCAGCGTGACGGTCGCGTCGCCGGAGGCGCAACGGGCTTTCACTTCAAAATCGCAACGGCGTATCTCTTGCCCATCGGCATGGGCGACGCCAGTTGATGTCGTGACGGCGAGGAGAACAGCCAAAATGAGGTGCTTCATAGCCCTGACATACTGTAGATATTCGGGCGACTGAAATCGGACTCGGATTGTCTTTAGTCCCGTCAACCCCGCCGTGGGCTCGAACGAACATCGTGCCCAAGCGGCCGCAAAAGGATTGCCGGCAATAATTCCAGCTGCGGCACTATGCAGTCGTCGCGGAAGCGCGATGAAAGACGTAGCGACTAGCTCGCCTCGCGCAGCTTCACCGCGCCTTCCAGATCCACCGAGACCAGCTGCGACACGCCGCGCTCGGCCATGGTGACGCCGTAGAGGCGGTTCATGCGCGCCATGGTGATGGGATTGTGGGTGATGATGATGAAGCGGGTGTCGGTCGAGCGCGTCATTTCGTCGAGCAGGTCGCAGAAGCGCTCGACATTGTAGTCGTCGAGCGGGGCGTCGACCTCGTCGAGCACGCAGATTGGCGCCGGATTGGTCAGGAACACGGCGAAGATCAGCGCCAGCGCGGTGAGCGCCTGCTCGCCGCCGGAAAGCAGCGACAACGTCGATGGCTTCTTGCCCGGCGGCTTGGCCATGATTTCCAGGCCGGCTTCGAGCGGGTCTTCGCTTTCGATGAGCTGCAATTCGGCATTGCCGCCGCCGAACAATTCGCCGAACAGCTTTTTGAAGTTCTCGTTGACGATCGTGAACGAGGAGAGCAGGCGCTCGCGCGCCTCGTGGTTGAGGCTGAGCACGCCCTGGCGCAGCCGGCGGATCGCCTCGACCAGGTCGTCGCGCTCGCTGGTGAGCTTGACGTGCTGCTCCTCGACCTCGCGCAATTCCTGCTCGGCGAGCAAGTTGACCGCGCCGAGGCGCTCGCGTTCGCGGTGGATGCGCTCGATCCGGCCTTCGACGTCGGCGACCGACGGCAACTCGGCGCCCGGTTTGATCTCGGCAAGCTCTGCGGTGCCGTCCGGCTCGACTTCGAGCCGCTCGCGGACTTCATGGGCGAGATCGGCGAGCCGGCGTTTTGCAGCGTCGCAGCGCTCCTCGCCGCGGGCGGCTTCGGCGCGCGCTTCGCCGACAGCTTCGAGGGCTGTGCGCGCGACCTTGTCGGCCTCGGCAAGGTCGTTCTCGGCCGCCGCGAGCCTGTCGGCGTCGGCGCGGCGGGCGGCGGTGGCGGTCTCGATCTCGCCGATCAGCGCCTGGCGCTGGGAAGCGAATTTTTCCGGTGCGCTCGCCAACTCGGCGCGCTCGTGCGAGGCTTCCTCGACGCGCTGGCCGATGGTCGCGATCTGGGTCGCCGCATTGTCCTTGCGTTCGGTCCAGGCCTGCCGCTCTTCGGCGATGGCCTGCAGCCGGCGGTTGGCAAGCTCGGCTTCGCGCATGATCGCCTGGGCCTCGACGCGGACTTCGGCAAGCGCGCCGCGGTCCGTGGCGATGACGTCGTTGACCGCGGCAAGTTTTGCTTCGAGATCGGCGGTCACCGGCAAGGCGGCAAGCGCCGCCGTCGCTTCGCGCTGGCCGGCGAGCGCTTCGTCGCAGCCGGCGCTGATCCGCACGCGGGCTTCCTTCAGCGCCGAAATGCGCGCCGCATTGCGGGCGATCTCGCGCTCGGCCGCGGTGTGCTCTTCGCGGGCGTTGTCGGTCAGGCGCTGGGCGTCGCGCCAATGCATGCGCGCTTGCACTTCGGCTGCAGCGGCGGCCGCGACTGCGGCCTCGGCGATGTCGAGCGTTTGGCGTTTCGCCGCGACGTCGGTGCGGGCGGTTTCGAGCTCGCCTTCGATCGCCTGGAGCCGGCCGCGCTCGGCGAGCCGGCGCGCCGCGCCGGTTGGCGCGTGCGCCGCGGCGGCAAAGCCGTCCCAGCGCCAATAGTCGCCTTCGCGCGATACCAGCCGCTGGCCGGGCTTGAGCAAGTTCGCAAGCTGCGGTCCGGCGCCGCGGTCGACGACGCCGATCTGCGCCAGGCGGCGGGCGAGTTGCGGCGGCGCCTTGACGTATTGCGCCAGCGCCGTGACGCCGTCGGGAAGTTTCGGATCGGACGGATCGACGGTCGCGCCGGCCCAATGCATCGGCGCCGACTCGTCGAGCGGCGCATCGAGATCGTCGCCGAGCACGGCGCCCAGCGCCTTCTCGAAACCATTGTCGACGACCAGAGAGTCGGCGACCGGCGGCCACAGATTCTTGCTCTCGACCGCAAACAGCTTGCCGATGGTTTTTGCCTCGGTTTCCAGCCGCTGCACGCCGCGCTCGGCGGTGGCGAGCGGCTCGCGCGCGGCGTCGATCTCGGTGCGAGCCCGCGTGTGCGCGACTTCGGCGCCGCGCGCGGCGGCTTCGGCCTCGGCGAGCGCCGCTTGCGCGGCGGCGAGCGCGTTGCCGAGCGTCGCCAGATCAGGTTCGCCGCTGCCGGTCGCGATCAGGCCGGCTTCGATATTGGTAAGCTCGGCCTTGAGCCGCGTGGCGCGCTGCTCGTGATCGGCCAGCGCAGTTTGCAGTTGATTGCGCCGCGCCGCGAGATCGGCCAGCGCGCCGGTCAACTCGGCAAAGGATTTTTCCGAAGCCGAAAGCGCGGCATCCGCCTGGGCGACGCGGGTGTTGACGCCGGTCAGGCGCTCGGCGCTGGCATGGGCCTCGGCGGTGAGTGCGGTCTCCTCGAGGTCCAGCCGGTGCAGCGCTGCCCCGGCATCGTCGGCTAGTCTGCGCTCGCGTTCGAGATCGGCGGCAAATTGCTCGAGCCGGCGGTCGAGCTCCTCGATGCGTTCCTTGGCACGGGCTTCCTCGCGCTCGAGCGTCTCGCGCGCGATGATGAGCCGCTGCAGTGCCGCGGCCGCCCTGGCCTCGGCCTCGCGCAGCGCCGGCAACCCGGCCGCGACTTCGGTCTGCCGCGTGTTGGCAATAGTCTGCTCACCGGTGCGGGCGGCGACGACGCGCACCGCCTCGTCCCTGGTCCGCTCCGCTTCGCCGACCTCGGTCTGCGCCGCGAGCCAGCGCAGGTGAAACAACAACGCCTCGGTGCGGCGCACTTGGCCGGAAATGTTGCGGTAGCGCACCGCTTGGCGAGCCTGGGTTTTGAGCGAAGCGACCTGCGCCGCGAGCTGGCCGATGACGTCTTCGACCCTGGTCAGATTGTGCTCGGCGGCCTTGAGGCGCAGTTCCGCCTCGTGGCGGCGCGCATGCAGGCCGGAAATGCCGGCGGCTTCTTCCAGCACGCGGCGGCGCTGGTCGGGCCGCGCCTGGATGATCTCGCCGATGCGGCCCTGGTGGACCAGCGCTGGCGAGCGCGAGCCGGTCGAAGCGTCGGCAAACAGCACGGTGACGTCGCGGGCGCGCACCTCGCGGCCGTTGACGCGGAAGGTCGAGCCCTGCTCGCGCATGATGCGGCGCGAGACCTCGAGCGTTTCGGTATCGTTGAAGGCGGCGGGCGCCTTGCGGTCGCTGTTGTCGATCGACACCGCCACTTCGGCGTGGTTGCGCGCCGGCCGCCCGGTGTTGCCGGAGAAGATGACGTCGTCCATCTCGGACGCGCGCATGGCCTTGTAGGAGGCTTCGCCCATGACCCAGCGCACGGCCTCGACCAGATTGGATTTGCCGCAGCCGTTCGGGCCGACGACGCCGGTCAGCCCGGGTTCGATCTCAAAGTCGGTCGGTTCGACGAAGGACTTGAAGCCGATCAGGCGCAGCCGCGTGAGCTTCATACGGGTGTTATTTCCATCCCCCAAGCTGCGGCCGCGAAGGGAATCGTTAAAGGCTCACGCCTTGTGTGGCGCGTGAATCGTGCCGCATCGGCGCGGAGAATGAATCGTCGTCGTTCCAAGCGCAACAGGGCGGTCGCGTTATCCAGACCTTCGCCGCTTGCCGGGCCCTGCGGACAGCGCCGCACTGGCCGGCCGGCGAGTCCGCTCGGTGGCAAAAAACCCTTATCCTTCCTTGAGATAGGGGTCGATTTCCTTGGCCATGGCCTCGATCGACAGATCGCCGACCAGGCGCTTGCCGTTGATGAAAAAGGTCGGCGTGGAATTGACGCCGAGCTTGTTCACGGCGTGGTCGCGCACCGCCTGGATGTCGTCGAGCACCTTCTGATTCGCCAGACACGCGTTGAAGGATTCCTCGGTAAAGCCGAACTGCTTGGCGATCGCCATCAGCGGCGGGATCGGTTGCTGGATGACCCAATCGGGTTGCTTGGCGAACAGCGTTTCAACCACCGACTCGTATTTGTCCGGGCCGGCGCAGCGCGCCAGCATGAAGCCGGCCGCGGCCAGCGCATCGAGCGGGAACTCGCGCATCACGTAGCGCACCTTGCCGGTGTCGATGTAGCGCTTCTTCAGCTCCGGCAGCGTGGTCTCCTCGAAATGCGCGCAGTGCGGGCACGTCATCGAGGCGTATTCGATGATGGTCACCGGCGCCTTGTCGGAACCGATCATGATGTCGCCGCCCGGGCCGGCATGGGCCAAATCCTCGGGCGAAGGGTTGGTGTCCGCGGCAATGGCCAGCGTGGTGAAGGGCGGCAGGACGCCCGCCGAGACGGCGGCCGCGCCAAGGGCGAGCACTGCACTAGCGGTCAATAATTCGCGACGAGTGAGCGACACAGAATGCTCCTGGTTTCGACGATGGGATTGGTACGGCAACGCGCCATTTCTAGCGCAAGAATGTGGCATTAGCACGCCATGACGCCAAGGGCATGGCGGTCACGGTCGGTTGATGCCGGCCGTGCCTCAGCCGCGTTTGACCGCCGCGCCGAGCCGGGCCAGAGCCTGCCTTAAATCATCGTCGGCGATGTCCGGCAAGCTCGCCGCCAGCCGCGCGACCGCGGCCGGATCGTTGGTCTTTACCGGCTTGCGCGTTAAGCGCCGCAGCGGCGCCTGGCGCAGCGCGATGCGGGCGATGGCGCGCCAGCCGAGAAACTGGTTGACCCGCTCGCAGATCACATTGGTGGAATGCTGAATCTCGATCGCCGCCGGGCCCTCGACGCGGAGCACCAAGGTGCCGGGCTCGCGCTCCTCGCCGTCGGCTGGGCGCTGCCATTGGATTTTGATCGGCTCGCTGCGCGCGGCAATGTCGGCGCCGACGATCTCGGTCCAGCGCGTCACCAGTTCGGCCGAAGCAAAACCCTGCTTCCGGAAGGTCTCGCCGATTGCTTTGCCGACGACATCGCGCAACGGCTTGGCGAAGGAACGGGAGGGCTTGTTCATGGTGCGGTGCTCTGTCATCCCTCGGCCGGACCCGCGGCGATGACCTCAGCAGCAACAGTAGCAGCCAAGCCGGTGGCGCGACAGCGCGGCAAGCGCCGGACGCCCCAGTCATGCCCGCAACCCACCGCCTTGCTCAACTGGTACGACCGCCATCGCCGCAAGCTGCCGTGGCGCGCGCCGCCCGGGCAGCGTGCCGATCCTTACCGGGTCTGGCTCTCCGAAATCATGCTGCAACAGACCACCGTGAAGGCGGTCGCGCCGTATTACGCCCGCTTTTTGGCGCGCTGGGACGACGTTCACGCCTTGGCGGCGGCGCCGCTCGACGACGTGCTCAAAACCTGGGCCGGGCTCGGCTATTACGCGCGCGCCCGAAACCTGCACGCTACCGCCCGCGCCGTGGTCGAGCGTCACCGCGGCAAATTCCCGGCGAGCATTGCGGAATTGCGCGCGCTGCCGGGCGTCGGCGACTACACCGCCGCCGCCATTGCGGCGATCGCTTACGATTTTCCGGCGACGCCGGTCGACGGCAATGTCGAGCGCGTGGTCGCGCGGCTTTACGCGGTGGCGACGCCGCTGCCCGCCGCCAAGCCGGAGATTCGGCGGCTCGCGGGCGGCCTGACGCCGCAACGCCGCGCCGGTGATTTCGCCCAAGCCATGATGGATCTCGGCTCGACGCTGTGCACGCCAAAGAACCCGGCTTGCGTCTTGTGCCCGTGGAACGAAAACTGCGCCGCGCATGCGCGCGGCGAAGCGGAAGCATTACCGCGTCGCACGCCGAAACGCGAAGGCGCGCTGCGCCGCGGCGCGGCTTTTGTCGCGCGCCGCGTCGATGGCTTTTTGCTGGTGCGAACGCGACCAGCGAAAGGGCTGCTCGGCGCCATGACCGAAGTGCCGACGACGGAGTGGGCGCACGATTTTGCCGAAGCCGACGCGCTCGAAGGTGCGCCGCGGTTTTCGGTGGCGAAGACGCGCAAGCGGATCGCCTGGCGGCGGCTCGCCGGCGTGGTCCGCCACGTGTTCACGCATTTCCCGCTGGAACTCTCGGTTTACACGGCCGATGTTCCGGCGCGGACGCCGGCCCCGGCGGGCACGCGATGGGTCGCGCTCGCGTCGCTTGCCGGCGAGGCTTTGCCGAGCGTCATGCGCAAGGTCGTGGCGCATGCGCTCCCTTCAGATTAAACACTCATGAGAATTAAACCGCGAAAGGAAACGCCATGACTATTCAACGTCACGACACCGGGCCGCGCATGAGCAAGGCCGTGGTCCACGGCGACACGGTTTATCTCGCCGGCATCGTCGCCGACGCGCCCAAGGGCAAGAGCATGGGGGAGCAGACCAAAAGCATCTTGGCGCAGATCGACGGCTTTCTGGCCCAGGCCGGCACCAATAAGAGCAAACTGCTCTCGGCCAATATCTGGATCACCGACATGGCGAAATTCGCCGAGATGAATGCGGTGTGGGACGCCTGGGTGTCGCCCGGCAACACGCCGGCGCGCGCCACCGTCGAGGCCAAGCTCGCCTCGCCCGACTATTTGGTCGAGATCATGGTGGTCGCCGCGCGATGAGTCCGGCTGTTCCCCAACATGGCATACTCGCGATCTTCAACGATTGCCGGCCCGGGCGCGAGGCGGAATTCGAAGCCTGGTTCCAGGGTGAGCATCTCATCGAGCGGCTTGCCGTGCCGGGCTTTTTGTTCGGCCGGCGCCACAAGGCGGTTTCCGGCGCGCCGGGCTATTTCAATTTCTATATGGTCGAAGCGCCCGAGGTGCTCACCTCAAAGCCTTATCTGGAACGGCTCGACCATCCGACGCCGATGACGCGCACGATCGTGTCGGAGGTCTTCGTCAACATGAACCGCACGGTGTGCCGGCGCACGGCCCGGCGCGGCCATTTTCGCGGCGCGTTCACCGTCGCCGCCCGGTTCAACCAGCCACCGGACGAGACGACGCTGTCGGGCGCGCTGGAGAAATATGTCGCCGACACGGCGGTGGCCGGCGGCGAGATATGGATAGCGCTCGATTCAGCGGGAACGCCGGTGTCGATGGAAGAGAAACTGCGCGGCGGCGATAAGAAGATCGCCGGCGCGCTGCTGATCGACACGCTTTATGAAGAGGGTGCGGAAGCCGTCGGTGCGCAATTGGCCAAGCAGTTCCCGCAAGCCGATATCGGCATCTATCGCGTGCTCTGCCAAATCGGGAGGGGCGATTTATGAAAGCATTGTTGCCGCTGGCGGAAACCATCGCGCAGCGCCTGATCGCGCGCCGCGAGACCATCGCCATCGCCGAATCCTCGACCGGCGGCCTCGTCGCCGCGGCCTTGCTGGCGGTGCCGGGCGCCTCGGCCTACTTTCTCGGCGGCGCGGTGGTCTACACCAAGGCGTCACGCGCGGCCTTGCTCGGCATCGGCGACGCCGAGATGCAGGGTTTGCGACCGGCGACGGAAGCCTATGCGCTGCTGCTGGCGCGGCGCATGCGCGAGCGGCACGGCGCAAGCTGGGGATTTGGCGAAACCGGCGCCACCGGACCGACCGGCAACCGTTACGGCGATCCCGCCGGCCATACCTGCATCGGGGTCGCGGGCGCTGCTCAGGCCGGACTTGTCGAGCGCGCGATCACGCTGCGCACCGGCAGCGCCGAGCGGCTCGCGAACATGGATGCCTTCGCCAAGCGCGCGCTGGAACTGTTGACGGAGGTGATACCTGCGGCGTAGCGCGCTTTTGGGGCGTTTGCTCGTTAACGCCCAATGCCTTTTATGCTTCTTGTCCCGCACGCTCGCCACTGGCCTGTGGTAAAATCACTTGTGCTGTGAGCCCGTGCGGTTTTCGATCGAGCAGGGTCAAGCTGCCTTGATGAGTTTCGATCACCGATCGAGCAATCGACAGACCGAGACCGAACCCGGTTTTATTGTTCATGCCGCGTGCGGAATCGCCGCGCACAAAGGGCTCGAACATGGCTTCCTTGCTGACCCCAGGGATTCCCGGACCATTATCGTCGATTGTAATCGTTACGGTCGGCGAGACCAGCGCGAGCCTTATCTCGACCTTGTCGCCATGTCGGACGGCATTGTCGATCAGATTTGTGAATGCTCGGTGCAATTCCTCCGGATTGGCAAGGATCACTGCGTGATCCGGCCCGCGATAGCTAACATCGTGGCCCAGGTCGGAAAATTGGTCGCAGATCGCTTGTAAGCTGGTCGGCAAATCGAGGGCGACCGTTTCCCTGTGCGTGTTACCGTCGCGCAGAAAATGCAGGACGCTTTCGACCATCGATTCCATATGCTGTAATTCGCCCCGAATCTTGTGGCGCGCGGACTCGTCATCGATGAACTCGCACAGAAGGTGCAAACGCGTGATCGGCGTGCGCAGATCATGACTAACCGCCGCCAGCGTGCGGGTGCGATCATCGATCAAGGCCTTGATGCGCCCGCGCATTTCATTCAGGGCTCGCGCCACGACCCGAATTTCCTGAGGTCCGTGTTCGGGAACCGGAGCGATTTCCTCGCTGGGGTTGAAATTCTCCGCCGCCTGCGCGAAGCGGCGCAACGGTCCGGTTAAGCCAAGCGCCGCCCACAGACTGAGCAACGGCACGCTAAATGCTATGGCGATCAAAGTGAGCGTCATCGGGCCGAGGAACGGGGGTGGCGGCATCAGCGCAAGCCGCGCGGCGAGAAACTGGCCGTCCGGCAGGCCGATCGCGATGCGTTGTGGTCCGCTGTGGTCAGGCGATGTTTCGCTCGCAACAGGTACGATCCGATAATTTTGACCAAGCCGGCGCGCGAAGCGCTTTAGTTCGGGGCTGAAAGAGACAAGAGCCGGCGATGGGGAGGGAGCGTTTGGCTCTAGCTCGAGGTCAAAATCCGGAAAGGCTCTATCGATCGACGCCAGCAATTCCTCACGTTGCGCACGCGGATGGGCAGCAATCAGTTCGATGAGCATCGCCATCCGACTCTCGAAACGATCCGGCGGCTCTTTGTGGAAATGAAAGAGAAAGAAAACCGTCAAGGCGACATGGCTTGCAATCAGGGACGCAATGACGAGCGCCACCATCTGACCGCTGATCCGGTTCGGCAGATAAGCGCGAAGGTCGAAGCTCATGAAGCTTCTACCTCGGCCGCGAAAAGATAGCCGCCCGAGCGCACCGTCTTGATAATTGTCGGGTCGTGCGGGTCGCGCTCGATCTTTCGACGCAGACGGCTGATCAGCACGTCGATGCCTCGCCCGAGCGCCCCGGCTGACCGCGCTTGCGTCAGGTCCAGCAATTGCTCGCGCGACAGCACCCGCCCGGATCGCTCGCACAAGACCTGAAGCAATCCGAATTCGGCTCCCGTAAGGGTAATCCGGGTGCCGTGCGGGTCTTTCAGCTCGCGAACCAGGCAGTCCACCCGCCAGCCCAAAAAAGTGAGGTGACGGGCGCGAGTTTTCGCTGGCGCGGCGGCACTAACGCGGCGCAGGACGGCACGAATCCGAGCTAGCAATTCGCGCGGGTTGAAGGGCTTGGACAGGTAGTCGTCAGCGCCCATTTCCAGCCCCACGATCCGATCGAGCTCGTCCCCCTTCGCCGTCAGGATGATGATCGGAACGCCTGACCGCGCCCGCAGTTGCCGGCACAGGCTAAGCCCATCCTCACCCGGCAACATGAGATCGAGCAGGACCAAATCGATGTGGCTGTCTTCAATAGCACGACAAATTTGGCGCCCGTCCGGCATAGCCGAGATGCGAAGATCATTGGCGCGAAGATAGCGGCTGACGAGCCGGCTTATTTCAAGGTCATCTTCGACGAGCAGGATGTGCGGCATGCGGTCTGCCGGGATTAGCGCAGGTCGTCCGTTTCTCACGCAAGATTTTTGTTTCTGAATGTTTCTCGACTCGAGTCGGCAACACCAAGAAACAGGTTTGCTCGATTCGGGCAAGAATCCATTAACTGCAATCTTGTTCTCCTAACACCACGTTACATAGAGGAGTTGCCCATGTCGATTTCGCCCGTTGCAGGTCAAGCGTTCTCTCCCTTGAGCATGCTTCAAAATCAACTGACGTCGGAGGTATCTGCCGGCACCATCAGCTCGTCTGACGAGAGCGCTTTGAGCTCGGCGCTTAACAGCATCAACAGCCAATTGCAGAGCGACGCTTCGTCGTCCTCGGGGCGGCCCTCACCATCCGACATAAAGTCCACCATCGACGACCTTATCCAGCAGCAGGTTCAGAACGGCTCGCTGACGAGCAGCCAGGCAAGCGAATTGCAAAATCTTTTTGCCAACGCCCTCGCGAACGGCCCTGGCGGCGCCGGCGGCGCTGGCGGTCCTCCGCCCGGCGGGTTCTCCGGCGGCCCAGGCAGCAATGGCAGCTCCGGCGAAACTGGTAGTGTCACGATCGCCGAGATCATCTTGTCCGGCGGGACGGACAGCTCCAGCGGCTCCGCGAACGCGACGACTGGCGGCACGTCGTCTAGCACGTCGTCCTCGTCAAGCAGCTCGTCGTCATCAGACACCAATCCGCTCGAGCAGTTTCTACAGCTGCTGCAGCAATCGGCCGGAGCGACGAACTACAGTGCTGACGGCCAAGCCAACAACACGATCAGCGCTTTGGTCTTCAACTATCAAGCTTGACGTCCGCTGAGATCGTGTCCGTCGCGCGCTTGTCCCCCGCCCCGAAAGCGCACGTCGGACGAAGATGGGGCGGGCTACGGGACAAAGCGGCGACCGCCATAGCCATTTCGAGCAGCGCTTGCCCAACCGTTCAGCCCGCCCCACACATTCGCTCGGCGCCCGCGCCGACGGCTTTTGCCCTCAATCCCCTCGGCCCCACAGCGGCCGAAATCAAAGGCTTCGATTGTGCGCAGGCGATGGACGCCGGCACATTGCGCGCGCTGAAGCAGGCCTATCTGACTTATCCGGTACTGATCTGCCGCGATCAGATCATGTCGGCGCCCGAGCTTGCGGCCTTCGGCCGGCTATTTGGGGCGCTCGAAACCTACCAACAGCCTGCCGTTAAGGCTGCTCGGCCGCCGCTCGCTGCGCTGCGCGAAACGCGCGCGCGCACGCCCCCCGACCAGATGCTTTACCCGCATCCCGAGGAGAGCGGCGTCCTCATCATGACCAATGAGGTGCTGCCCGAGCTTCCCGCGATCGCCGTCATCGACAATGCCGAGTGCTGGCATTCGGATGGCTCGCACAAGTCCGAACCGTATCAAGCGATCGCCGTGCACGCCCTGCAAGAGCCGGCCTTCGGCGGCGGCGACACGGAATTCTGCGACTTGCGCCTGATTTACGATGCGCTACCGGCCGGCGATAAAAAGCTACTGGCGGGCCTGACCGCCACGCATCACTGGAGCAAATCGCTCAATCCACGCTTTGCCGGCGCACTCGACGATGCGGCGCGGGAGGCAAGTGCGCGTATCGTGGCTATGATCCCGTCAGCCCATCACCCTGTCGTGCGCACGCACCCTGACACCGTGCGCCCCACCCTTTATCTTTCGCCGCGCTTCACCCTGGGTATCGATGGCGCGGCGCCGGATGCGTCCGAGGCGATCCTCAAGGAGCTTTTTGCGCTCATGGACGATCCGCGTTTTTGTTCTCGGCACCAATGGCGCGAGCGGGATCTGATGATTTGGGACAATCGCTGCCTCAATCATCGCGTTCTCGCCTACGCGGCGAACGACGTTCGCCGCCGGTATCGCGTCACCATCGGTGGCGACAAGCCCTATTACCGGGCGGCCGCAGTCTGTTGCTAGGCAGAGGAGCAAGTTTTTTGTTGTCGTGTGGACTGGACAGAGAGCCCGCATGTCCGGCATGGCCGAGTGCGAAACTCGGTCAGATATGGCCTGTCACGACCGCCGCGAGTCTGGCCGGGTCCGCCGGCGCGCTGTTTCCCCGCCAAGCGACGTGAAGATCCGGACGGAGCAGCACATGATCTCTCGCGTAGATCTCACGAGCGTGAGGAACCTCGCTCACATCCAGCATTTGGAAGGGGCAGCGGAGCGAACGAAAGGCTTCGCCCAGCTTCTCAAGTCCTGCGGCGTACGGCGAGCATGTGATTAGAGCATAGCCGCTGCGGAGATGGTCCTGCACCGCGGATCCGTCCTCCAGCCACAGGTGCGGAATGCGGGCACCGGGACGGGTAGTAGGGATATACGCGTAACTGGCCTGGTCGGCGCCATCGTCGTCGCTTTCGTAAGAGATGATCGGCGATCCTAGATAACGATAGCCAAGAATGATCCCGCCCAAACCGGCCAGACTCGCGCCTTTTGTATGTTCTTCGAGCCACACCTGACCAAGACGCATCCGCGCGTCTTGGTCATTCGACCCCATCACCGCCGAACATTCGGCAGCGCATCGGTCGCGCCAAATCAGACGAGCCTCGAAAGCGCGCTGCGAGGCCTTCACATTTCGCTCGCCGATAAGCCGGCGCTCGACTTCATAGGACGCGAGCAGGCCTGCACCTCCCCAACCCTGCAACGTCCCCGCCAATTTCCAGGCGAGGTCGATGGCGTCGCCGATTCCCGTATTCATGCCCAGTCCGCCATTCGGCGTGACGAGGTGTGCTGAATCGCCGGCCAGAAAGGTGCGCTTCGAAGCATATCGATTGCTCAACAACCGGCGCATTGTCCACTTGCCGACGTAAAGGGTTTTGTAGGAAGCCGGCATGCCGACCATGTTCTCGAACAAAGCCGGCATCGCCTGCTCGTCATCGATCATGGCGTGCAGTGCAAAATGGCGGGTGTCGCCCTGGGTGATTAAGAACGTCCATTGATCGTCGGCGCGGTAGTAGTGCGCACCCTTGCCCGTTGCGAACCGGTCGAAGAGCTCTTCGCAATGGAAGAGGGCCTGCATCTGCTCACCCAAATTGGCTTGCCCCTCGAGCCGAAATCCAAGGCCGGTCCGTACAGTGCTCGCGCCGCCGTCACAGCCGGCCAGATATCGGCTCTTTATCGTTTCCTCCCGACCGTCCAAATCTCTGACCCGGGCCACGAGCTTGTCTTCCATCTCCTCAAATGAGAGCAGTTCGCAGCCGAACCGCACGGTCACGCCCGGCACCTTCTCCGCGACGGATTTCAACAACGGTTCAAGCGCGTATTGGGAAACGATCTGATAGGGCTCCGCCGGCCACCGGCCGTCATTGGCCTGTTCGCTCCGCTTCCTGGCCTCGACAACGGACGGCACCGGGAGCTGCGCAATCGCAGGCTCCGCAAGCGACCTCACCAGGAAGGCGTCGAGCGGCAGATCCGTCGGATAACCGACCTTCCTCACCGCATCGGCGATGCCGAGGCGCCGAAAGTGTTCCATGCTTCGAGAATGGCATCGCTCCATCTTCGGTAGGAACGAAGGTTCCGGACGTTTATCAATCAGCAGGCATTCGACGCCTCGTTGACCGAGATCGATGGCGAGCGTCAATCCAACGGGCCCGCCACCGACGATCAAAACCGGCTGATCGCTCATAACTGATCCTCTGTGGCTACGCCCGCACCGATCGCGACAACAGCTTCGACTCTCATCCACCCGATGGTGAACCCTTCAAGCCTGATTGCCTCGCGGACGAGCGGGAGGCGATCGGGTCGTGGCGGCAGGATCAGTGGCGTGTTGCGCAGCACTCTGTCACCCGCCAAATATATGCACACCGAATGCTGATTGTCTGCGGCACATTACGGTTGGGGTTAGAAGGTTTCGACGGCGTCAGCGCGCGTGCAGTGGTGTCTGGGTCATGAACATCGCAGTGATCGGGGCGACGGGGAAAGCAGGGTCGCGCGTTGTTAACGAGTTGTTGGCGCGCGGGCATCACGTAACCGCGATTGTTCGACACCCTGAACTGTTGCCCGCCCATCCCTCCCTGACGGCGCGCTACGGCGACGCGCGAATTCCCGACGAGCTTGCTCGGCTGCTTGCGGACCACGATGCGGTCGTCACGGCGACGCGGCTGCTGCAGATCGATCCTGACGTTTTGGTCGCAGCGGTGAAGCGGTCAGAGGTGAAGCGCCTCATGGTGGTGGGCGGAGCGGGGACGCTCAAGAACGCTTCCGGGGTTGAGCTGATCGACGCCGGCCTCGTTCCCGTCACATCTCTCGATGAGGCATTGTCGGGGCGTAGGTTTCTTACACTCCTTCAGAAGGAGCGCGAGTTCGATTGGACCTATCTGTCGCCATCGCTACATTTCGCCCCTGGGAAGCGCACCGGCAAGTTCCGGCTGGGCGAAGATGAGGTACTCGTAGGGGTCGACGGAAGGAGCGCAATCTCGATGGAGGATTATGCGATCGCGGTGGTCGATGAATTGGAGCGACCTCAACACAGGCGGCGAAGGTTTACCGTGGGATATTGATCTGCTCCACGGCAGTCGCCAGCGTTGCTGCAACGCACTTTGGTCGTGATTGGCATTAGCGGACATTACCGTCGCGTCCGCGAATGTCCGCTTCGGGAGAAGCAGGCATTTTTGTAAGCCGAGACGAACGGGCCAATTGTGAGTAGATGCCCGAGTTACTCGGCGGCTTCCGACATTGTTACTCGGCGGCTTCCGACATCGCCGAACGCACCTGCGCGCGCAGCGTGTCGATCACGGTCAGGCCCTTCGGCGTTTCGATGTGCCAGAAGGTCCAGCCGTTGCAGGCTTCGAGGCCTTGCGCCAGCGCGCCGATGCGGTGGATCGAGCCGACTGCTTCGCCCAATGCAATAGCGCCGTCGGCGCGCACCAGCGCGCGATGCCGGCGCTTGGCGTCGGTGAGTTTTATGCCGGGCGAGATCATGCCGCGCTCGATCAGCACGGCGAACGGCACCCGCGGCGCCTCACGCGCGGTCATGAAGGTGGCGAGCACTGGCTCGGCCATCGGCTCGATCGCGGCGATGCGCTTTTCCGCCGCTGCGGCGTACTCCTTCTCGCGCTCAAAACCGATGAAGCGCCGGCGCAGCCGCTGCGCCACCGCGCCGGTGGTGCCGGTGCCGCAGAACGGGTCGAGCACCAGGTCGTCAGGGCGCGATGCCGCCAAGATAACGCGCGCCAACAGCGCTTCCGGCTTTTGCGTCGGATGCAGCTTCTTGCCGTCGCGGCCTTTGAGCCGTTCCTCGCCGGTGCACAACGGAAACAGCCAATCGGAGCGCATCTGGATATCGTCGTTGCCCGCCTTGAGCGCTTCATAGTTGAACGTATAATCTTTCGCCGGAGCCTGGCGCGCCGCCCAGATCAGTGTCTCGTGCGCGTTGGTGAAGCGACGGCCGCGAAAATTCGGCATCGGGTTGGATTTGCGCCAGACGATGTCGTTGAGGATCCAGAAGCCGATATCCTGGAGCACGGTGCCGACGCGAAAAATGTTGTGATAGGAGCCGATCACCCACAGCGTGGCGGTAGGCTTCATCACGCGGCGGCAGGCGGTGATCCAGGCGCGGGTGAAGTCGTCGTAAGCGGAGAAACTGGAGAATTTGTCCCAATCGTCGTCGACGGCATCGACGCGGGAATCGTCGGGACGCTTGAGGTCGCCTTGCAGCTGCAGATTATACGGTGGGTCGGCGAAGACGAGATCGACGCAAGCCGCCGGCAGCTTCGTCATCTCGGCAACGCAATCGCCGACGACGATGCGCGGCGAGGGCAGGGACTCAAAACTCACGCGGGGCGCCCTTACGGACGCCCCGCGACGCGACACAACCATGACTCAGAACTCTGACTCAGGCGACGCGGGCCGGCGACGCGGGACCTACAACCGACAAAACGGATGATGCCGCGCCAAGGTCAAAAAAGAGTTACTTGCGGCGGCCTTTTGCTAGGCAATAAATGCCGGGAAACACTTGGTTAATCACATGCGAACGGCGACCGCGATCGTGCCAAAATAGGTCACCGCGACACTGGCGCGCGACGACGGCGCGAAGGAGAATGAGCAATGCGCACCGATGATTTCCGCCCCAGCAGCAATGTCGAGGACGATCGCCAACAGAGCGCGTCGCGCGGCGGCATGCCGGGCGGCGCCGGCGGGCTCGGCATCGGCACGGTCATTATTATCGGATTGATCAGCTGGTATTTTGGCATCGATCCGAGCGTGCTGCTCAACGGCGCGCAAATTCTCACCGGCGGCGGCTCGTCGACGCAGCAGACCGATCAGGCGCCGCCGGTCTCGGCGGGGACGCCGACCGACGCGACCGGCCGGTTCGTCGCGCTCGTGCTCGGCGACACCGAGGACCGCTGGACGGAAATCTTCTCGGCCAGCGGGCGGACCTATCACCCGCCGAAACTGCGGCTGTTCTCCGGCTCCGAGCCGACGCCCTGCGCCTTTGCCAAATCGGCGATGGGGCCGTTCTACTGCCCGCGCGATCAGCGCATCTATCTCGACACTTCGTTCTTCGACGACATGCAGCGCAAGTTCGGCGCCTGCTCGAACAGCACGGCGTGCCGGTTCTCGGAGGCCTATGTGATCGCCCACGAGGTCGGCCATCACGTGCAGAACGAGCTCGGCATCCTGCCGCAGGTGACGCAGGCGCAGCAGGCGGCATCGAGCAAGGTCGAGGCCAACCAGCTCCAGGTGCGCGTCGAGCTGCAGGCCGACTGCCTCGCCGGCGTGTGGGCCAACCGCGCTCAGAAAAAGCGCGACTTTCTCGATCCGGGCGACGTCGACCAGGCCCTGCAGACCGCCTCCGCGATCGGCGACGACCGGCTGCAAAAGGAGATGCAGGGCTACGTCGTGCCTGACTCCTTCACCCACGGCACGTCGGACCAGCGCAAGCGCTGGTTCTCCAACGGCTTCAATGGCGGCCAGGTTTCGGGCTGCAATACGCTGTCGGCGAGTTCGCTGTAGCGCCTCGCCGCTCAACGCGGGCTATTTGCAGGCACTTTGCATCCGGCCGCCGGGGGCCCTAAGCTAGGGCTCACTAAAGGTGTACCGATGCCCGGGCTCGACGAGACCAAGCAATTCGTGCCGCTGAAAATCGCGGTGCTGACGATTTCCGACTCCCGTTCGCTCAAGGACGACAAATCAGGGGCGGTGCTGGTGCAGCGCATCGTCGCCGCCGGCCATTACGTCGCCGAGCGCAGCATCGTCACCGACGATATCGAGGCGATCCGCGCCCGGGTCAAAGCCTGGATCGCCGATCCGGTGATCGACGTCATCATCACCACGGGCGGCACCGGCTTTACCGGCCGCGACGTCACGCCGGAGGCGATCGAGCCATTGTTCGACAAGAAGATGGACGGCTTCTCGGCGCTGTTCCTGGTGGTGAGTTTTCCAAAAATCGGCACCTCTGCCATCCAGTCGCGCGCCACCGCCGGCGTCGCAGGCTCGACCTATATCTTCTGCCTGCCGGGCTCGCCCGGCGCCTGCAAGGACGCCTGGGACGAGATTCTGGTGCACCAGCTCGACTACCGCTACGGCCCGTGCAATTTCGTCGAGATCATGCCGCGTCTCGACGAGCATTTACGAAGGCCGAAGGCGAGCGGCGCGACGGTTTGACTCCGTCATTCCGGGACGCGGGCGCAGCCCGCGGGCCCGGAATCCATAATCACGAACAGTGAGATTTCCGAAAGTCCGTGCCGCAATTCGAACGATAGTGATTATGGATTCCGGGTTCCTCGCTTCGCGAGGCCCCGGAATGACAGACTACAATTCCAAATCCCAATGCTCGCTGACCACCGGCGGCCCCCAGTCTTTATGCCGCTCGGTGCGCGTGAGCTTGAAGCCGGCTTTCTCATAAATATGCCGCGCCGCGGTCAGCACCGAGTGGGTCCATAGCGTGACCTTCTTGTAGCCGGCGTGGCGGGCGAAACGCAGGCATTCGTCGACCAGCCGAGCGCCGAGGCCAAGCCCGCGCGCTTTCGGGTCCACCAGCAGCAGGCGGACACGGGCGACGGTCGCGGAATCCTTGGCGAGGAATATGCAGCCGACATTTTCGCCGTTCATCTCGGCGATCCAGCCACGCTCGCGCTTGGCATCGAACTTGTTGGCGAAGTCGGCGACGATTTGCGCACACACGCCCTCGAACGGCTCGCGCCATTGATATTCCTGCGAATAAAGCTCGGCATTGCGCTTGACGACCCAGCCGAAATCGCCGGGCCGCGGCGCGCGTAGGATGTAGCTGGGCTGCGGCGTGTTCGGCGTGGCGCCGCCGAGCAGCGTTTCGATCGTATGCATTGCCGCGATCAGCCGCGTCTGCTCGGCGGGCGCAAGCGTGCCGAGCATGGCGCCGGTGTCGTGCTGCGAGCGGCGCTCCAGCGGCGCGTAAGCGGCGTGGCCGCGCGCCGTCAGCGTCAGATGGCTTTGCCGGGCATCGCGCGCTGAAACTTTCCGGCGGATCAGGCCGCGTTTCTCGAAATTGCGCAGCACGCGGCTGAGATAGCCGGCATCGAGATCGAGCGCGCGGCCGATCTCAGTTGCGGTCGAGGAGCGGCCGCTGGCGATCTCGTAAAGCACCCGCGCCTCGCCGAGCGAATAGGGGCTGTCGAGAAAGGTCTTGCGCAGCACGCCGATCTGCCGCGTGTAGAAGCGGTTGAAGCCGCGAACCGCGGCGATGCGTTGGTCGCGTTGCCGGATGGCCGTCATGGGCCGAAAGGTCGGACAGATAGTTGACTTAGTCAAGTATCTCTACGACTACAGCGCGCTATAGGCGATGCTGGGCAGCCGCACGATTCGCCGCTTGCCGATGCGGCGGATGAGATCGGTTTCTGCGTCGGCGGCAGTCTCGGAATGGCCGCCGAGCGCGGCATAAAATTCCTTCGCGATGAGAAGACCCTGCTCGGGCCGCGGCCTTGCGCCGAGCGCCGCGGCCAAAAGGGAAAGCGCATCGCGCAATCCGGACTGCATCGGGGCGCCGCGGCGGAAGACCGCCGCGCTGTCCGGCCGCGCCATCAGTTCGACGAAGCGCCGCGCGTCGCCGGTCCAGGGCGCATCGAGCAGGGTGCCCGGCCGCAGGAACAACAGCCAGCGCCCCCGCGCTTTGCCGGCGGCATTTTTCAGCCGCCGCGCCGTCGTGCCGTCCAGAACAAGAAAATTGCAGCCGGCGACTTCCGCCACCGCCGCGGTGTCGTCGCGCGAGCCGCCGTCGGCGATCAGCACTTCGCTGATGACGCCGGCAGTCGCGCCCGACACCAGCGCCGCAAGGGTCGGCACCAAAGCGCGCTCCGAATCCTTGGTCGCGATGATGACGCTCAGCATGTGCGGCGCTGCCTGCCGTGGATCGGCCGCGGCGTCGCCGGTAACGCGAAAAAGGGCCGCGGCTGCATGGTTTCTGTAAGTTCCGTCGCTGTCCCGGCAAGCTCATAGGCCGGGGCGCCGCCAGTTCCAAGGTTATCCCGGTTCACGAGGATTTGTTCTTGTTTTGTTCACGAGACGGGGTTAGCTTACAGCCATGAGTCCGACGTCCGCCTTGAAACGCCCGCCGGCACCGCTGCCCTCCGCGCCGGCGGGCGAGCCGGGAAGTCTGGTCGACCGCGAGCGCCGCCGCGGCCGTGGCACCTTGTCGAACGCCTCGGGCCGCTATGAGCCGCTGGCGCGGGTTGCCTTCGACGACGGCTGGCAGGGCCTTGAGGATCTGCCGCCGTTCAAGACCACGGTGACGGCGGACACCACCCGCAAGATCATCACCCGCAACGATTCGCCGGACATTTCCTTCGACCGCTCGATCAATCCGTATCGGGGATGCGAGCACGGCTGCGTCTATTGTTTCGCGCGGCCGACGCACGCCTATCTCGGCCTGTCGCCGGGGCTGGATTTTGAATCCAAGCTGTTCATGAAGCCGAACGCGCCGGAATTGCTAGAGCGCGAATTGTCGGCGCCCGGCTATGTGCCGAAGGTCATCGCCATCGGCACCAATACCGATCCGTACCAGCCGATCGAGCGGCGCTACAAGATCATGCGCCGCATCCTCGAAGTCTTGGACAGCGCCGGCCATCCGGTCGGCATCGTAACCAAATCGGCGCTGGTGTTGCGCGATCTCGATATCCTGGCGCGCATGGCGAAACGCGATCTGGTCAAGGTCGCGCTCTCGGTCACCACGCTCGATGCGAAACTCGCCCGCACCATGGAGCCGCGCGCGGCGACGCCGCCGCGCCGGCTCGACACCTTGCGGCAACTGGTCAAAGCCGGCGTGCCGGCGACGGCGATGGTGGCGCCGGTCATTCCGGCGCTCAACGACGACGAAATCGAGCGAATTCTCGAAGCGGTGGCGGCGGCCGGCGTGCGTCATGCCGGCTACGTGCTGCTGCGGCTGCCGCTCGAAGTGCGCGACCTGTTCCGCGAATGGCTGATGACGAATTTCCCCGACCGTTACCGCCACGTCTTCAAGCTGATCCGCGACATGCGCGGCGGCAAGGATTACGATTCGACCTTCGGCCAAAGGCAGACCGGAACCGGCCCGATCGCCTGGATGATCGGCCGCCGCTTCGAAGTCGCCTGCGAAAAGCTCGGCTTCAACGCGGCCAAGCACAAGACCACCACCGAGCATTTCCGCCCGCCGCGGCCGGGCGCGAAGCAGCTCGATTTGTTCTAGGGCGCCTACTCATAAAATGCTGAAGGCGCGATATGGCAAATGCCTATTGCGCCGCACGGGCTTTCCCAAGGTGAATTCAGGCCTGCGCAGACCCATCGCAATCCAGGCGGCGATCAGCTTCAACATAAACTTGCCGGAGCGACCACTATAATTCGGCAGATCATCGGCAAGCTCGACGCCGACGCGCCGCTCTTTGGTCATGACCCGCATTTCAGGCGGCGGTGCGCCTGTCGAAAAGCGGTTCCGGTACATCGACAGCCAGTGCCCTTTGGTGAAGTCAAGGAACATTGCCGAATTGCAGCACGTGGCAATAACCCGTCGGGTCGGGGAATTAGGCTTGAGCCGATGCTCTTCAAGATACTCCTGCCCCGTTACGCATCGCACCCGATCCTTTCGATATAGGATAAAGCCTGTTCCACTGTCTGGATCGAGCACGGCCGGCGCGGAAGTCAGCTGCTCGAACCGGCGTCCGGCTTCTTGGCAGCTCGTACAATAGCAGGAGCAGGTCAGAATCGGCGGAGCTAGTGCCTCGAATGTCACCTTGCCGCATTGGCATATCGCGGAAAGGTGTTTGTGCTGTTTCTGGTTCACTGGACTTCCATTCTAAGCGGAGCTGACGGCGCCATTTTATGATTGTCCGCTACTCACGCGACGGGGACATTGCCCCACGCATATTAAGAATACGCCCTAGTCATCCCCGCTATCCTCCGACACTGCGATGCCGCGTTGCGGAAGGCGCCGCGGCGTGGTCATCATGGCGGCCATGAGTCGCAATGGAACCGCAACGGCCCGCCTGCCGCTCGACGAGGAGGTGGCGCGGCCGACATTTCGCCGCGAGCGCTCCGCGCTCAAGCGCGGCGTGTGGCCGGTCGCCGGCTGCGACGAGGCCGGCCGCGGCCCGCTCGCTGGGCCCGTCGTTGCGGCCGCGGTCATTCTTAATCCCGACGATGTGCCGCGTGGGCTCGATGACTCGAAACGGCTGACGCCGGAGCGACGCGAAGTGCTCTACGCGCGCATCTGCGCGCGGGCGCATGTGGCCGTCGCCTTGGCGCCGCCGTGGCGGATCGACCGCGACAATATCTTGCGCGCGTCATTGTGGGCGCTGGCGCGCGCGGTGTTGGCGCTGCCGGTAAAGCCGCGCCTGGTTTTCGTCGACGGCCGCGACCGCATCGATGCAGCTTGCGACTGCGAAGCGGTGATCGGCGGCGACGGCCTCGTCGCCTCGATCGCGGCCGCCTCGATCGTCGCCAAGGTGACGCGCGACCGCCTGATGGCCGCCATGGGCGCGGCGCATCCAGGCTACGGCTTCGAGCGCCACATGGGCTACAGCGTGCCGGAACATTTCGCAGCCCTCGACCGGCTCGGCCCGACGGTGCATCACCGCCGCTCGTTCTCGCCGGTGGCGCTCGCGCTCGGCGAGTTGCCCGCCGACGCCGATGAGGCGGTCGCCGGCATATTGCCTCTCTAGCAAGCCGGCCGTATAGCCACGCGGTCAGCGTATCGCGCAGGGCCCGATGTTCTACGTTCCGCTTTACATTGAGGCGTTGCGCTCGCGCCCGAACCTGCTGTTCTGGGCGGCGGCGCTGACACAAGCGCTCATTTGGCTGATCGTGCCCATGGTGTTTTATGCGGCGCCGCCCGGCGAGCTGCCGCAACTGCTGGCCATCGGCCACGAATTCCAGCTCCGCGGCGACGTCGGCCCGCCGCTGGCCTATTGGCTGGCCGAGATCGCGTTCCGTCTCGCCGGCCTGTTCGGCGTCTACGCGCTGGCGCAGATTTGCGTGGTCACGACCTATTGGTGCGTATTTGCGCTGGGCAGCGCCATCGTCGGCCCCGCGCACGCCGCCATGGCCGTGCTGCTCATGGTCGGCATTTCGCTGTTCACGGTGTCGACGCCGGATTTCGGCCCTGCCATTCTCGCCATGGCGTTGTGGGCGGTGGTGCTGCTGCACTATTGGCGGGCGGTCGGGGAGGGACGGCGCGGTTCCTGGTACGCGCTCGGCGTCGCGGCGGCTCTGCTTTTGCTCACCAGCAATGCTGCCCTGATCCTGCTCGGCGCGCTGGTGCTGTTCACCTCCATGACTGCGCGCGGCCGCGCCGCGCTCAACGTCAACGAGCCGTGGATCGTGATGATCGCGCTCGCCGTCTTTCTGTTCATTCACTTGCTGTGGCTGCAAGGCACCGGAGACAGCCTATCGCCGACACTGGCGCGGTTGCGTGACGCCAGCGCCGCCAGCCAGAACACCAGCGCCTGGCTGCGGCTGCTGAGCGTGGTGGTCCTTGCCCATGCCGGCCTCGCCATCCTTGTCGTCTTGGCCAGCGGCTGGCCGCGCTCCGGCGATGCTCCGGCGCTGGCCATCGCGCGCCTGCCGATCGATCCGGCAGCCATTACGTTCGTAAAGGTGTTCGCGCTGGTGCCGGCATTGCTGGCGACGATCGTCGCGGTGCTGTTCGGCCGCGCGCTGCCGATTGGCGGCGCGGCGCCGCTGGTCGTGCTGTCCGGGCTCGCCATCATCATGGCTGCCGGCGACAGCATCGCGCTGTTCCATCAGCGCATCCTCGGCTACGCCTGGGCCGGCCTGTTGGTGGTGCCGGCTTTGTTCGTGCCGGTGGTGATGGTGCTGTTGCCGTGGGCGGCCCGGACCGATCTGAAGATCGAGCAGCCGGCCAACGCCATGGGCCGCTTCTTTGCCGACAGTTTCGAGCGCCGCACCGGCCGGCCGCTCGCCGTCGTCACCGGCGACGTTGGCACCGCGACGCTGATCGCGCTTGCCGCGCCGAGCCGGCCGAGCGTCTATTTCGACGCCGATCCGGCGCGCTCGCCATGGGTGACGCCCGACGACATCCGCAACAAAGGCGCCGTCGTGGTCTGGCTCACCGCCGACACAACGCCGACGCCGCCGCCCGAGATCAAGGCGCGCTTTCCCGATCTCATTCCCGAAGTGCCGCGCACTTTCCCGCGCCCGGTGCAAGGCCGGCTGCCGCCGTTGCGTGTCGGCTGGGGCGTGATCCGCCCGGGCAGCGTGGCGGCAACGGCGACGCCGCAGTAATCGTCATTGCCAGCCAACGGGTCCGGCCCGAAGTGGCCGGCCCGATGACAGGCTACGCGAAGCAATCCAGCTCCGGGGTGTGGATTGCTTCGTCGCTGCGCTCCTCGCACTGACGGCGATGCCCTATGATGGGGAGGCGTCGCGCTTAAGGGGGGAAGCCATGAGCCAAGCCGCCACCACCGCCACCACCGCCACCACCGCCACACCAACAACGCCATCCGTTCTCGACCGGTACTTTGGCTTGAACAAATCGGGCAGCAACGTGCGCACGGAATTCGTCGCCGGGCTGACCACGTTCCTGACCATGGTCTACATCGTCTTCGTCAATCCGCAGATCCTCGGCAATGCCGGCATGGACAAGGGCGCGGTGTTCGTCGCGACCTGCATCGCGGCGGCGGTGTCGACTTTGGTGATGGCGCTCTATGCCAATTATCCGATCGCGCTGGCGCCGGGCATGGGGCTCAACGCCTTCTTCGCCTTTTCCGTCGTGCTGACCATGAAATATACCTGGCAGCAGGCGCTTGCCGCCGTGTTCTGCTCCGGCGTCATCTTCTTTCTGATTTCGATCTTCCCGATTCGCGAATACATCATCAATTCGATCCCAAAGAACCTGAAGTTCGCCATATCGGCCGGCGTCGGCCTGTTCCTCGGCATCATCGCGCTCGAGGAATCCAAGATCGTCGTCGGCAGCCCGGCGACGCTGGTCACGCTCGGCGATCTGCACAAGCCCGAGGCGATCTTGTGCCTGCTCGGCCTGGTGCTGATCACGGCGCTGAACTATCGCCGCGTCATCGGCGGCACCTTGATCGGCATTCTCATCGTCACCGCGATCGGCATTCCGCTCGGCCTGGCGAAATTCAGCGGCATCGTGTCGGCGCCGCCGTCGCTGGCGCCCACCTTCCTGCAGCTCGATTTCTCGCGGATTACGGAAACCTCCTTCCTCATCGTCATTTTCAGTTTTTTGTTCGTCGACGTGTTCGACAATGCCGGCACCCTGATCGGCGTCACCCACCGCGCCGGGCTGACCGACGCCGACGGCAATCTGCCGCGCATGAAGCAGGCGCTGATCGCCGACAGCTTTGCCGCTATGTTCGGTTCGCTGATCGGCACCTCGACGACGACGAGCTATATCGAGAGCGCGGCCGGCGTCTCCGCCGGCGGGCGCACCGGGCTGACGGCCTTGTTCGTCGCGATCTTTTTCCTGGCGGCTTTATTGTTTGCGCCGCTCGCCGGCATGATTCCGGCCTATGCGTCGGCCGCGGCATTGCTTTACGTCGCCTGCATCATGGCGCGCGGGCTCGCTGAGATCGAC
>JBEKKM010000012.1:0-53007 GCA_050010715.1 Xanthobacteraceae bacterium | reverse complement strand
GCCAGCCGGCAATGGTCTCGTAGATCGGCTCGACGCGCGCCTGGGCGTGCTCGCTCGCCGGCAGATAATCGATCTCCTTGCCGTCGAGCCGATAGCCGACGCAGACCTTGATCTCCTCGAAGCCGTCGAGGATGTCGAGCTTGGTCAGAGCGAGGCCGCGGATGCCGCTGGTGCGTACGGTCTGGCGCACCAGCACCGCGTCGAACCAGCCGCAACGTCGCGGCCGCCCGGTGACGACGCCGAATTCCTTGCCGCGCTCGCCGAGCGTCTTGCCGATCTCGTTGAGCTGCTCGGTCGGAAACGGCCCGGCGCCGACGCGGGTGGTGTAGGCCTTGCAGATGCCGAGCACATAGCCGATGGCGTTGGGCCCAAGCCCGGAGCCGATCGCGGCCTGCGCCGCCACCGTGTTCGACGATGTGACATACGGATAAGTGCCGTGGTCGATGTCGAGCAGCGCGCCTTGGGCGCCTTCGAACAGAATGCGCTTGCCCTCGCGGCGCCGCTCGTCGAGCAGGGACCACACCGAATCCATATAAGGCAGAACCTTCGGCGCCACCGCGGCCAATTCATCGTAGATGGCGCGCGGCGCGATCTCGCTCATGCCAAGCCCGCGCCGCAGCGCATTGTGGTGCGCCAGCAGCCGGTCGATCTTGCCGTTGAGCATTTGCAGGTCGGCGAGATCCATCAGCCGGATGGCGCGGCGGCCGACCTTGTCTTCGTAGGCCGGCCCAATGCCGCGGCCGGTGGTGCCGATCGCGCCCTTGCCCGAAGCCTTCTCGCGCGCCACGTCGAGCTCCTGATGCAGCGGCAGGATCAGCGGCGTGTTCTCGGCGATGCGCAGATTCTCCGGCGTGACGGTGACGCCTTGTTTCTTCAGCGTGGCGATCTCGTTGAGCAGCGCATGCGGGTCGAGCACGACGCCATTGCCGATGATCGACAGCTTGCCCGGCCGCACCACGCCAGACGGCAACAGCGACAGCTTGTAGGTCGTGCCGTTGATCACCAGCGTATGGCCGGCATTATGGCCGCCCTGGAAACGGACGACGATGTCGGCCTGCTCGGACAGCCAATCGACGATCTTGCCCTTGCCTTCGTCGCCCCACTGGGAGCCGACCACGACAACATTTGCCACGAGGAACTGACCCCAGGAGATTGATGAAACCATCACATGAATCGGATACCGGCCGCAGCCGACTGTCCCGGATAAAGGATGAAACCGCGGGAAGCAAGGCAAAGCGGCTGCTGCCGGGCCGCATGGTTTCCGCCAAATGATTGTTTCCACAGGGAATTTGCCGTCAGCCCTGTCGCCCAGTGACGGATTTGCTGGGTCGCTGCGGCGATAATGCGGCTTACGCGGCGGGCAAATTGACGCAAAGCGCGGGCGCGGCCGGGGCAGCCATGCCGCCCGGGCGCTGGTGCGGCGGATTTGAAATTTCTACAAAACTGGCCGCCGTTCGATCGCTGCGCGGTCGTTCCAAGATCGACAAAAGGAAACGCCGCCATGCCGGGCGCGCCCGCTTCCACTTCCGCCCGCGTCGGCGGCTGGTTGTCCGACCAGCCTTATCTGCTGCTGTCGCTCACCTCGCTGTTCTGGGCCGGCAATACCGTGCTCGGTCGCTTCGTCGTCGGACACATCCCGCCGATGACGCTTGCGTTCGGCCGCTGGGCCGGCGCGTTCCTGATTCTGTTGCCATTCGCGGCCGGCCATCTGCGGCGGGATTGGCCGGTCATCCGCAATCACGCCGGCATGATGACGCTGCTCGCGTTCACCGGCTTCTCCGCCTACAACACCATGGCCTATTACGGCCTGCAGTACACCACCGCGATCAACGGCTTGCTGCTGCAATCGATCGGGCCGTTGTTCGTCGCGTTGTGGACTTTTGCGCTGTTCGGCGACCGCCTGACCTTGCGTCAGGCCGGCGGCATCTGCGTCTCGCTCAGCGGCGTCATCGTCATCATCTGCCACGGCAGTCTCGCGATCCTCTTCGGCATCGCGTTCAATCGCGGCGACGTCTGGTTCGTGATCGCGCTGGTATTCTACGGCTTCTACCTGGCCATGCTGCGCAAGCGGCCGAAGATCCATCCGTTGTCGTTCCTCGCCACCGGGATGGGCGGCGGCGCAGTGTTTCTCGTTCCACTCGTTGCCCTAGAAGTCATGAGCGGGCGGGTGATGGTGTTCGATGCCGAGAGCGCGCTCAGCTTCGCCTTCATCTGCATCTTCCCGTCGCTGCTCGGCTATCTGTCCCTCAACCGCGGCATCGAGCTCATCGGCGCCAACCGCGCCGCGCCGTTCATCCACCTCGTGCCGGTATTCGGATCGGCGCTGGCGATCGTTCTATTGGGGGAGCGTTTCGAGCTCTACCACGCCGTCGGCTACGGGTTGGTATTCAGCGGGATTACGATCGCGACGAGGCAGTGACGGCGTCAAAACCGCAGCGTCTTGACCTGTTGCACGTTGGGGATTTTCTGCACTTCGGCGAGCACGTTCGGCGGCACCGTGCCGTCGACTTCGACCAGCGCGATGGCGTCGCCGCCGGCGGATTCGCGGCCGAGATGGAAGGTGGCGATGTTGATGCCGGCGCCGGCGAGCAGCGTTGCAAAGCGGCCGACGAAGCCGGGCTTGTCCTGGTTGGTCACGTAGAGCATCGACGGGCCGAATTCGGCGTCCATGCGGATGCCTTTGATGTTGATGATGCGCGGATGGCCGTCGGCATAGACCGTGCCTGATACCGAGCGCGTCTGCCGGTCGGTCGTCACCGTGACCGTGATCAGGCTCTCATAATCGCCCTCGGCTTCGCGCCGCGTCTCCTCGACGACGATGCCGCGATCCTTGGCGACGATCGGCGCCGAGACGACGTTGACGTCTTGCAGCATCGGGCGCAGCAGGCCGGCGACCGCGGCCGAGGTCAGCGCCTTGGTGTTGAGTTGGGCGACGGCGCCTTCATAGGAAATTTGCACGCGGCTGATGCCGCTCTCGGTGAGCTGGCCGGCGAACGAGCCGAGCTTGTCCGCAAGCGCCACGAAGGGTTTGAGTTTCGGCGCTTCCTCGGCGCTGATCGAGGGAAAGTTGACGGCGTTGGAGATCGCGCCACGAAGCAAATAGTCCGCCATCTGTTCGGCGACCTGCAGCGCCACGTTCTCCTGCGCCTCCATGGTCGAGGCGCCGAGATGCGGCGTGCACACCACGTTGGGCAGGCCGAACAGGCAACTCTGCGTCGCCGGCTCCTCGCGGAACACGTCGACCGCGGCGCCGGCGACGTGGCCGGACTTGAGCGCCTCGCACAACGCCATCTCATCGACCAGTTCGCCGCGCGCACAGTTGATCAGCCGGACGCCTTTCTTGGTCAGCTTGAGGGTGTCGGCATTGATGATGTCGCGGGTCTTGTCGGTCAGCGGCGTGTGCAGGGTGATGAAATCGGCGCGGCGCCACAGCTCATCGAGCTCGACCTTTTCGACGCCGAGATTGACCGCGCGCTCGGCCGACAAATACGGATCGTAGGCGATCACCTTCATCTTCAGCCCGATCGCCCGGTCGGCGACGATCGACCCGACATTGCCGCAGCCGATGATGCCGAGCGTTTTCGAGAAAATCTCGACGCCGAGGAATTTGTTCTTTTCCCATTTGCCGGCCCGCGTCGATGCATCGGCTTCGGGGATTTGGCGCGCAAGCGCCAGCATCAGCGTGATGGCATGCTCGGCGGTGGTGATCGAATTGCCGAATGGCGTGTTCATCACGATGATGCCGCGGGCGGTCGCTGCCGGGATATCGACATTGTCGACGCCGATGCCGGCGCGGCCGATCACTTTCAGGCTTTTGGCCTTCTCCAGCATCTTGGCCGTCACCTTGGTCGCGGAGCGGATCGCCAAACCATCGAAGCCGTTGATGGTCTCGGCGAGCTTGTCCTTGTCCTTGCCGAGATTGGGCTGGAATTCGACTTCGACGCCGCGATCCCTGAAAATCTGCACGGCGGCGGGCGACAACGCATCGGAGATCAGAACGCGGGCGGTCATGGCAAAATTCCTTTGCGGTCAGCGCAACCAGCGCAGCATGTGGGGATAGGGTTCGACGCCTGTCTCGGCGGCGCGCCTGGGCTCGACGGCCATGCCGTAGAGCTGCAACAGCGGCACGCCGAAATAGTGGCCGGCCGTGAAATTCTCAATGATCGACGACGCCTCGCCCTTATAGCCGTCGTCGTGGAAGACGATCGCCGGATCGAGTTCGAGATGGTTCAGCGCGGCGTAAGACCAAGCGATACTCGTCATCTCGTCGCCGCCGCTCGGCGACAACGTCGGCGCATGGCGTTCGGCCGGATCGGTGACCGCAAGATGGCCGGCCTCGTGGAGAATATCGCCGGGATGTGTCACGCGCGTCTCATCGACCAGGATCGCGCCGCGGCGGATGTCGAGCCCGGGCAGGACCGTCTTTTCCGGCAGCGCGGCGGCGCGCACGTCGATGCCGATGCCGCGCACGAACGCCGCCAGCCGCTCGGTGAGAGGATCGGCGAAGGAAGCCGCTGACATGACGATCAAGCTGCCTTCGCCAGCGCTTCCTTGGTCGCCGCATAGGCCCAGTCGAGCCACGGCATCAGCGCCTTGACATCGGCACGCTCCACGGTGGAGCCGCACCAGACGCGCAATCCCGGCGGCGCATCGCGATAGGCATCGATGTCGTAAGCGACGCCTTCCTTGTCGAGGGCGGCGGCAATGCCTTTGACGAAGGCCGCCTGCGCGTCGGCATTCAGCCGCGTTACCGCCGGATCGACCACTTTCAGGCAGACCGAGGTGTTGGAGCGCAGCGCCGGATCGCGCGCCAGAAAATCGATCCACGCCGTGCGCTCAACCCAATCGGCGATGACTTTGGCATTGGCGTCGGCGCGGGCGTGCAGCGCCGGCAAGCCGCCGACCGACTTCGCCCATTCCAGCGCGTCGAGATAATCTTCGACGCACAGCATCGATGGCGTGTTGATGGTCTCGCCCTGGAAAATGCCGTCGTTGAGCTTGCCGCCCTTGGTGGTGCGGAAAATCTTCGGCACCGGCCACGGCGGCGTGTAGCTTTCGAGCCGAGCGACCGCGCGCGGCGACAGGATCAGCATGCCATGCGCCGCCTCGCCGCCCAGCGCCTTCTGCCAGGAGAAGGTGACCACGTCGAGCTTGCCCCAATCGAGCGGCTGGGCGAAGGCGGCCGAGGTGGCGTCGCAAATGGTCAGCCCCGCCCGGTCGGCCGCGATCCAATCGGCGTTGGCCACGCGCACACCCGACGTCGTGCCGTTCCAGGTGAACACGATGTCGCTTCCCGGATCGGCTTTGGCGAGATCGGGGAGCTCGCCATACGGCGCCTTCAGCACCGTGACGTCTTTGAGCTTGAGCTCCTTGGCGACATCGCTGACCCAGCCTTCGCCGAAGGATTCCCAGGCCAGCATCGTCACCGGACGCGCGCCGAGCAGCGTCCACAGCGCCATCTCCACCGCGCCGGTATCGGACGCCGGCACGATGCCGATGCGATAGTCGGCGGGCACGCGCAGCACCTCGCGGGTCAGATCGATGGCGCGCTTGAGCTTGGCCTTGCCCGGCTTCGAGCGGTGGGAGCGCCCCACAAAAGCGTCGGCGAGGGCTTGCGGGGTCCAGCCGGGGCGCTTGGCACAGGGGCCGGACGAAAAGTGCGGCACGCTTGGCCGCACGGACGGCTTGGCAATCGTCATGGTCTATCCTTCCAGATAGGCGCCCCTCGTTGGGGAGGGGTGTCCCAGCTCTGCAATTAAGGATTTGCCCCGCCGCCGTCAAGCGCGAGTTGCGGCGCCGGCCTGCGTCGCAGCGGGTCGACGCGGCGCGCGGCGCTGCCCGCCATCGCGGCAATGGCGGTAAAGACGATGTCACAATCGCGGACGGTGCGGTGGCAGCCGGCCGCGCACAAACGGTTTCCTAACCTGAAATGTGGCGCGCGCATTCAGCGTGGATTTACCTACTGCGTCAGCGACAATTTTAAGATCATTTGCGGTTAGCGCTTATTGAATCGCGTTCGCTAGGGTCGTTATCAAAAAATTGCATGCGCGCGCCCGCGTCGTCTTAGTGCCCGAAAACGCGGCGGAATTCTCGGTACGGATTTCTGAAAAAATCCCGCGCAGATTAGTCACGGCGTCCCAATTCTAAATATCCGGAACAGTTAAGCCGCCAAAACGGCGTCTGACGAGCTAACCCCCCTTTAATGTCCGCGCTCGAAGATCGCCCCCAACAAGGGGAAAGGGCGTCCTATGCGTCGCGTCATATTTGCACTGTTGGCGTTTGCGTTCGCGCCAAGCGCCTTCGCGGACGATCTGAGTTGGCTGACCGGCGCGCAACCGGCCGCGCCGTTGAACGTCAACGGCTGGGCCGGCATCTATATCGGCGGTGCGGTCAGCTACAGCAACGCCGGCGGTGACTTCAGCAACACCACGCAGGCGCCGCTCGCTTATGTGCTGCGCGACCTGACGCTGGAGAGTGAGCAGCAGCCGTCCAGTTGGCCGGTGCTGGGTCAGGCCAATCACAGTGCCACTGGCTTCGGCGGCTTCGCCGGCTACAACACCCAATTCGAGAGGCTCGTACTGGGCGTCGAGGCCGATTACGACCAGGCGAATCTCTCGCTCATAGCACCGAATACGCCGATCTCGCGCCTGACGTCGGCCGGCGGCAACACTTACGCGGTGACCGTCTCCGGAAGCGGCAGCGTGACAGATCTCGATATCGGCACGCTGCGCGCTCGGGCCGGTTGGGCGCTGGGCAATTTCCTGCCGTATGGCTTTGCCGGCGTCGCCGTCGGTCACGCCAATGTCAACATTGCGGCGACCGTTTCGGGGATAGAAAATCCACAAAATCAGCCCTGTACCCCTGGGGGTCCGACGCCGGCGTGCGTGCCGTTCTCGTTCACCGGCACCGCCGGCAAGAACGGCGAATGGATGATTGGCTTTACCGTCGGCGGCGGCCTCGACGTCGCACTGACGAGAAACGTCTTCCTGCGCGCCGAATACGAATATGTGCAGTTCGCGCCGATCGCCAACCTGGTGGTGGACGTCAATACCGTCCGCGGCGGTCTCGGTATCAAATTCTAGGCAGCTTGTTGTCGCTTTGGCGGCGTGCCGGTCAGAACTTCAGGCCGGCGCCGACCCGCACGCTCGAGGCGCTGAGCCTGATATTGTCCGGCGCGGCGAACTGGATGTATTGGTATTCGCCGCGCAGAAAAATATTCCGCGTCAGCGCGTAGTCGACGCCCAAGCCGGCCACGTAGCCGAAATACCATTTGCCATTGTTTTTATCAGACAGCGTCCAATTGCTGCCGATCGGCGCGGGTGGCGGTGGTACGCTGGGCGGAGGCGGATTGGCGCAGGTATAGGGCGCTTCCTGGCCGCAATAATTGACATTGACCGATTTTGCCGAGTCGATCTGCGAGATCGAAACGCCGCCAAAACCATAGGGCAGGAAATTGCCCAGCGCCCAGCCGAAGCGGCCGCGCACGGTGCCGTAATCATCCACTTTGGATGATGCTGAGGTCGTCACGTTGTATTTCGCGAGGTACAGCGTGTTGTTGGAGTTCTGAAAGTAGGAATGGCTTTCCACGTCGTCGATGCTGGCGTTGAACGACGTCTTGGTGAAGGTCATCTCGAAGCCGACGACGGCGGCCTCGAATTGGTAGTTGTAGCCGATAAAGGCGCTGTAGCTCGGCGCCTCCGTATTCAACGAAGAAAGCCGAGGAAAGCTGGCTATTGGTATCCCGTCAAAGCCCGCGTCCAATCCGGCGATGGTAGTGATCTCGGCGGCCCCGACATTGCGGAAATCGGCGCCGTCGAACTCTTCGCCGATTAGTCCGCCGCCGTAAAAGCCGCTCCAGTTCGTATAGGAGGCGTAGCCCACGGGTTGCGCGCCGCGCAGCACGTCGAAATCTCCGGCGCGCGCGCCGGCCGGCGCAACAAGCACGACCAAAGCACAGATGACCCAACGCATCGGCCGCATTCTCCGTCCCGGTGGCGCGCCATGCGCGGCCAGACGCGCTCGATCATCAGGCATTAACCTTAATGGAGCGTTAGCTCGCGGGGCTCTGAAGGGAGGACGGGCAACAACCCGGTGCATCCCCGTCGGGTCGGGATCCTTCGAGACTATGCCCAAAAACGAAGACGGCGCGGTCGCCCGCGCCGTCTGTTGCTTTTCGACTTGGCCGTTCAGGCGCTGGGCATCAGCCCCGGCTCATCAGCGGCGGGGCCGCCATCACCGGGACCATGTCCGGCTGCAGCATCCAGCGCAGGCCGATCCTGAAGTCCCATGAATTGGTGTTGTTCAGATTGTAGAAGGCGCCCGGGCACGAAGCCGTATTCTGGCAGAGCACCGTGGCCGTTTCCGGCGAGCCCAGATGCAGGTAGCGCGCGCTGAAATCGACCTTGAAGTTGTTGTTGACGTTGTAGGTGAGGCCGGCCTGGGCATTCCAGGCAAGATTCCAATTCGCCGCGTCCGAGGTGGTAAAGCCGAAGCCGACGGAGCCGTCGGAGTTGATGCCGTTGTCCTGCACGCCGGTGATGCGGTTATAGGCGCTGCCGACGCCGGCGCCGATATAGGGCGTCAGGCACCACCAGGTGCCGAGATCGAGATAGGCATTGGCCATGAACACGGCCGATGAGAAGTTGCCCTCGGTGACGTCGAAGCAGGTGCCGCCGCCGGCGCAGAAATTGGTATAGCTGCCGGTGGCCTTGAACATCGCCTTGGTGCGGTATTCGGCAGTCACGTCGGTGCGGAACCAGTTGTTCCACTCGTAGCCGATACCGCCGCCGAAGATCGCGGTGTCCTGGATGTCTTTTTGCACGATGGCCCAGCTCGCCGGCCAGACGAATGCTGAATTCGTCTGCGAGTGCGGGAAATCGCCGAACGTCTGCATGCCGACGCCGACATCGCCGCGCAGATACCAGCCGCTGGATACGACCGGTGCGGGTTGGTAGGCGATCTGCGGTGGCGGTTGGTACATCTGGGGGGGAGGTAGATCGGCTGCGAGTGCGGCTGTGCTGAGCAAGCCTAACGCAGCAGCGCTAGCAAAGAATTTGACGCTGACCATGGCTTCGTCCTTTCCTCGGCCGAGCCACGGATGCGGCGGCCCGCCGTCGTTGAACCGGGCCGAGGATGGCAGCAATTATTTAAGCGGGTCTTAACCTTAAGATTTAACCGTGATTGTTAAGCCACCGCGGCGAGTGCGATGCAAAGCGGCTGAATTGGCAGAGTGGATCGGGCGCCAATGCGCCCATTGGCCCGCTGCGACGGCTGCCGGCGAAACCTCGTTAAGACTCTGTTAACGATTGCGGCGGCGCCAGCGAATCGCGCCGCTCAGTCCTCGCCCTCTTCGAGCTCGCCAATATGGTGCTGGGCGTAGAGCTCAAGGCCGAGCTTGGCGACCAGGTCGAGCTGAGTCTCGAGGAAATCGATGTGCTCTTCCTCGTCATGCATCAGTTTTTCGAACAGGTCGCGCGTCACGTAGTCCTTCACGCCGTGGCAATGGGTGGCGGCCTCCTGGTAGAGCGCACGCGCCGACATTTCCGCGCCGAGGTCGCAATCGAGGACCTCCTTGACGTTCTGGCCGATATGCAGCGGGTCGAGCACCTGCAAGTTGGGAAAGCCGTCAAGGAAGATGATGCGCTCAATCAGCTTGTCGGCGTGCTGCATCTCCTCGATCGATTCCTTGCGCCATTGCTTGGCGAGCGCCTTGTAGCCCCAATTGTCGAGCAGCCGATAATGCAGCCAGTATTGGTTGATCGCCGTCAGTTCGTGCCGCAGTCCCTTGTTGAGGAAGTCGATGACTCCCGGGTCGCCTTTCATAATCGTGCTCCTGAAACTGGGGGCAGCGCCGCACGATGTGTGGCTCAGGCTTTAATTATAACAATTAAAAGCTTGGCCGCGATAGGCCGCGCTTGGTCTGTGGAAGGCTGTCGCGATCGCCCTGGAGTTCAGGGCTGGTTTCGGACAGTTGCGATGTCGCGCCCTGTCGGTGCGGCCGCGGCCAACGCCTCGTCCATGATGCGCCGGATGGTGCGGGCGCAACGGCCACATTGGGCGCTGCAGCCGAGGCAGTGATAAACCTCGCCGGCCGTACGCGGACAACCTTCGGCCGCCACAAGCGTATCGCGCACGTCGTGGTCCGTGAACACGTTACAAGAACAGACGATCATAGCAGGACGGCCCGGCGGCGATTGGTTCGATATGCAACTATCTTTTACCGCGTTCAGCCTAGCGATGCAATGAAAAACCTTTGTTTATAGGCATTCTAAGCTTCGGCTGTGGAAACGGCGCGTGGCTAATTACTGGTAAAGCGGCAAGCCGATCAGGCCACGGCCGACTCCTCCTCGGCATCGTCATCGCGCCGCCGCCGGCGCGGCCGCAGCCGGCAAAGCCGCGACGGGATGTGGCACAAATCGTCGAGGAAACCGGAGAAACGCTGACCGCGGGCCAGCGCGCGATCGAGCGCCGCCATGGTGCGGGCAAGCCCGGGATCGTCGTCGCGCACCCAGGTGCGCAGCACCGAGCCGAACAAAAGCGCCAAGCCCTGGGCGCGTACCATGCCGCGCGGTCCCGAGGCGTTGATCTCGGCGGCGGTCAGCATCCATTGCTGGGAGCGCACCGCTAAGCCATTGAGCGCCAGAGCGAGCGGCGGATTGCGGCGGGCGGAACGCAACAGCGAGCGCACCGCCTGGCGATGCGGTGCCAGCACTTCGAGCCGCCGCATCAGCACGTCGAACAGCCGCTCGCGCGGCGGCTCCTCGGCCATGTCGCTCAAATCCGCGGCGAGCACGGCGCGGTCGATGGCCTTGATGTGAGCGGCCAAGATCGCGAGCGCCGAGGCGAACTCGCCGCGCAATTGGCCGAGCGACACTCCTGCTTCCTTGGCGATCTCGGCCAAGCCGATCTGCTCGACCGGTTTCTCCGCGAGCAGGGCCAGGAAGGCGGCGATGATTTTTTCGCGCTCGCTGCCCGTGCCAACAGGCGCTGCAGGTTTCGCGGTGGAGGAGGATCGTGCGGCTTTACGGGCGGGTTTGCGGACCATGACCGGACTCCTGTGCGCCGAACTCTTGGGCAGCGCCTCATACGCGCGACTGTGGGCTTCAATGTAGGCTCGCGCTGGGACGGTTCCAAGGCGGCGTCAGGGAGACGCCAGGCCTGCGCCGTCAACCGGCAAGCTGCCGCGATCGCTTGGTCGCGGCGGCGACCGCTTTGCGCATTAGTTGCGCAAGGCCGTCCTTGCCCATCAGCACGTCGAGTGCGGCCGCGGTGGTGCCTCCAGGCGACGTCACATTCTGCCGCAGCACCGCGGCATCGAGCTCGGAGCGGTGCAGCAGTTCGCCTGAACCAGCGACGGTTTCACGCGCGAGTTTCGTGGCAAGAGACGGCGGCAGGCCGTCGGCGACGCCGGCTTCGGCCAGCGCTTCGGCCAATAGAAAAACATAGGCGGGTCCCGATCCCGACACGGCGGTGACGGCGTCCATCAGCGCCTCGTCGTCGGTCCACTCGACGGTGCCTGTGGCGCAGAGCAGGCGATGGGCGAGCTCACGCTGCGCCGGACTGACGTTGCGCGGCACCGCAACCGTGATGCCGCGGCCGATCGAAGCCGGGGTGTTGGGCATGGCGCGCACCAGCGCGCACGGTGCGTTCAGCGCATCGGCGATGAATTGCAGCGTGCGCCCGGCCATGATCGAGACGACGACGGTCGAAGCGCCGATCATCGGCTTGAGCGACGGTATCGCTTCTGCCGCGGTCTGCGGCTTGACCGCAACGACGACGGCGGCGACATCGCCGAGCCCGTGCAGCTCCGGATTGAGCCGCAGGCCCCGGCCCACGAGCGCCGAGATTTGTGGCGCGGGTTGCGGCTCGAGAACGGCGATGTGCTTTGGATCGAGGCCGAACCGCAGCCAGCCTTCGAGCAGCGCGCTGCCCATCTTGCCGGCGCCGACCAGGACGAGGTGGCCGGAGAGATCCCGCAGATCCGGCGTCGCGCTCGTCACGCCTCGCCCGAGGTCTCGAACATCGCGGACTCCATCGCCTCGCGCGCCGACTTGCCGGCCCAGACCACGAACTGGAACGCCGGAAAGTAGCGCTCGCAGGCATCGAGCGCGCAGCCGAGCGAAGCCTCGCATTGGCGGCCGGACGCCGGCACGCCTCCGGCAAGGAGGAGCGCATGACGGAACATCACCATGCCGTTTTGCATCCAGACGTCGAAATGGCCGATCCACAATTGCTCGTTGATCATGGCAACGAGCTGCTGCACTTCGGGCAGCCGCAGCTCCGGCACTTTGATTTCGAATGCGCAGGCCAGATGCAGCGCCTCGATCTCGCTCATCCAGGTGAAAGAGACCTGATAGTTGGTCCACTTGCCGGTGACGACCAGCGCGATCTCGTCCTCGCCGGAGCGCTCGAACGGCCAGTTGTTGCCGGCCGCCATGCGCTCGACGACTTCCAGAGGATTGTTGCCTTGCTCGCGCGCGATTTCGATGATGGACATGCCTTCTCCACGGTGCCGCATATGAGTGGAAATGCGCACGCCACTAGGACTTCGCCGAATACCGGCTGCAATTTGACGCAGGGAAGACTTTTACGCGTCGGTTGACCGAAAGCCGCGAATCAGCCCCCACGCCGACTATAATCGGCCTGATTCCACTCACCAAATTCGACGCAAGGGCCTCCGGCGCCGCCGCTCCTGGCACTCATGAAGTGATTTGGCCTTGGCGCACAATGCCGCGTGCGGGACCGTCCACAGAGCGGCCTGCGACAAGTTGACTCGGGGGATGACGAGTGCGGAAAGCCTTTTCAATCGAACAGGCTTGAGACCGATTCTTCGGCGGCGGTCCGGGTGATGGCTTCGCCGATCAGCGTCGCGATCGACAGCACGCGAATATTGTTGGACTCGGTGACCGCTTGCGTCGGCTGGATCGAATCCGTGATCACCAGTTCCTTGAGATTGGATTTGCCGACGCGGGCGACGGCGCCGCCAGAGAGCACGCCGTGGGTGATGTAGCCATAGACCGCGGTGGCGCCTTTTTCCAGAAGCGCGTCGGCAGCGTTCACCAGCGTGCCGCCGGAGTCGACGATATCATCGACCAGGATGCAGATGCCGCCGTCGACCTCGCCGATGACATTGGCCACTTCGGATTCACCCGGCCGCTCGCGCCGTTTGTCGACGATGGCGAGCGGCGTGTTGATGCGCTTGGCGAGCCCGCGCGCGCGCACCACGCCGCCGACGTCGGGAGAGACCACGATCACTTTGCTCAGATCGAAACGCTGGCGGATATCGCGCATCATCACCGGCGCGGCAAACAGATTGTCGGTTGGGATGTCGAAGAAGCCCTGGATCTGGCCGGCATGGAGGTCGAGCGTCATCACGCGATCGGCGCCGGCTCGCGTGATGAGATTGGCGACGAGCTTGGCCGAGATCGGCGTGCGCGGTCCGACTTTGCGATCCTGCCGCGCATAGCCGAAATAGGGGATCACCGCGGTGATGCGCCGCGCCGACGCGCGCCGCAACGCGTCGATGATGATCAGCAATTCCATCATATGGTCGTTGGCCGGATACGACGTCGACTGCAGGATGAAAACGTCGGCGCCGCGCACGTTTTCCTGGATCTCGACGAAGACTTCCATGTCGGCGAAGCGCCGCACGATGGCCTTGGTCAGCGGCGTGCCGAGGTAACCGCCGATGGCCTCGGCAAGCGCGGGATTGGAATTGCCGGCGACGAGCTTGATGGCCCCGTTGTTGCCCGCCATTCCCTCTTCTCCTGCGCGCCCGGCAGCGACTTTCGCCGCCCTGATACAAGCCGCCTTCGAGGCTGGCAACATGAATCAGGGCCTTGTCCCCGCAGGATTTTTCGCCCTGAGCGCGAATGGCTTTGCGGAGCGCCGGCGCTATTTCAGCCGATTAAAGCGATGGCATTCACATGGCGGCCGTAATCGGCTTCGGCGCGGTGGGTGGTGCGGCGGAAGCTGAAAAATCGCTCCGCATCGGCATAGGTGCAAAGCCCGACATCCTCGATGTGACGGACGCCCGCCCGGGTCAGCCGCGCGGCGATATAGCCGGCAAGGTCGAACATGGCATGGCCGTCACGTGCAGCCGGCGCGAAGAAGCGGTGGCTCGCGGGGTCTTCGGCACTAAACCGCGCGACGAGATCGGGGCCGACCTCGTAGTTGGGTTGCCGGATCATCGGTCCGATCGCAGCGCGGATTTGGCCGCGCTCGGCGCCAAGCCGCTCCATGGCATCGACCGCGGCCTCGACGACGCCCGAGAGCGCGCCGCGCCAGCCGGCATGGGCGGCGCCGATGACGCGGGCCCTTGGCTCGGCGAACAGGACCGGCCCGCAATCGGCGGTGCTTATACCGATCGCCAGCGCCCGCATGCGCGTGACGATGGCATCGGCGCGGGGTCGCGCCTCGGGCAACCACGGCGCTTCCGCGACCACCACCTGCGGCGAATGAATCTGATAGCAGGTCAAGAAGCGGCCCGACTCGACCCCGACTGCGGCCGCCATGCGCGCGCGGTTTTGCGCGACATGGGCGCGGTCGTCGTTCGATCCGACGCCGCCATTGAGGCTGGCATAGAGGCCGCCGGAAACGCCGCCCTGGCGCGTGAAGAAGCCGTGGCGGATGCCGTCGAGCGCGAGCGTTCGAGCCTCGATCATCATGGCGGCGTCTCAAATCCGGGCAGCGGGCCGAGGCTAGGATCGGCGATGGCGAGCGCCTTGAATAACTCGCCCATGCCCTGCGCGCCAGTTTCGGTCAGGCGCGCCTGCGCCAGCTCGATCTCCAGCGCCTTGTCGCGCGAAGCGTGGGTCTTGAGCGCAACTGCGCGTTGGTCGATGCCGAGCCGGAGCAGCAGGTCGCGCTGCGGAATGGGACCGTGAATGCGGCCGCCGATGCTTTCGGCGCTTTGCGCCAACGCCTCGAAATCGACATGCGCGGTGAGATCGGCCTCGCCCGGCGCGTGCAGCGGGTCGGCGTAAGCGTGCCCGGCGACCGCCTGCAACGTATCGCCCAGGCCGTATTTGACGTGGCCGTAGTCGAGGATCAGCGCCGCGCCGTCAGAGCGCACGCGCCGGCCGAGCTCGAGCGCGATCCTGTCGGGACGCCATTCGAAGATCGAGCCTTCGGGCGATGGCCGCAAGCCGCGCGGCAGGCTGGTCTCGAAGTGGGGCAGCGTTTCGCGCGCCAGGCCGAAGCAGAGATTGCCGTCGGCGCCGATATCGACGACGCGCTCATGCCAGCCGTCGGCTTGCTTGACCGCCTGATGCACTGGCAGCGCGTCGATGAACTCGTTGGCGATGATGAGGCTCGGGCCGCCTGGGACATCTTCGAGGGTCGCGTGCCAAAGCGCCGGCACGTCGAGGGCTTCCAGCCGCTGCTGCTGCAGCTTTTGCAGCGCCGGGCTGATCTCGACCAGATGCAGCACGATCGCCTCACGGAAACCTTTGACCACGCGCGCCGCCCGCAGCGCATCGAGGATCAATGTTCCGCGCCCGGGCCCGAGCTCGATGAGGCGCACGTTTTCCGGCGCGCCCATCTGCCGCCAGACCGCGGCCAGCCACAGCCCGATCAACTCGCCGAACATCTGGCTGATCTCGGGCGCGGTGATGAAGTCGCCATCGCTGCCCAAGGGATCGCGGTGGATGTAGTAGCCGAACTTGGGATGGGTCAGGCAGAGCCGCATATAATCGGCAACGGGCATCGGCCCGGCAACGGCAATGCGCCGGCGGATTTCACTCTCCAGCGCCGTTGCCTCAGCCATCTTTCGGTTTCGGTTCGTAGCTCAGCGCGTAAGTGAGAATGGCGATGCCGCCGAGCATCAGCGGAATGCACAGCAGCATGCCCATGGTCAGCCCGCCCCAGAGGAAACCGAGCTGGACGTCGGGCTCGCGGAACAATTCGCAAGTGACGCGCGCGACGCCGTAGCCGAGCGCAAAACTTCCAGTGACGACGCCGGGCCGCTTCAGGGCACCGAAGCGCATCAAGAGGCCGAGCACGACGAAGAGGACGACGCCTTCCAGCGTCGCTTCATAGAGCTGGCTCGGATGGCGCGGGATCGGGCCGCCATTGGGAAAGATCATCGCCCACGGTACGTCGGTCGGCCGGCCCCACAATTCGCCGTTGATGAAATTGGCGATGCGACCGAGGAACAGTCCGATCGGGCAGACCGCGGCGGTGACGTCGCCGAGCGACAGCATCGGAATGCCGCGCTTGAGCGCGAACGCGACGATGGCGACGATGCAGCCGGCGACGCCGCCGTGAAACGACATGCCCCCGTTCCACAATTGGAATATCTGCAGCGGATGCTCGACGAAATGCGGAAGATTGTAGAACAGCACGTAGCCGGTACGGCCGCCAAGGATGATGCCGAGCGTGATCCAGATGACGAAATCGTCGAAGTCGATCACCGTCAGCGGCGCCGGGCCGCCCCATGACCGCTCCGAGGCGATGATGGCGCGCGCATAAAACCAGCCGGCGATGATGCCGACGATATAGGCCAACGCATACCAGCGCACGGCAAACGGTCCGATCGAGATCAGGATCGGATTGATCGCGGGAAACGGCAGAACGGGCAAGACTGTAAGCAGGACCACGAGCATCACATGGCTTTCATGAACGGCCGGCTGGCGCGACTCATTGCGCGTCACGCCTCTTGCGAGCGCGCCGCACCATCGCCATTGTCTGCGGGCATATCAAGCGGGACTCTCGGAGTTCGGAGGCAGCCATGGTCCAGACCACAAACCGGTTCTTCGACGAGGTCGCGCGGTTGATGAACGACGCCGCCGGCGCCGCGCAGGGCGTGCGGCGCGAGGTCGAGACGCTGTTCCGCAACCAGGCGGAGCGCATCCTGCGCGATCTCGACGTGGTCAAGCGCGAGGATTTCGAGGCGGTCAAGGACATGGCCCGCCTGGCGCGCGAGGAAAACGAGGCGCTCAAGACCCGCGTCGCGGCGCTGGAGGCGGCGCTCGGCAAGACCGGCGCTCCGACCGGCGGCGGCACCTCGGGCGGCGGCTAATCCGGGCACGTTCTGGCCCGAGCTTCCCCGCGCCATCGTTCCTTGTCTTTCAAAACCCGCGCCGCTATAAGCGCGGCGTCCGCGGCCGCTACAGCACCCCTGGAGGCTCGCCGCGGAATTCCACTTATAAGACAGAGCTTTAGACGAGGATATCATCATGGCGACCGTCAATCTGATCAAGGCGACGGCGCGTTCGCGGGCAGGCAAGGGGGCCGCCCGGGCAGAACGTCGTGCCGGCCGCGTTCCCGGAATCATCTATGGCGACGGCAAGCCGCCGCTGCCGATCTCTCTCGACTATGCCGATTTGCACCACCGCATCTATGCCGGGCATTTTTTGACGACCATTCATGACGTCGAGATCGACGGCGTGAAGCACCGCGTCATTCCCCGCGACTTCCAGCTCGATGCGGTGCGCGACCTGCCGCTGCATGTGGATTTCATGCGGCTCGGCGAGGGCGCCACCATCCGCGTCAACATTCCGATCCATGTCAGGAACGCCGACCAGTCGCCGGGCGTGAAACGCGGCGGCACGGTCAGCATCGTCACTCACACCATCGAAGTGCGCTGCCGCGCCGACGCCATTCCGACCGGCATCGACGTCGACGTCAGTGAGCTCGAGATCAACTATTCCAGGCATCTGAGCGACGTTACCTTGCCGGAAGGCGTGCGCGCCGTCGCCGGCCGCGACATCACCCTGGTCACGGTGGTGCCGCCGTCAGGTTATGCGGAAGAAATGAAGGCCCAGGCCGAAGCTGCCGCCGCCGCAGCGGCCGCAGCTGCCGCCGCCGCAGCGGCCGGCACGCCGGCCGAAGGCGCCGCTCCGGGCGCTGCCCCAGGTGCAGCACCGGGTGCTGCCCCTGGCGCGGCACCGGCTGCCGCCGCGCCCGAGAAGAAGTGAGGTTTGCTGCCGCGGGACGACGCCGATGCTCCTCCTGGTCGGACTCGGAAATCCGGGAGCGAAATACGCCGGTAACCGCCACAACATCGGCTTCATGGCGGTTACGGAGATTGCTAAGCGCCACGGCATCGGACCGTGGCGCCGGCGTTTTCAGGGCGTCGCTTGCGAGGGGCCGATCGGCGGCGAGCGCGCGCTGTTGTTGCTTCCCGGCACGTTCATGAATGAATCCGGGCGCGCCGTCGCCGAGGCGGCGCACTTCTACAAGCTTCCGCTCGATCACATCACGGTGTTTCACGACGAGATCGACCTGCGGCCGGCCAAGGTCAGGGTCAAAATCGGCGGCGGCATTGCCGGCCACAACGGGTTGCGCTCGATCTCCGAGCTTATCGGCAACGACTATCGGCGGGTGCGCATCGGCGTCGGTCACCCCGGCGACAAGGACATGGTCCAGCATTATGTGCTGAGCGATTTCGCCAAAAGCGAGCGCGGTTGGGTCGAGGCGCTGCTCGCCATTCTTGCCGACAACGCCGAATTGATCGCGCGCGGCGAGGATGCGAGTTTTCAGAACAAGGTTCATCTCGCCATGGTGGCGAAGGGTTTTGGCGAAGAACCAAATAAAGATGAGTGATCGCGACTAAGCGCGAATCGCAGTCCAACAGGTGAAATAAGAATCCATGGGCTTCAAATGCGGCATCGTCGGCCTGCCCAACGTCGGCAAGTCGACGCTCTTCAATGCGCTGACCGAAACCGCGGCGGCGCAAGCGGCGAATTATCCGTTCTGCACCATCGAGCCGAATGTCGGCGAAGTCGCGGTGCCGGATAAGCGGCTCGATACGCTCGCGGCGCTCGCCAAGTCGGCGACCATCGTGCCGACGCGGCTCGCCTTCGTCGACATCGCCGGCTTGGTGCGTGGCGCCTCGAAGGGCGAGGGGCTCGGCAATCAGTTTCTCGGCAATATCCGCGAGGTCGACGCCATCGTCCATGTGGTGCGCTGCTTCGAGGATACCGACGTCACCCATGTCGAGGGCCGCATCGATCCGGTGGCCGATATCGAAACGGTGGAGACCGAGCTGATGCTCGCCGATCTCGACAGTCTGGAGCGGCGGGTCGACGGGCTGTCCAAAAAAGCCAAAGGCGGCGACAAGGAATCCAAAGAAGCGCTCGATCTCATCAACCGGGCGCTCGCGCTGTTGCGCGACGGCAAGCCGGCGCGATTCACCGAGCGCAAGCCCGAAGAAGAAAAGGCGTTCCACATGCTCGGGCTGCTGACGTCGCTGCCGGTGCTCTATGTCTGCAACGTCGAGGAAGCGTCGGCGGCAAACGGCAATGCCTATTCACGCAAGGTCGAGGAGCGGGCCAAGCAAGAAGGCGCCGCCGCGATCGTCATTTCCGCCAAGATCGAGTCGGAGATCGCGGTGCTGTCGCGCGACGAGCGCACCGATTATCTCGCCGCCGTCGGCCTCAGCGAGGCCGGCCTCGACCGTTTGATCCGCGCCGGCTACGCGCTGCTCGATCTGGTGACGTTCTTTACCGCCGGGCCAAAGGAGGCGCGCGCCTGGACGGTGACGCGCGGCACCAAGGCGCCGCAGGCCGCCGGCGTCATTCACAGCGATTTCGAGCATGGCTTCATCCGCGCCGAGACCATTGCCTATGACGACTACGTCGCCTGCGGCGGCGAAGCCGGCGCGCGCGACGCCGGCAAGATGCGGCTCGAGGGCAAGGACTATGTCGTGCTGGACGGCGACGTCATGCACTTCCGCTTCGCGACTTGATTACTGATTCCTAAGCCCCGTTCCCTGATTCCTAATCGCGCCCAGATGTTCGTTGATGCGAAACACGATGAGCACGAATTCGGCGGCGATACGGGAGAGGATGATGCCGACGAAGGCGCCGAGCAGGCTGGTAATCAAAAGAATTAGCCCGATGAACGGATTGAACGCCATGGTTTGCAGGGACGAGACCGCGCCGGCGATCCCCAGCAGCACGGAAATGACGACCGCGAGCCAGTAAAACACCTTGATCACGGTGGGCGTCACGAACCGTTCCCACTGGAAAAGGTCACCGAGGCCGAACATAATTTCTCCTCATGAAACGAAATCGTGATTCCCAAGCCGGAAGACTGCACTCGGCGATTGCGGCGGTCAATCGACGGCCGGACCGCAATTGACGCCTCCGCGATCGGCGCCTAGGGACTTGCAACAGCAATCTTGCAGGCCCCAATGCGTGCTTTTCCCTGGGAGAATTTTGCGGCGCTGACAAGGCAGTTCTCGCCGGACCAGCGGCGGGCCGCCTCGATCGCAGCCGTCACCCACGCGCTACACGACGGCTACACCGACCTCATCTACATCATGCTGCCGTTGTGGCAGGCGGAATTCGGCCTCGATTATGCGGCGCTCGGCCTGCTGCGCGGCGTGTTTGTCGGCGCCATGGCGAGCCTGCAGATTCCCGCCAGTTTTGCATCGGAAAAGCTCGGCGCCGCGCTGGTGCTGGGACTCGGCACGGCGCTCGCCGGTCTCGGCTATTGCCTGGCCGGCGCGAGCTCCGGTTTCGCCATGCTGCTCGGCGCGTTGTTCATCGGCGGGCTCGGCGCCAGCGCCCAGCATCCGATCGCCTCCGCATTGGTCGCCCGCGCCTTTGCCGGGCCGCGCTCCCTCAAGGCGCTCGGCACCTACAATTTCGCCGGCGATATCGGCAAGATGACGTTACCGGCCACGCTGTCGCTGATGCTGCTGGCGCTTGCCTGGCGGCCGGCGCTGGCCATCCTCGGCTGTCTCGGCTTCGTGCTGGCCGCGGTGATTTTCGTCGTCACGCCACGCTATGAGCGCGAAGGCGCCATCGTAGCGAAGGTCGAGATGAAAACCGCGGCCGACCAGCCGCGGCGGCCGTTCGCGTTTCCGTTGTTGCTCATGATCGGCATCACCGACAGCGCCACGCGCATGGGCTTCCTGTTGTTCCTGCCATTCGTACTGACGCAAAAGGGCGCCAGCCTGCAAACCATCGGCCTGGCGATGACGCTGGTCTTTGCCGGCGGCGCCGCGGGCAAGCTCGCCTGCGCCTTCATCGGCGCACGCATCGGCGCCATCAGCACCGTTTGGCTGACCGAAGGTTTGACCGCGGTCGGAATCTTGGCGCTGATGCCGCTGCCGCTTCCCGCCGCGCTGGTGCTGTTGCCGCTGATCGGCGTCGCGCTGAACGGCACGTCGTCGGTGCTTTACGGTTCGGTACCGAGCTTGGTGGCGCCGCAATGGCGGACGCGCGCGCTGAGCATTTTTTATACCGGCACCATCGGCTCGGGCGCGATCGCGCCCACGCTTTACGGTGTCGTCGGTGATGCCTTCGGCGTCTGGAAGGCGCTGACGCTGGTCGCCGTCATGGTGCTGCTGACGCTGCCGCTTGCGGCGCTGCTGCGGCCGGCCTTGCCGCGCGGATAGGGTTCCGGGATGGCGTGAGCGCGGCAATTTTGCGCTCCTGGAACAATCGCAGCGATTTCGCGCCGTCTCGCGTCCAATAGGAACGCAAGCCGCAAACGCGCGTTAAGTTGCGTACTCGGCGCGTAAGTCCGAGTTCCCCTATGCATGTGGAGTAGGCCATGAGAAACACCATCTCCTACGCTGCCGTGTTGACGGCGCTCGGCTTGACGGTCGCCGCCGGGCCGACCAACGCGCAGACGATCATTTCCGGCCAACCGGTCGAGACCGTCATTACGCAGCAGCCGGTGCAGACGGTGCAGACCACCGAGACCGTGCGCACGGTACGGCCCGGCGCGCGGCCGATCGTGCGCAAGCGGGTCGTCACCACCACGCGGCAGACCGTGGTCAGCCAACGCACCGTTACTCCGCAACCGCTCTACGATGTCGTGCCGCCGGCGCCGCTGGCGACGAGAACCTATGCGCCGCCACTCTACGACACAGTCGCGCCGCCGCTCTACGACACAGTCGCGCCGGCTCCGGCTGTGGACGACACCTACGTCAATGCGCTGCCGCCTGCCGGCACGGCAGTTCCGGTCTATCGCTACGTCTACGAGCCCGACCGCATCCTGGTGGTCGATCCGGTGACCAACATCGCGATCCAGGCGATCCCGCGCTAGGCGTAAACGACACGATTTGCCGAGGACGCGCGCCGCAAGAATTGCGGCGTGCATCTGCGTTTTGCAAGGAACAGCCGATGAGAGGATCCAGCACCGTTCGTATCGCTGTCGCGACGTTGGCGCTCGTGCTCGCTACGGGCGCGCAACATATCCAGGCACAGAATACTGATGCGGGCATTGCCAAAAAACTCGAGCTGACGGCGGCGCAGCGCAGCGCGATCTACGCTGCGGTCAGCAAGGACCGAAGCAAAATATCGCCGCAGCGCTTTCCTGCCGTGATCGGCGCCGATGTGCCGCCGATGATCAACCTCTACGCGCTGCCGGACGACATCGTCGCCGGCATTCCCGCAGCCGAGCTCTACGAATGCACGATGGTGGAGGACAAAGTCGTGCTTGTCGACCCAACCAGGATGCGTGTGGTCGACACGATCGGGCCGCTGCCGCACCAGTGACGCGTTGCGCGGATGCTATTCAGGATCGTTCATTCTGGCTCGTTCTTGGCGCCTTCCGTGACCGCCTTGGGCAGCACGTCGAGATAGGGGCCCATGAAGAACGCTTCGCCCGAGCCTTGGCCGAAATAGCGATCGTAGGCATCGATCATGGCGCGCACCGGGGTGACGCAGGACGGCATGGACGCGACGATTAGGTCGCCGAGCTTGGCCGTCGGCTCGGTGCCATAGCGCGGATCGGCGGCGACGGCGCGCACGATGCATTCAGTTGCCGAACGGACCAGCGGCGCCGTGGCCGCCATCTTCTGCTGCGCAGTGAGCGTCGGCGGTCCGTTGGACGCGTCGAATGGGCCGGTGGCCACCGCGACGGTCAGCACCGTGCCGAACAGCGACGTCAGAATCATGCGATTCCCTCAAGCCCCGGCGCCCAGCCATAGCGGGGCGAATCAACGCCGGTCAATGGTTTTCCGGGACAGCAGCCACGGCCCGGCTACTGCGGAGCGATGAGCGTGCTATAATCATGCACGGTAGTACGGAGCATGATCATGATCCTCCCCAAAGTCTTGGCGCTCGGCGCGCAGCTCTTGATACCGGTCGTCGACAGCGTGCCGACCCTCAATGTGGAGCAGGTCTGCACCGGCATCGCCCAGCAGGGCGGTGTAACGTTCCACGATTCCGCCGTCGCCCAGGAGAAGAAGGATTGCCTCGACAGCGAGCAGGCCATCCGCGACGAACTGGTCAAGCAGTGGTCGAGCTTCAATGCGTCCGATAAGGTCCACTGCACGAACGAATCCAGGATGGGCGGTGACTCCAGCTACACCGAGCTCTTGACCTGCCTGGAAATGGCCCGCGACGTGCGGAGCATGCGCGCCACCGAACCCGAAGATGCTCTGGGCAACCCGACCGGTCCGCCGCCGAAGCAGTAACAGGTATCAGTAATGAGAGGACTGACTCCTCTATTCTGATTACTGATCCCTGATGACCGATGCCTGATCCTAATAGCCGATCAGGATTTCGCTCACCTTCGGTTTCAACTCGCGCATCGCCGGGTCGGAGGAACTGTATTCCTTATCGGCCGTCAATTCCTTCACCGCGTCCGGAGAGGCTTTGGGATCGGGTTGCAGGCTGACGCCGGATTTGCAGTCGCCCGGGATTTTCGACAACGTGCCGCCGTCCCAATCGCTGACGGTTGCAGTATTGTCCTTGTCAAAACCTTTCAGCTTGAACGGCTTGTGATTGATCTTTTCCAGCTCGGCGAGGGTCAGCCCGAGCTTCAGCCCGTCCGGTGCGCTCCAGGTCGATTGTTTGTTGATCAGGATGAGATAGGTGCCGCTGCGGCTCGCCGGGTTGGCCCACCAGATTTCGAGGCGGTGTTTTGGGTCCTTCGGGAACAAAACCGAGGCGCCGACCTTGGTGCCGTTGACGTCGACGTCTTCAAACGAGACGTTGCGCGAATCGAACACCATGGCGAGCTTGAGATTGCTCGAATCCTGTGAGAACGGACCGCTGCAGGCCACGACACGGGATGCCGCGATCGCCGCGTTTGATCTGACCGTCGCGGCGGCCGCTGGCGACCCGGCAGTAGCGGTATGCTTTGCTGGGGCATGGCCGGGCGCGCCGCCCGGTGCCGCGACCGCGCCGGGCATCGGCTGCTGCATCTGCGACGGCGAGAGCTGGTCTTCGGCGTTGAGGTTGGAATCTGGCGCAGACTGGCGCTGCTGTGCCGACAGCTGGCTGGCAAGCATCATGGTGAAACCGGCCACCAGCGCCGCGCCCATCCGATATTTACGCATTTGTGACTCCCTCATTTACCCCCTCGCAGCATAGCACGGCCGGCGCCGTTGGCCGCCGCACATATTGTCACTCGCTCGCCAAAAAAATGGGGCGACGGCCCGCCAGGACCCGGCATTGTTGGACCAGAGCAACGGAAGGATTAGAGTGTTTAATTTTAGATTGAATCGTCGATATTGCGGCTGCGATCGCAATGAAGTGCAGATTATCTACAAAATATATCGGCCTGCCGCGATAGCGCCGTTGAGCCACTTCAGAAGTGATCCAGTCGCTTCAAGGCGGCGGCAGCTTTCGCCTGGGACGCCATGCGCCGCTAGCGGAGGGGTGGTGGAGCCAGGCGGGATCGAACCGCCGACCTCCTGCATGCCATGCAGGCGCTCTCCCAGCTGAGCTATGGCCCCATTTCAGAGATCAGACGACAGATGAAGGACGACAAAATAGCGCTTCTGATATCCGTCGTCTGTCGTCAGTCATCCGAAACTATCCTTCCTCCTCGTTCTCGATGTCGCCGCCGATGATGTCGGTGACGTCGGCATCCTCTTCCTCTTGCTCCTCGATGAACGCGGCATCGTCGATGGGTTCGTCGATTTCGACTTCTTCGTCGCCGACGTCCGCCTCGGCCCCATCGGCGGGCTTCTTTGCTCCCTGAGCTTCGGCGTCGGCCTCTTCGAGCGAGACAAACTCAGCATCCTGCGGTTCCGGAACGGCCACTTCCTCAGCCGCAGCCGGTCGTGCCGCCGCTGCCGCAGCAGCTGCCGCCGCTGCCGCGTCCGGCCGGCCGCGCGTGACCACCGGCGCAATTTCGTACACCGCACCGCATTTCGGGCAGTGAATCGGGTCCTTGTTGAGGTCGTAGAACTTGGCGCTGCAACTGGCGCAGAGCCGTTTGGTGCCGAGCTCGGGTTTGGCCACGATCCTGATCCTTGGCGATTTGGGAGCTTCACTTGGCTAGTCGCGGCGCCCCTGTCAATAGAGTATCGGCGGCGATTACTCCCGATTTCTTCGTGAAAAACCGCGGAATGACGGGCAATGGCGCGCCGTGCTAGAGGACGGGCGCTGGATTTAACGCCAATGACCGCCAACCCCGCTCCGCTCACCGCCCGCCGCCACGGCCCCCTTGCCGGCCGGGCGCGCGTGCCCGGCGACAAGTCGATTTCGATTCGCGCCCTGATCCTGGGCGCGCTGGCGGTCGGCGAGACCCGGATCGGCGGCCTGCTCGAAGGCGAAGACGTGATCAATACGGCGCAGACGCTGCGGGCCCTGGGCGCCCAGGTCGAGCGGACCGGCGAGCGGCAATGGCTCCTGCGCGGCGTCGGTGTCGGCGGCTTTGCCGAACCGGCGGCCGCGCTCGATTTCGGCAATTCGGGAACCGGCTGCCGGTTGATGCTCGGCGCGGTCGCCGGCTGCCCGGTGACGGCGACGTTCGACGGCGATGCGTCGCTGCGCAAGCGGCCGATGCGCCGGGTGCTGGATCCCTTGGAGCGCATTGGCGCGCGTACGCTGGCCTCGACCGACGGCCGGCTGCCGCTGACGCTCGCCGGCGCGCGCGATCCGATCCCGATTCTGTTCCGGCCGCCGGTGCCGTCGGCGCAATTGAAATCGGCGGCACTGCTCGCCGGCCTTGCCGCGCCGGGCCAAACCGTCGTGATCGAAGCCGAGGCGACGCGCGATCATACCGAGAAGATGCTGACCCATTTCGGCGCTCAAGTGCGGGTTGAGCCGGAAGGAGACAACGGCCGCCGCATTACGCTGACCGGCCAGCCGGAACTCGTGCCGCAGGCGGTCGTGGTTCCCGCCGATCCGTCCTCGGCGGCATTCCCCATGATCGCAGCCCTGATCACGCGCAACTCCGACGTGATCCTCGACGGCGTGATGATGAATCCGCTGCGCACCGGCCTGATCGCGACGCTCGCCGAGATGGGCGCCTCGATCGAAGAGCTCGACAGGCGCAAGGAGGGCGGCGAGGACGTCGCCGATCTGCGCGTCCGCTCAGGCGCGCTACGCGCCGTCGACGTACCGGCGGAGCGCGCGCCGTCCATGATCGATGAATATCCGGTGCTCGCGGTCGCCGCCGCTTTCGCCGAAGGCACCACGGTGATGCGCGGGCTCAAGGAGCTGCGGGTCAAGGAATCCGATCGTCTCGCCGCCACGGCCGCGCTGCTGCGCGCCAACGGCATCGCGGTCGATATCGAAGGCGACGATCTCATCGTGCACGGCAAGGGCCACGCCGCGGGTGGCGGTGTCGTCACCACCCATATGGATCACCGCATCGCCATGGCGGCGATGGTTTTGGGCCTGGCCAGCGACCAACCGGTGCAGATCGACGATGGCACATTCATTGCCACGAGCTTTCCGGGCTTCGTCGAGTTGATGCGCGGGCTCGGGGCGGACTTGTCATGATCATCGCCATCGATGGACCGGCCGCCTCGGGCAAGGGCACGATCGCGCGGTACCTCGCGCAGGTCTATGGGCTGCACCATCTCGACACCGGGCTGCTCTACCGTGCCGTGGGCAAGGCGATGCTCGATTCCGGCTATCCGCTCGATGACACCGCGCGCGCCATAGATGCGGCGGTGGCGCTCGATCCGAAGAAATTCGACGACAATGCCCTGAAATTGCAGGCCATCACCGAGGCGGCGTCGGTGGTCGCGGCGATCCCCCAGGTGCGCCAGGCGCTGATGAGCTACCAGCGCCAATTTGCCATGAAGCCGCCTGGAGCCGTGCTCGACGGCCGCGATATCGGCACAGTCATCGCGCCTGGCGCCGACGTAAAACTGTTCGTTATTGCGAGCCCGGAGGTGCGCGCCAAGCGGCGCGTCCTCGAGCTGCGGGCACGGGGCGAGGAGGCGGACGAGAAGGAAGTCCTGGCTGACCTGCTGCGACGCGACGAGCGCGATTCCCGGCGTACCGCCGCCCCCCTGAAGGCCGCCCCGGACGCGCACTTGCTCGACACCACTCATTTGGGTATAGACGCGGCGTTCCGGGCCGCTGTTGCCATCATCGAGGCCGCTCGAACGGGCCGAAAGCGCGGTTGACGCGTTTTCGTCATTGGAGGTTAGCCCGTTTGCCGCTTCGTCTATGCGACCTGGATAAAGCTTCGTCCCGATCGTCTGGCTGAAGACCCCAACCGCCGGCCTTGCCGGTGGCTGCCGCGCGTTCGGGACCAATTCAATTCACGGGGTCCGGAGTGTTTATGGCTCAAGCTGCTGTCGCCGCGCCGTCGCGCGAAGATTTTGCCTCGCTGCTCGAAGAATCGTTCAGCGACGGTCATCTGCAGGAAGGCTCCGTCGTCAAAGGGACGGTGGTCGGGATCGAAAAGGACCTCGCCGTCATCGACGTGGGGCTCAAGACCGAGGGCCGCGTGGCGATGAAGGAATTCGCCGGGCCCGGCCGCAACGCCGAGATCAAAGTCGGCGACACCGTCGAAGTCTATCTCGAACGTATCGAAAATGCCCTTGGCGAAGCGGTGCTGTCGCGCGACAAGGCGCGCCGCGAGGAAAGCTGGGGCAAGCTCGAAAAGGCGTTCCAGAACAACGAAAAGGTCCAGGGCGTCATCTTCAATCAGGTCAAGGGCGGCTTCACCGTCGACCTCGACGGTGCCGTGGCATTCCTGCCGCGCTCGCAGGTCGATATCCGGCCGATCCGCGACGTGTCGCCGCTGATGAACAACCAGCAGCCGTTCCAGATCCTGAAAATGGATCGCCGCCGCGGCAACATCGTCGTGTCGCGCCGCACCGTCCTGGAAGAGACCCGCGCCGAGCAGCGCCAGGAGCTGGTGCAGAATCTCGAAGAGGGTCAGGTAATCGACGGTGTGGTCAAGAACATCACCGACTACGGCGCCTTCGTCGATCTTGGCGGCATCGACGGCCTCCTGCACGTCACCGACATCGCCTGGCGGCGCGTCAATCATCCGTCCGAGGTGCTCAATATCGGCCAGCAGGTGAAGGTCAAAATCATCAAGATCAACCACGAGACCCACCGCATCTCGCTCGGCATGAAGCAACTGCTCGACGATCCGTGGCAGGGTATTGAGGCCAAATATCCGGTCGGCGCGCGCTTTAAGGGCCGCGTCACCAACATCACCGACTACGGCGCCTTCGTCGAGCTCGAGCCCGGCATCGAAGGCCTCATCCACGTCTCGGAAATGTCGTGGACCAAGAAGAACGTGCATCCCGGCAAGATCGTTTCGACGTCTCAGGAAGTTGAGGTGCAAGTCCTCGAGGTCGATCCGGTCAAGCGCCGCATTTCGCTCGGTCTCAAGCAGACCATGCGCAACCCTTGGGAAGTGTTCCTGGAAAAATATCCGTCCGGCTCCGAGGTCGAGGGCGAGGTCAAGAACAAGACCGAGTTCGGCCTGTTCCTCGGCCTCGACGGCGACGTCGACGGCATGGTGCACCTGTCCGATCTCGACTGGAAACGGCCGGGCGAGCAGGTCATCGAGGAGTACAAGAAGGGCGACAAGGTCAAGGCGCAGGTGCTCGATGTCGACGTCGAGAAGGAGCGCATCTCGCTCGGCATCAAGCAGCTCACTGGCGGCGGCGCCGCCGGCGCAACCGCGGAAGCCGGCGCTGCCGGCGAGCTCAAGAAGGGTGCCGTTGTTACCTGCGAAGTCACCGACGTGAAGGAAGGCGGCATCGACGTGAAGATCGTCGGCACCGAGTACTCCTCCTTCATCAAGCGTTCGGAGCTGGCGCGCGACCGTTCCGAGCAGCGTCCAGACCGTTTCGCCGCCGGCCAGAAGGTCGACGCCCGCGTCATCCAGTTCGACCGGCGCACCCACAAAGTGCAGGTCTCGATCAAGGCGCTGGAAGTCGCCGAGGAGAAGGAGGCGATCGCGCAATACGGCTCCTCGGATTCCGGCGCGACGCTGGGTGACATCCTCGGCACCGCGCTCAAGCGCAAGGGCGAGGAGAACGAGAAGGGCGACGACGACGCCGACGAATAACCATTACCTCTCCCCTTAAACGGGGGAGGGAGAAAAATAAGGAGCCCGGCCATGTCGCTTGATGCCGACCTGATCGTCGACCGCCGCCGAATGCGCAGGAAGCTCACGTCCTGGCGCGTCATCGCCATCGGCGTGATCGTGCTCGCCGTCGCCGGCGTGGCGGTTTTGGGCAGCAACCGCGCGGGCTTCACCGGCGTCCGCCCTTATATCGCTCGCGTCACCATCGAGGGCCTGATCCGCGGCGATCGTGACCGGGTGCAGGCGCTCGACCGGCTCACCCGCTCGTCGCTGGCGCGCGCCGTCATCGTCCATGTCGACAGCCCCGGCGGTACCACCGCCGGCTCCGAGCAGCTTTACGACTCGCTTTCGCGGCTGCGTGACAAGAAGCCGGTCGTCATTGTCGTCGAAAGCTTGGCCGCCTCCGGCGCCTACATCACCGCGCTCGCCGGCGACCACATCGTGGCGCAGCAGACCTCGCTGGTCGGCTCGATCGGCGTGCTGTTCCAATATCCGAACTTCGCCGACCTGCTCGACAAGATCGGCGTCAAGGTCGAGGCGGTGAAATCGAGCCCGCTCAAGGCGTCACCGAGCGGTTTTGAGCCGACCAGCCCGGAAGCCAAGGCGGCGCTGGAATCGATCATCAAGGATTCCTACGCCTGGTTCAAAAACCTCGTGCAGGATCGCCGTCACCTGAGCGACAGCGAATTGCAGACGGTGTCCGACGGCCGCGTCTTCACCGGCCATCAGGCGATCGACCTCAAACTGATCGACGAACTCGGCGATGAACGGACCGCGCTGGCCTGGCTCGCCAAGGAAAAGAACGTCGATGCCAAGCTGCCGGTGCGCGATTATCAGCTGCAGAGCCGTTTCGGCGACCTGCCGTTCCTGCACGCCTCCGTCGTGGCTCTGCTCGACGCCACGGGTTTTTCGACGCTGGCGCGACGGCTCGACGACTGGGGCATGGTTGCCGAGGTAGAGCGGTTCAATCTTGACGGTCTGTTGGCGCTTTGGCACCCTGCGCCGGCGAATTGAGGCAACGTTCGCGGGCGACGAGGCGGCGACAATGATCAAGTCCGAACTGGTTCAGCACATTTCCACGCAGAACCCGCATCTCTATCAGCGCGACGTCGAGAATATCGTTAACGCTATTCTCAACGAGATCATCGCGGCGATGGCGCGCGGCGACCGAGTCGAGCTGCGCGGCTTCGGCGCGTTCTCGGTGAAGCAGCGCCCGGCGCGCACCGGCCGCAATCCGCGCACCGGCGCCCACGTCGCCGTCGACCAGAAATGCGTGCCGTTCTTCAAGACCGGCAAGGAAATGCGCGAGCGGCTCAATCGCGCGAATCCAGGTTGAGCCGCGAGCCGCGATCGTCCGGAGGCGTGCTGCGCAAGATCGTCGCGGCCGTCATCCTCATACCGCTCGCCATCGTCATCATCGCCTTTGCGGTGGCCAACCGTCAGATCGTGACGGTGTCGCTCGACCCGTTCAGTTCGGAGCACCCGGCGACATCGCTGACCCTGCCGCTGTTCGTTCTGGTCATCGGGCTGCTCATCGCCGGCGTGCTGATCGGCGGCGCGGCATCGTGGCTGCGGCACGGCCATTTGCGGCGTACCGCGCGGCGCTTCGAACGCGACATCCGCGAGCTGCGCAGCGAGCTCGCTTCGCTCCGCCACACCCCGAGCGGCAGCGCACGCGTCCCGGAGACCGCCAAGCCGCCGGAACGGCTTCAGCTGCGGCCGCCGGTCCAGTAAGGACGCTGCCGTCCCCGAGCAAGACAAAGCCCGCGCAGGGAGGTAGAAGGGCGCCAATCAAGGACAGGCGACCTCGGGCAACCATGTCAGTCATCGTCAAAATCTGCGGCCTTTCCACGCCCGACGCCCTCGATGTCGCGCTCGAAGCGGGCGCTGACATGGTGGGCTTCGTGTTCTTTGCGCCGTCGCCGCGGCACCTGACATTCGAGCGGGCGCACGCGCTTGCCTCGCGGGTGCTGGAGCGCGCGCAAAAGGTCGCGTTGACCGTCGACGCCGACGATGCGCTGCTCGACGCGGTGGTCGAGGCGTTGCAGCCGGACATGCTGCAATTGCACGGCACCGAATCTCCGGCGCGGGTCGAGGCCGTTCGGCGCATGTTCGGCCTGCCGGTCATGAAGGCCTTGCCGATCGCGGCGAAAAGCGATCTCGACGGCATCGCCCGCTATGCCGGCATAGCCGATCGCCTGCTGTGCGATGCGCGTGCGCCGCGCGAGGCGACGCGGCCGGGCGGTCTCGGCAGGCCGTTCGACTGGCATCTCCTGGAAAATCTCGATCCCGGCGTGCCGTTCATGCTGTCGGGCGGCCTCGATGCCGATAATGTCGGCGAGGCGCTGCGCATCACGCGGGCGCCCGGCGTCGACGTTTCCTCGGGCGTCGAGCGCGCGCCGGGCGAAAAAGATCCCGGCAAGATTCGCGCCTTCGTTCGCGCGGCTCGCGTTGCCGCCGCATCCATCACGAGTCCCGCATGACCGTTCAGCGACCCAACTCGTTTCGCAGCGGGCCCGACGAGCACGGGCATTTCGGCATCTATGGCGGCCGTTTCGTCGCCGAGACGCTGATGCCGCTCATCTTGCAGCTGGAGCAGGCCTATGCGCAGGCCAAGGCCGATCCGGCTTTCCAGAAGGAGATGGACGGCTATCTGACCCATTATGTCGGCCGGCCGTCGCCGCTCTATTTCGCCGAGCGGCTCACCGAGCATTGCAGACAGACGGCCTCCGGCCTTTCGGGCGGTGCCAAGATTTATCTCAAGCGCGAGGAGCTCAATCACACCGGCGCACACAAGGTGAACAACGTGCTCGGCCAGATTCTTCTGGCGCGGCGCATGGGCAAGAAACGCATCATCGCCGAGACCGGTGCCGGCATGCACGGCGTGGCAACGGCGACGCTGTGCGCGCGCTTCGGCCTCGAATGCATCGTCTACATGGGTTCAGTCGACGTCGAGCGGCAGAAGGCGAACGTGTTCCGCATGCACATGCTCGGCGCCAAGGTGGTGCCGGTGGAGTCCGGCGCCAAGACGCTCAAGGACGCCATGAACGAAGCGCTGCGCGACTGGGTCAGCAATGTCGATTCGACGTTCTACTGCATCGGCACCATCGCAGGTCCGCATCCCTATCCGATGATGGTGCGCGACTTCCAATCGATCATCGGCCGCGAGACCCGCGAGCAGATGCAGCAGGCCGAAGGCCGGCTGCCGGATTCGCTGATCGCCTGCATCGGCGGCGGCTCCAACGCCATGGGCCTGTTCCACCCGTTTCTCGACGATGCCGGGATCGAAATTTTCGGCGTCGAGGCGGCCGGCCACGGCCTCGATACCGGCATGCACGCCGCCTCCATCGCCGGCGGCCGGCCCGGCGTGCTGCACGGCAACCGCACCTATCTGCTCATGAACGAGGACGGCCAGATCAACGAAGCGCATTCGATCTCGGCCGGCCTCGATTATCCCGGCATCGGGCCGGAGCATGCGTGGCTCGCCGACATGGGCCGCATCACGTTTCTGTCGGCGACCGACGACGAGGCGCTCAACGCCTTCCAGCTCTTGTCCAAGCTCGAAGGCATCATCCCGGCGCTGGAGCCGGCGCACGCCATCGCAAAAGTGCTCGATCTGGCGCCGCAAAAGCCGAAGGATCACCTCATGGTGGTCAACCTCTCCGGCCGCGGCGACAAGGATCTGGATTCGGTGGCGCAGCATCTGGGAAGCAAAGCGCGATGACCGAACGCATGGATCGGCGCTTTGCCGCGCTGCGCAAGGAAGGCCGCGCTGCGCTCGTCACCTTCACCATGGCAGGCGATCCTGATGAAGCGACGTCGCTCGCCATTCTAAAAGCGCTGCCAAAAGCCGGCGCCGACGTGATCGAGCTCGGCATGCCGTTCACGGACCCAATGGCCGATGGTCCGGCGATCCAGGCCGCGGGCATGCGCGCGCTTCATGCCGGGGCGAACATGAAGAAGACGCTTCGCCTTGTGCGCGACTTCCGCGCCGGCGACGACGCGACGCCGATCGTGCTGATGGGCTACTACAATCCAATCTACGTCTACGGCGTGGACAAATTTCTCGCCGATGCCAAGGCCGCCGGTGTCGATGGACTGATCGTCGTCGATCTGCCGCCGGAGGAGGATGTCGAATTGTGTCTGCCGGCGCTCAAGGCTGGTCTCAACTTCATCCGCCTCGCCACGCCGACCACCGATGACAAGCGGCTGCCGACCGTGCTCACCAATACATCGGGCTTCGTCTACTACGTCTCGATCGCCGGCATTACCGGCTCGGCCGCGCCCGACCCGGGCAAGGTTTCCGGCGCCGTGGCGCGCATCAAACGGCACACAAAACTTCCCGTGTGCGTCGGCTTCGGCGTGCGCACGGCGGAACAGGCCCGCGCCATCGCGGCAGGCGCCGACGGCGTCGTGGTCGGCTCGGCGCTGGTCGATGCGGTGGGCAAGAGTCTTGGACCCGGCGACAGGCCGACGGCCGCGACGGTGCCCGCGGTCACCGGCCTTGTACGCGAGCTTGCCGAAGGCGTGCGCTCCAGCCGTGTTTAATGGCTGGCCGAGCCGGTAATCACCGTCGGCGTTGAATTTCGCCTTCCCGAACCACACATATCTCGTCCGTAGCTGGAGGGAATGCATCATGGCCCGTGACGTGGCCCGCGACTGGATGTGGTCGGAAGCCTGCGAGATGCTGGCGCGGGCCGAGCGTATGCACCGGGAGCTGTTTCGGCCAACCGGCACCGAGGCGCGCCTGCCGGCCTGGGAGCCGCCGGTCGACATTCTGGAAACCGAATTCGAGGTCTTGGCGCTGGTGGCGTTGCCCGGCGTCGACGCCGACAGCGCGCAAGCCGTGATCGAGGACGGCGATCTCGTGGTCACAGGAACCCGCGTCCTGCCGGCGGAACTGCGCACGGCCATCATCCATCGGCTCGAATTGCCGCAAGGGCGATTCTATCGGCGGCTGCGGCTGCCGCCCGGCCGCTACGGCGCGGTGCGCCGCGCCGCCGCCACCGGTTGTTTGGTGATTACTTTGCAGAAAGTGGGGACTGCTCGTGGCTGAAGTGCTTGCAAAAGACGGAACGGGCGGCGCGTTGCCGCCATTGCCGGCTGACGCGCTGATCATCGTGCCGGTGCGCAACACCGTGCTGTTTCCCGGCCTCGTGCTGCCGATCACTTTGGGCCGTCCGAAGTCGATCGCGGCTGCGCAGCAGGCGGTGCGCGAGCAGCGCCAGGTCGGTATCCTGTTGCAGCGCTCGGCCGAGGTCGACGATCCGACCTCGATCGACATGCATCGCATGGGCACGGTCGCTAATATCGTGCGCTACATCACCGCGCCCGACGGCACCAACCACCTCGTCTGCCAGGGCGAGCAGCGGTTCCAGATCGACGAATATCTGTCGGGCTGGCCGTTCCTGGTCGCGCGCGTGGTGCGGATTCCCGAGCCCAGTGTGCGCACGCCCGAAATCGAAGCGCGCTTCGTCGACCTCAAGGCAAAGACCATCGAGGCCATCCAATTGCTGCCCCAGGTGCCGGCGGACTTGCTGGCCGCCGTGCAGTCGATCGAGGCGCCGCCGGCGCTGGCCGACCTGGCGATCGCCTATATGGACGTGAAGCCGGAGGAAAAGCAGGAGATCCTTGAGACCGTCGACATCGCGGTGCGCATGGAGAAGGTGTCGCGGCTGCTCGCTCACCGCATCGAGGTGTTGCGGCTGTCGCAGGAGATTGGCCGGCAGACCAAGGTCGCGCTCGACGAGCGGCAGCGCGAGGCGTTGCTGCGCGAGCAGATGGCGGCGATCCAGCGCCAGCTCGGCGAAGGCGAGGAGGGCAAGGCCGCGGAGATGGCCGAGCTCGACGCGGCAATCGCCAAGGCCGGCATGCCGAAGGACATCGAGGACCAGGCGCGCAAGGAATTGCGCCGGCTGCAACGCATGCCCGAAGCGGCCGGCGAATACGGCATGGTGCGCACCTATCTCGATTGGCTCATCGAGCTGCCGTGGGCGTTGCCGGAGAAAAAGCCGATCGACATCGCCGAGGCGCGAAAAATCCTCGACGAGGACCACTACGACCTCGACAAGATCAAGCGCCGCATCATCGAATATCTCGCTGTGCGCAAGCTCGCCCCGCAGGGCAAGGCGCCGATCCTGTGCTTCGTCGGTCCGCCCGGCGTCGGCAAGACGTCGCTCGGCCAATCGATCGCGCGCGCCATGGGCCGCAAGTTCGTGCGCGTCAGCCTCGGCGGCGTGCACGACGAGGCGGAGATCCGCGGCCATCGCCGCACCTATATCGGCGCGCTGCCCGGCAACATCATTCAGGCCATCCGCAAGGCGGGCTCGCGCAACTGCGTCATGATGCTCGACGAGATCGACAAGCTTGGCGCCGGCATTCACGGCGATCCCGGCGCGGCGCTGCTCGAAGTGCTTGATCCGGAGCAGAATAACACGTTCCGCGACAACTATCTGGCGGTGCCGTTCGACCTGAGCCGCGTGGTGTTCATCACCACGGCGAACATGCTCGATACGGTGCCCGGCCCGCTGCGCGACCGCATGGAGATCATCAGCCTTGCCGGCTACACCGCCGACGAGAAGCTCGAGATCGCCCATCGCTACCTCGTGCGCCGCCAGCTGGAGGCGAACGGGCTCAAGCCCGGCCAGGTCGAAATCGGCGATGACGTGCTGCGCGACATCATCCAGGGCTACACCCGCGAAGCCGGCGTGCGCGGCCTCGAGCGCCAGATCGGTCAGGTCTTGCGCAACGCCGCCGTGCGCGTTGCCGAGGGACAGAGCGGTCAGATCCGCATCGCGCGCGAGGACCTGGTAACGATTCTTGGAGCGCCAAAATTCGAAAACGAAGTGGCGATGCGCGTCAGCGTGCCCGGCGTGGCGACAGGCTTGGCCTGGACGCCGGTCGGCGGCGACATCCTGTTCATCGAAGCCACCCGCATTCCGGGCTCCGGCCGGCTGATCCTCACCGGCCAGCTCGGCGACGTGATGAAGGAAAGCGCGCAAGCCGCGCTCTCCATCGTCAAGAACCGCGCCGCCGCGCTCGGCATCGATCCAAGCCGCTTCGAGAAGAGCGACATCCACGTCCACGTGCCCGCGGGCGCGATCCCCAAGGACGGACCGAGCGCCGGCGTCGCCATGTTCATGGCGCTGGTCTCGTTGATGACCGAGCGCACCATTCGCAGCGACACGGCGATGACAGGCGAAATCAGCCTGCGCGGTCTCGTTCTGCCGGTCGGCGGCATCAAGGAGAAGGTCGTCGCCGCGCACTCCGCCGGCATCAAGCGCGTCATGCTGCCGGCGCGCAACCGCCGCGACTACGACGACATTCCCGAGATCGCGCGCCGCGAGATGGAATTCGTCTGGCTCGATCGCGTCGAGGAAGCAGTGGCAGCGGCGCTGGAGCCGAAGGCGGCGGAAAAGGCCCCGGCTTCGGTGCCGCAGCTTGCCGACGCCGAGGCGTAAAGGGCATGCCCTCTCCCCTCGCGGGAGAGGGCGGCGCAAGAGACTCAGCAAACTCTATCGGGTGAGGGGGCGTCGTCGCGCCCAAACCCCTCACCCATTCCTGTTGATACCGAGGAGCCCTCTCCCGCAAGGGGAGAGGGCACACAATCGGCGCTTCACTTCTCCAGCGGCGGCAGGTTAAGCGCCCGATCAACCATCGCCGTCGCCCGCTTGAAATCGAAATTGCGATAGACGTTCTGCTTCACGATCGACGGCGAGCCTCCGTAGAATTTTTCGTATTGCTGATGGCGGCTGCCGAACTCGGTGCCGAGGAAGTCCCACAACAGCCGCACCAGCGCGGTCCGCGATCGCGCGTCCATGGTGCCCGAGCGCATATAGCGCTCGATCAATGGCGCGACCTCGGGATTGTCGAAATCGGCCAACGAAGACGGCTGCGAGATCACCGAGGAGCTCACCAGCTCGCGGATCGTTTCGAGCATCCGGCCGTTGAACTCCGACTGCATCGCCATCGCCGCATAAAGCGTGATCACCGACGGCCACAGCACGCCGTCCCGGATCGGCGCCGCGACCTCGTGAGCCAGCAGCATGCCCTCATAGATCGACACCAGCGCCGCGATCTCGCCCATGGCGATCTGCACCGGCGGCAGGCCTGAGCTGCCGATCATCTCGATGGTGCGTTGCGCGAGCCCCATCATGAAGCGCAGTTTTGTGACGTAGCGCACCTGCGCCTGATGGTTGCCCAGCGAATGCGACGGCGTCTTGAACCACTGGTCGCGGGTCAATTCCAGATTGCGGTAGATGAAGACGTGCTCCCACGGCACCAGCACGTTGTCGAACACGACGTAGCTGTCGGACTCGTCGAACCGGCTCGACAGCGGATAGTCGAATTCATTGTCGGCATGCAGCGCGAACGGGCGCCGCGGGATGAGCGTCACGCCTGGCGCATTGACCGGGACGGCAAGGCAGTTGGCATAGTTCTCGTCGCCGGGCTGCAGCGGGTGGATGCAGCTCAAGTGAATCCAGTCGGACAATACGCTGCCGGTCGCGACCTGCTGGGCGCCGGAAATCACGATGCCGTCGTCGCGCTCCTTGACGACGCCGGCATAGAGCGTCGGATCGCTCTGCTTGTGCGCCGGTTTCGAGCGGTCGATCTGCGGCGGCACGATGGCGTAGCTGGCGTAGATGTGGTTGTCGCGCATGAACTCGTAGAACGCGACCAGATTGTCGGCGAACTTTTGCCCCGCGGCGGCGAACACCTGCGGGGTTGCCGCATAGCCGGTGAAGAAGCCAGCGACGTGATCCGGCGAGCGTCCCATCAGGCCGAAGGTCGCTTCCGCCCAGGTTTCCGAGAACAGCCGCCGGGCGCGCAGATCGGCGTGCGTGCGCGGAATCTGCCAGGCGCGCCACACCGGCTGGCCGGTCTTCGGCGACGCAAACGTCATGCGCTCGCGCTGCGCCGGATCGGCCGCGATGTCATAGAGGTTCGCGACCGACCGCGCCGCCTGGCGGAACGCCGGATGCGCGGTCACGTCCTTGACGCTCTCGCCGTCGACGAAAACGCGCCGGCCGTCATTGAGCGAACGTAAATATTCGGCGCCGGTGCGCATCGGCCACTCCCCCGGATCGGATATGGAGTTCTAGCGCGAGCTTGGCGCGGGAGTCATCGGCCAAAGCTGCATGAGCGCTGCGAGGCGCCGGCGCTTGCCTGCGTTCGCCGCGGCGTTATTGTCGCGCCACGGGAGAACAGGAATGCTCAAGCGACTGATCTGCGCCGCGGCCGCAACGCTCGCGCTGTTGTGCGCGACGGCCATTGCCGGCGCCGCCGACTATCCGGAACGGCCAGTCACCATCGTCGTCGGTTTCCCGCCCGGCGGCGCCAGCGACATTCTGGCGCGCATCATGGCCGACAAGCTCGGCAGCGTGCTCGGCAAGCCCTTCGTCGTCGACAATCGTCCGGGCGCGGGCGGCAATGTCGCGGGCGAGGTCGTGGCCCACGCGGCGGCCGACGGCTACACGCTGCTGCTGGGCAACAACGCGATCCTCGCCACCAATGCCAGCCTCTACAGCAAGATCGGCTTCGATGCGGTAAAGGATTTTGCGCCGATCAGCCTGATCGGCACCCAGGCCAATGTCCTGGTGGTGAATCTCGACGTGCGGGCGCATTCGCTCGCCGAGCTCATCGCGCTGGCCAAGGCCAATCCGGGCAAGCTCAACTTCGCGTCCTCGGGCTACGGCTTGGCGGCGCATCTGGCCGGCGAATTGTTCAAGGCCGAGGCCCATATCGACATCGTGCATGTGCCCTACAAGGGCTCGGCGCCGGCGCTGCAGGACGTCATCGCCGGCTCTGATCAAATGATGTTCGCCACGACATCCGGTGTCATGGGGTTTCTTGGCAACGGTCAGGTGCGCGCGCTCGCCGTGACCACGCTCAAGCGCACCGCCATCCTGCCTGACATTCCGACCATGGACGAGGCCGGGCTCCCAGGCTTTGAAGCGACGACATGGCACGGCCTGGTCGCGCCGGCCGGCACGCCTCGCGACATCGTCGAGACGCTGCACCGCGCGATTGTCGAGACGCTGAAAGACCGCGGTGTGCAGCAGAAACTCGCCGCGCTCGGCATTGATATCGTGGGCGACACGCCGGATGAATTCACCGCCTATATCGCAGCGGAAATTCCAAAATGGGCCGCGATCATCAAGGCATCCGGAGCGAAGATGGAATGAGGGTACCGCTGCGCTCAATACACGTCGGTATGATAGCGGTGGTTTTTTTTCAGCTCGGCGAGAAACGCGACCGCCTGATCGATGGTGCGCGCGCCATGGGCCGCGATGACGTCGACCATGGCGCGCTCGACGTCCTTGCCCATGGTGATGGCGCCGCAGACATAGACGTGAGCGCCTTCGGCGAGCCAGGCCCAAAAATCGCGGCCGACCTCGCGCATGCGGTCCTGCACATAAAATTTCTGATTATCGTCGCGCGACCAGGCCAGCGACAGCCGCGTCAGCACGCCGGCTGAGCGCATGCCGCTCAACTCGTCCTCATAGAAAAAGTCGTAGTCGCGGCGCTGGTGCCCGAAGAACAGCCAGTTGCGGCCGGGCGCCTTGGTCGCCATGCGCTCATGCAGGAAGGCGCGGAACGGCGCGATGCCGGTGCCCGGCCCGATCATGATGATCGGGATCGACGGGTCGGCGGGCAGGCCGAAATGCTGCGCCTTCTGGATATAGGCCCTCATCTTGGTGCCAGGCGCGATGCGGTCGGCGAAGTAGGTCGAGGCGACGCCGCATCTCGCGCGCTTGCCGATCTTGTAGCGCACAGTGTCGATGGTGAGCGCCACTTTGCCGGGCACGGCCTTCGGCGACGACGCGATCGAATAAAGCCGCGGCTGCAGCGGATCGAGCGCTTCGATGAAGGCTTCGGGATCGGGCCGGATGCCGGGAAATTTCTCCAGCGCCGCGAGCACATCGAGCGTGGCGGCGTCGCCGTCCGGATCGCCGCCGGAGCCGAGCGCCTTTGCCTTCTGCCGCCGTTCGCCGCCGGTGATGTAGGAGATGAGCTGGAACAGCATATCGGGCGCGACGCCAAGCGAGACGCTGTCGGTCAAAACATCGCGCAAGGGGCGGCCGGCGATCGGAAAGTCGGGCGGCGCACCCAGCGCGGCAAGCACGGCATAGACCAGCGCCGGCTCGTTATGGGGAAACATGCCGAACGAATCGCCGACGCTGTAGTCGATCCCGCTCTGCGCCAGATCGATATCGATATGCCACGTCTCCTTCTGCGAACCCGGCTTGTTGAGCCTGGTGCGCGAGACGAATGTCGCCTCGGCCGGATTGTCCCGCGTCGGCGTCGGAGCGGCGGCCGCGTCGGCGGCAGGAGCGGGCACGATCGCCGGCGCCTTGGCGGTCGCCGGGATGGCGCCGAATTCGGCATAGAGCGTCTTGAGCATCCGCGTGGTGTCTTTGCCGCCGGGCACGCACAGATTCAGCCGCTCCTCGTTCTTCAGGACGATGGCGTTGGCGTAATCCTCGCAATTGTAGCCGCACTGGCCGCAATCCTGCTGGCCCATGGCCGCCATCATGCGCCGCCGCAGCGGCCGGCTTTCGGCAAGCTGCAAGCGGTCGCCGATCGGCATGGCGGGGTCGTGCCAGGGCGTCTGCCCGTCGTCGCCGTCGTCGAGCGGGCCGCGCGCCGTCGCCGCGCCCGTCCCTATGACGTCGTTCATCAGCGCCGCGGTCTCTTCGGATGACAGCGCGTTGACGCCGCCATCGAGCGACAATAGGCCGGCGAAGAAACCGTTGAGCCAAGTGCGCTGCTCCGCGGAGAACGGCGCGGAGTCCGGAATGAGTGTCGGGATCGGCGGTGGTGTCGTCTGCGTCATTCGACCGCCTGCGTCTCGAACAGGGCTTTCAGCGCGTCGATGTCATGGCTGCGCGTGAACGCCAAAAAACTTTCGTCGGCCGAAGCGCGGTGGCTGAGATAGGCCTTGAGCATGCGCTCGACCGCCTGCGGCGCATCCTCGGCTTTGAGATCGTGATAGACCTCGCGGCCGCACGCCGCATCCGGGCCGAACCCGCCGCCGACGTGAACGTGGTAGCCCTCGACCTGATCGCCGTCCTCGGACACCTGCACCTTGGTGCCGACGAGGCCGATGTCGCCGATGTAATGCTGCGCGCAGGAATTCGGGCAGCCGGTGAGATGGATGTTGAGCGGGCCGTCGAGTTGCACGCGGGCTTCGCACCAGTGCGCGATCTCTTCGGCGTGACGCTTGGTGTCGGACAAAGCGAGGCGGCAGCCGGCATTGCCGGTGCAGGCGACGAGCCCGGCGCGGATCGATGTCGCTTTGGTCGAGAGCCCGATCGCTTCAATGGCAGCCTCGGCGGCTGCTACGCGCTCCTCGGCAACGCCCGAGATCAAAAGATTCTGCCAGACCGTGAGCCGGATATCGCCGTCGCCGAACTTTTCGGCGATGTTGCCGATGCCGCGCATCTGCTCGGCGGTAATCTTGCCCACCGGAAGGACGACGCCGAGCCAATGAAGGCCCTTCTGCTTCTGCGGGTGGGCGCCGATGTGAGCGAGGCGGTCGTAGGGCGGTCGTGTTTCAAGGGCTGTCTCCGGTGCGCGGGTGAGCTTGTGGCCGAGCTTGTCTTCCATGGCGCCCAGGAATTTCTCGAATCCCCAGGCGTCGAGGACGTATTTCAGCCGCGCCTTGGCGCGGTTGGTGCGGTCGCCGTTATCGATGAAGACGCGCACTACGGCATCCGCCACCTTGGTGGCGTCTGCGGGTTTGACAACGACGCCAGTAGCGCGGGCAAAATCCTGATGCCCGGTGATGCCGCCGAGCATGAGCTTGAACCAGATGCCCGGCTCGACGCCGAAGCCGTCCTTCACCGCGACGGCCTGAAAGCCGATGTCGTTGGTGTCTTCCAGCACCGGGATCATGCCGCCGCCGTCGAAGCCGACGTTGAACTTGCGCGGGATGCCGTAGAGCGAGCGGTCGTTGAGGATGTGGAAGTGCCATTCGCGCGCGTAAGGCCGGGTGTCGATCAGCTCTTGCGGATCGATCCCCGCCGTGGGCGTGCCGGTGACGTTGCGGATATTGTCGGCGCCGGAGCCGCGCGAGCTCAAGCCCAGATCCTGGATCGCCTCGACCATGGCGACGGCGTTTTTGGGCTCGACCTCGCGCATCTGCAGATTGGCCCGCGTGGTCACGTGCGCGTAGCCGCCGGCATAGCGCTCGGCGAGATCGCCGACGCCCGAGAACTGCCAATGCGAAAGAATGCCGTTGGCAATGCGCAGCCGGCACATATAGGATTTCTGCGTTGGCGCGCAGTAAAACAGACCGAAAAAGCGCCAGCGGAAATTATCGTCGGCTTTCGGCGCCTCGTTCTTGGCGGCCTGGTCCTTCAGCTTCTCGTAGCCGTCGAGCGGATGCAGCTCGCGCTTGAATTTTTCCGGATCCGACAGCTTGCCGCCGGCCTTGATAGTGCGATCCTGAGCGCGTAGCGCTGCGGCGTCGGGGCCGACCGGCTCTGCTGTGACTGCGTTCGGTAGGGCCGCTGCGGCGCTATTGCCGGCTGCAGTTCGCGATGTCTTCGCGATCTGCAGACCGGCCATAAAGCCTTCGAGATAACGTTTTTGCTCTGGCTCGAAATCTCCCGACATTCAGCTCTTCCGTTTGCTCACGACCTCCATTCGTCGCGACCACTCCACGAACCCTCCCCGTGAGCGGGGGAGGGGAGGGAGGGGAGGGGGTCTATTCCGCAGGCACGCCGGTGGGAGTTGGCGCCAAAACCTTGCCGGCCGTGCGTGGCTTGTAGGTCATGTAGATGGCAAGCCCGGTGAAGGTGAAACCGCCGACCAGATTGCCGAGCGTCACCGGAATCTGATTCCACAGCCACCAATCGGCGACCGTGACCTTGGCGCCCATCATCATGCCGGTCGGGATGATGAACATGTTGACCACGGAGTGCTCGAAGCCTTGGGCGAAGAAAATGAAGATCGGCATCCAGGCACAGGCGATCTTGCCGATGGTCGAGGTCGTGGTCATGGCGAGAACGAGCGCAAGGCAGACCAGCCAGTTGCACAACATCGCCTTGACGAAACAGCTGACCAGCCCGGCAAAGCCGAGAGCGGCATAGCCGGTGGTCTTGAGCTCGGCGATCTGCACGATGCGCGCGGCGACTCCAGCCGGCGGTGTCGCTCCCATATTGGTGAGCGCAATGGCGAGCAGCGCGCCATAGGCGACGCTGCCGATCAGGTTGCCGATGAAGACCCAGCCCCAATTGACGAGCACGGAGCCGGCGCTGGCTTCGCGCTCGAGCCACGGCAGCGGCACCAGCGCAAAGCTGCCGGTGACGAGCTCGAGCCCTAGCAGCACGATGCTGATCAGGCCCACCGGGAAGATCAGCGCGCCGACCAGCGGCACGTTGGTCTGCACCGCGCCGGTAAAGGCAAGGCTGGTCGCCACGCCGAGGATGGCGCCCGACAGCATGCCACGGATCAGAAGGTCGCGCGGCGACAGCGCAAGCTTGCGCCGGCCGGCCTCGACCATGGCCACCGCCACATCGGCTGGTTTCACATAGTCCATCGTTCGTCTCCTTCGATGGTCATCGTTGACGGCACGCCGAACCGGGGCAGCACTGCTCATTGCCGCGGCTCGGCGCAAAACGCCTCTGATGCGTAAACAGCAAGATGGATGCCATCCTCGAGCATCGGGCTTAAGTACAACATTTCAATGACTTAGAGAAAAATAGGAACGTTAATTCCGGTTTCGATTGTAGGGCTGGCTGCCTGCTTTGACCGCAGACCGCCTGCTCATTGTGCAATGCAATAAATCAGTGGATGAATGGGCCGCGGCTATGTCGCGTCGGCGGCAACGGTCGCGACGGACCGTTCCGCCTTCCAATCCTTGCCGACGCCGGCCGTGGTCGGGAAGATCAGCGACTTGATGACCACCGGCACCGCGCCCGACGTGTCGAGGATGGCGCCGATGTCGATATAGTCGAACTCCTTGAGCTCGAGGCCGTCGATCGAGACGATCGGGTTTTTCAGCTTCATCTCTTCGCAATAGTGGATGCCGATCAGGCCGCCGACGTCGCCGTCGCCGGCGAGCACGATGGGATGGCCGTGGGCCAGCACCGTCTCCAATCCGTCGGCGACGCCTTTGCAGAAATCGTCGAGGCGGCGGAAGGTCGCCGAGCCGCGCCACGGCACGAAAATGGCCACCGGGCTTTGGCCGTCGCCGAGATCGAGCCGCTTCAGCGCCGCTTTGATCGCAGTGGCGATCGCAGCGGAATCGATGATCTCGTCGTCGAGCGGCAGCGTCGGCGCGATCACCGGCACATTGCGAAGCGGCAGCGTTTCGAGCGGCGACACGAAGATCGTGCTGCCGGAAACCTGCATCGTATATTGCGAGGCGCCGATCACGGTGGCGCGGATGCGCGCGTCGGGCCGCGCCAGTTGCGGCCCCCAATCGCGCAGCCGCGCGCGCACCTCGGCGGCGAGCTGCGGGCCGATGTCGCCGAACGCTTTGGCCTCGCCGCCATAAATATATTCGGAGACGCCGCCGGAAAAACTCACGTCGGATACTTCGCCGCGCCAGGTCAGCGGATCGAGCCGCAACAAGTCTGCGCCGCCGGCACGCGGCGAGCCACCTTTCATCGCTTCGAGCAGACTGTCGGCCATGCGTGCCGCAAGCGCTTGCGCCTGTGGTTCGGAGAGCATCACGCCGGGCTCAAGTTTTAGGCCAAGCTCCGCTCCGAAGCGGCGGCCGGCTTCTTCGAGCCGCACGATGCGCCGCGCATCGTCGAGCACGACCAGGCGCGCGCCGACATCGAGCGCGGTGACGTCGATCACCTTGCCCTCGGCGCAGACCGCGATCTTCGAGGTGCCGCCGCCGATATCGACGTTGATCAGCGGCGCGCCGCTGCGGATCGAGCGCGCCGCCGCGCCGGAGCCATAGGCCGCCATCACGGTTTCAAGGCTGTCGCCGGCAGAGACCGCGACCATCTTGCCGGCCTGCGCCGCAAACAATTCGCCGATGCGCCGTGCGTTGCGGCGGCGCACCGCGACGCCGGTCAGGATCAGCGCGCCAGTATCGATCTCGTCGGGATCGATTTTGGCGTCCTTGTATTGCCGCGCGATGAAGGCACCGAGCGCATCGGCGTCGATGGTTTCCTCGGCGGAGTAGGGCGTGAGCAGAATGTCGGACTGATAAAAGCTCTCGCGCTCGGTGACCACGTAGCGGCTATCGAGCCGCTCCAGCACGATGCGTGAGAACACGAGATGCGAGGTCGACGAGCCGATATCGACGCCGACCGAGAGCACGCACAATTCGTCCTCTTCGCCGAACGTGCGCCCGGTGTTGGAGAAGAAGATGCGGCCGCCTTGCGACTCGTCGGTCACGCCGTCATTCTTTCGGCAATAGCCCGCGGTAATCGCGCTCGTAATATTCCGGCCGCATGCGGTTCTTGGCGCCCTCGCGCTTCATGGTCTCAGCGTATTCCTGGCGCAGGAACGGATCCTCCATGTAATAGGGGATTGCGGTGCCGCCTTCGGGAATATCCATCGCGGTATAATCGGTATGCTTTTCGCCGGGCGGGCCGGGTTCGCGGCCGGGATTGTGCGGGCCGAACCACGCGGTGAGGCGGAACGCTTCTTTCGAGGCGCCGAAATGCTGGTGATACCAGCGCGCGCCGCCCGGTGCAGCCGACACCATGCCGACCGGCTCGTAATCCACGCGTTTGACCTCGGCCATCTTGCCGTCTTTCCACGGCGTCAAGCCGAGACGCTCGGGCCAAGTATAAGTGTAGCCCTTGCCCTTGATGCAGATCAGCACCGCCGCCGAAGTGTGAGCATGCGCCTTGGAATAATGGCCGTTCTCGTGCTGGCCGATCCACAGATAGAACGTGTTGCCGGTCATGAACGGCTCGACCCGGCGCCAGCCCGGCGAGCGGCGATTGTCGAGCGGCAGATCGCAATTGACGATGTCGGGGATGAAATTGGTGCGCCGCATGGCAAGCCCGCGCACCGGATCGGGCTCGATGTCGTCCTTGTATTTGTAGAAATCGTCAGCGCCGGAGAAGCGGTCGCGGAACTGATAGGGGCAGTTGAAGATCACGTCGGTGTTGTTGATCAGGTTCATCAGATTGGGCGCCGTGGTACCGCCGAGCAGCAGCGCCGGCGCGGAACTCGCGTTGACGATGCGGTGCATGGCATTGACCGGAATCGAGAACAACGAGCCCTTCTGCCACTCGAACACATGCCGCTTGTTGTCGCCTTCGAGCCAGACTTCGGTCGAGCCGCGGCCTTCGACGACGAGGTAGACCTCCTCGTACATGTGCTTTTCGGGATTGAGCGCGCCGGCGCCCGGCACCTCGACGACATAGGCGCCCCATTTGCCTTCGGTGCCGTGCAGCTGGATGTAGCTGCCGCGGCCGCCCATGCGTTTCCAAGGTTGCAGCGGCAGGTTCTGCACTTTACTGACGCCGATATCGCGGTAGACCGGAATGTCGTCCGCTTCCATGAACAGGTCATAGGGCGTCTTCGGCCGGTTGAACTTGCCAAAGCCGGCGCGTTTGAAGCCGCTCGGCTCGTGCCAATGAACTTGGCCGGTGATTTCATGCATGGCGCGCATCCTCTGTAAGGCGATGAGGAGGCTGCGTCCCGCCGCAGCGATGCTTGGCTGCGGCTCCTCGCGCGCTTCTCTGTCGCTTGATTGCGTAGGCTTGCCCCTCCTGTACAATGCGGCCAAATTCAATGCAACGGGCGGAGAGGTCCAGTGTCGGCGCGCGTGCTTCCGCTTCTGCTTCACGACGATTCCGGGCTGACGCGCCGCAATGTCACAGTCGACCAGCTTGTGGTCGCCGGCTGGACCGGGCGCGACCGCGCCGCCGTCGAACTGCACATCAAGGAACTCGGCGCGCTTGGCGTAAAGCCGCCGGCGACGACGCCGATCTTCTATCGCGCCTCGGCGGCGCGGCTGACCATCGCCGACAGCATCGAAGTGCTCGGCGAGGCGTCGAGCGGGGAAGGCGAGTTCGTGCTGCTGCAGCAGGACGGCCGGCTGTGGGTCGGCGCCGGTTCCGACCATACCGATCGTGAGGTGGAAAAATACGGCGTCTCGGTGTCGAAGCAGATGTGCGACAAGCCGATCGCGCCGGAATTTTGGCCAATGGTCGAGGTCGCGCCACACTGGGACAAGCTGATGCTGCGCGCCTACATTTCCGAAAACGGCAAGCGCGTGCTGTATCAGGAAGGTCCGGTGACGGCGATGCTCGACCCGTTGGATCTAATCGAGAAATACGCCGGCAAGGCCGGGCTTGCCGAAGGCACGCTGATGTTCTGCGGCACGCTGTCGGCCAAGGGCGGCGTGCGGCCGTCGGACGTTTTCGAAGTCGAGCTCGACGATCCGGTGCTCGGGCGAAAAATTAAACATCGCTACGGCATCCGCACGCTGCCGGTGCTCGGATGAGGAATAGGGAGGCAAGATCATGCCGATGAATAAGCCGCATCTCGAATTCCACAAGGTCGACATGAAGGAGGGCTGGGTAACGCCGCCCGGCTATCCGTCCGGCATCCAGCAAAAAATCCTGGCCAGCGATCTCGACGAGACCAGGAAGATGGGCAGCCGCACGCGGCTCCTGCGTTTTGCACCCGGCGTCTACACCACCGCGCCGTTCGTGCACGATCATTGGGAGGAGGTTTATCTCGTCTCCGGCGACCTGATCGTCGGCAACGACGACAAAGGTCGGGGCGGCGAGCCGTTCGATGCGCCGACCTATGCGTGCCGGCCGCCGGGCGTCCATCACGGGCCGTTCAAGTCGGATCGCGGTTGCATGCTCTATGAGATTCACTATTACGACGAGAGCAAGAAATAGGTTGGCATGCTCGCACCCGACCAAACAAAGCCAATCATGCGTCCGTATCTCGCGGCCGCGCAAAATTTCGCTTCCGGAAAAGAGACGCCGCGCCAGTTCCTGGAAAAGTCGCTCGAGCTGCTCGACCAATGGGAGCCGCGGATTGGAGCTTTCGTCTGCACCAACGTGCCGGCGGCGCGGGCGGCGGCGGACAATTCGGCCGCGCGCTGGCGTGCCGGCAAGCCGCTGTCGGCCATCGACGGCATGCCGGTCGGCATCAAGGACATCATCGAGACCGTCGACATGCCGACCGAAATGGGCTCGCCGCTGTTTTCCGGCTGGCGCTCCGGAAAGGACGCCGCGTGCGTGCGGGCGCTGCGCGACGCCGGCGCGGTTATCATCGGCAAGACGGTGACGACGGAGTTCGCCGCATCCGAGCCGCGCGGCACGCGCAATCCCTGGAACGCCGCGCATACGCCCGGCGGCTCATCGAGCGGTTCGGCGGCGTCGGTCGCCGCCGGCATCGTCAGCGCGGCGCTCGGCACCCAGGTGATCAGCTCGACCGTGCGTCCGGCGAGCTATTGCGGCTGCGTCGGCTTCAAGCCGACGGTCAATGCGCTCAACCGCGAGGGCAGCCACGATTATCAAAGCCAAAGCTGCACCGGCATCCTCGGCGCGTCGCTCGAAGACACTTGGCAGGTCGCTTATGAGATCGTCGCTCGGGTCGGCGGCGATGCCGGCACGCCCGGCCTGCAGGGGCCGCATGAGGCGCCGCTGGCGGTGAAACCGCAATCGCTCGCCGTGCTTGAGACCGCCGGCTGGGACGTCGCGGCGGGCGGCGCCAAGGAGCTGCTGCAAGACTTCGTGGCGCGGCTGAAATCTGCTGGCGTCGATATCCAGACGCGCCACAACAACGAAAATGTCGCGGCGCTGGAAGCCGAATTGCGCAATGCCGCGGAATTATCGCACCGCTGCAACGGCTGGGAGACGCGCTGGTTCCTGCGCTCGATGCGCGACCGTGACGCCGGCAAGCTGAGCCGCAATATTCTTGAGCGTGCGGAGAAATACGAAACTATGACGCTGGCCGAGCATCGCGCCGACCTCAAGGAAAGAGCGCGCATTCGCGCCGTCCATGCCGCGCTTGCCGCGGGCTGCGACGCCTGCATCACGCTCGCGGCGCCTGGCCCCGCGCCGGAGGGCTTAAGCTCGACCGGCAATCCGGAATTCGGCGTGCCGTCGTCGCTGCTCGGCGTGCCGTCGCTGTCGCTGTCGCTGCCGCTGTTCGAGGTCGAGGCACTCCCGCTCGGGCTGCAGGTGATCGGCTATTTCGATCGCGACGCCGATGCTTTCGCGATCGCGTCCTGGCTGATGCAGGCGCGCTGACAGCCAACCAACAACAGCTTGAATACGGGGAATGAGCCGCATGCGCTATATCGATGCCTTCAATCATTTTTTTCCGAAGCGCTATTACGACGCTCTGCTGGAGACGCCGGCGGGAGCGAAGGATCTCGGCAAGCGCGTGCGCGGCATTCCGGCTTTATCCGATCTCGAGCTGCGGCTGCGCGTTGTCGAATCGTTCGAGAATTATGCGCAAGTGCTGTCCCACGGCTTGCCGCCGATGGAGCGGCTGTGGGGGCCGGACAAATCGCCGGACATGGCGAAGATCGCCAATGACGGCCTCGGCGAAATCGTGGCGAAACACCCTAAGCATTTTGTCGGCTGGTCGGCGCTGTTGCCGATGAACGCGCCGGAGGCCGCCGCCAAGGAGGTCGAACGCGCGCTGAAGAATGGCGCCAATGCGGTGCAGCTCGCCACCAACGCCAACGGCGTGCCGCTTGACGAGCCGCAGTTCCGCCCGATCTTCGAGATCGTCGCCAATTCCGGCAAGCCGATCCTGTTGCATCCGTCGCGCACCCGCGACATGCCCGATTATCCGACCGAGAAATATTCCAAATACGAAATCTGCAGCGTGCTCGGCTGGCCGTACGAGACCGGTGTGACGCTGGCGCGCTTCGTGTTCTCCGGCATCATGGATCAGTTTCCGCAGCTCAAGGTGATCGCGCACCACTTGGGCGGCGTCATACCTTATCTCGAAGGCCGCGTCGCCCATTCATTCGATCAGCTCGGCGTGCGCACCTCGGACGAGGATTACGGCGCGCTGCTGAAATCGCTGAAGAAGCGGCCGTACGACTACTTCAAGGATTTTTACGGCGACACCGCCGTGGAAGGCGCCCGCGCCGCGACGGTGTGCGGCCTCGATTTCTTCGGCGCCGACCACGTGGTGTTCGCGTCCGATTGCCCGTTCGACAAGGAGAAAGGGCCGGGCTACATCCGCGACACAATAAAGGTCCTCAACTCGCTGCCGCTGTCAACCGCCGAGCGCGAGAAGATTTGTTATCGCAATGCCGAGATTCTGTTCGGGCTGGCGCCATAGCGTCATTCCGGGGCGCGCCAAAGGCGCGAGCCCGGAATCCATAACCACAGTGTGCTGGAACATTGCTCCGGGGGCAGTTATGCCAAATCTGCGATTATGGATTCCGGCTCTCGCTTCGCTCGGCCGGAATGACGGCCCACCCTTCGAAACAAGCGTTCTTTAACGTAGGCAAAATCGCGCTATAGTTGCGACGGGGTCGCGCTGCCGGACGGCGGCGGTTCCATTGCGTCGTGGGGCGAATTTGAACATAAGGGCGCTGGATGCACTGTGCGCTGCGGTATTTGCCGCGATTCTTGGCGCAATTCTCGCTCCGTTTTGGCACGATTTCCGGTTCGATATGCGGCCCGCGCTCGGCGCGCCGCTGGTTGCGCTGATCGGCGTTTTCATCCTGGTCGGAATTGCTGCCTTTGGCCTCGCCGTCCTGCACTATTTCCGTGCGCTCGGAGCGGGCGCCGCGCTGGTCGCTACGAGCGAGCGCAACGACCATAACGGCAATTGGAACGAATATGCGCTCAGACTGAATAGCTTCCTCATTGCCGTCGATCACTTCTTCGGCGACGCGGACATGGCGAACCTGACCTTGTTTCCGCACGCCTTTGGCTTGCGCAAACCGGCGCCACTGTGGACCGCGCCAGCCTTCGATCGCTGCCTGCTGCTCGCCCTCTTTTATCTGATCGCGGCGATCGTAATCATCTGGGCCGTCAGCAACCATGTCGGACCGGCTGAGGCCGCGCTCGGGCTGCACGCCACGGACGATTGGCGCCGGGCGACGACTCTCGTCGCTATCGCATTTTTGGCATTCGCAGTTCGACGTTTTGCACTCGCCAAGGGATTACGCAGCTTGGCGTGGCTGATTGTCGCTGTCGCTGTCAGCGTCATTGTCGCAGGCGCGGGCGTTGGCGCTGGCATTGGCGATGTCGCTGTCGCCGGTACTTTCGCTGTCGCTTTCACTGTTGCTTTGCCTGTCGCCGTCGCTGTCACGGCCGCTTTATCTTTCGCTTTCGGTTTTGCCGTTATCGCTGTCGCTCGCGCAAGCGCTCGCGCAGGCGCTGACCCTGGCGCTTTGGCACTCGCTTTCGTTATGGCTGTCGCTGTCGCTGTGGCTTTTGCTGGCGCTGGCGTTGTCTCTGGCGCTGTCGCTTTCGCTCTCGCTGTCGCGGTCTTTGCCGCTCTCGCTTTCGTCGCTGGCGCTTTCGCTGGCGCTGGCGCTTTTGCCGTCGCGGTCGTTGGCGCTGTCGCTGTCGCTCTCGCTCTCACTGGCGCTGGCCCTGGCGCTGTCGCTCTCGCACTTGCATTCGCCGCCGCTGTCGCTTTCGCTGTCCATGTCGCCGAAGCTAGCGCTGGCGATCTCCTTGGCGCTTTCGTTAGCGCTGGCGCTATCGCTGCCTCTGTCGCTGTCGCTGTAGCTTCCGCTTTCGCCGTCGCTGGCACTGGCGCTTTCGCTTTCGCCGGCACTTTCGCTTTCGTTGTCGCTTTCGCGTTCGCTGTCGCTTACGCTGGCGGTCGCGGTGGCTCCTGCGCTGTCGCTGTCGCTTTCGCTTTAGTTGTCGCTTTCGCTGGCACTGGCACTGGCGCTGGCGCTGTCGCTTTCGCTGTGGCGTTCATTGGCACCAACGTTGTGTTTGTCGCGCAGGAAAATTTCAAAGCACACGGATGGCAACGTATCGTTCCGTCTCTCTTCGTCATTGTCATGATTGTGATGTGCTTTGCCGACGTGGCTTTGCTGTCGCATCGTCGCTCGGCCTCATGCGCGCCTTGATGCGGCGCGGCCTCGAACGCGGGAAGTGGTGGCCCTATCTCTACGCCGTGATCAACGCGCTCTTGGCTTCGGCCGTCATCGCTGTTTTGGCCGTGGCTGTGGTCGCCGCGGTGCAATTGTTCGATGGCCTTGCAGCGTCCGGTGGCGGCAAACCTGTGTTTCCGCCCATGCTCGAGTTTCTCGATGCTATCAAGGCCGACCCGGTAAATCCGGAATACTGGTGGATCTACGCCACCCTGTTCTCGACCGTGCTGCCGAGCTTGACCAACCTGTTCATTGCCGGCGTCTCGCTACCGTGTGGTGTGCCCGGCATGTCGTCGTGGCTGGCTGTTAAGGCGAAGGCAGCAGAAGCGCTCCCGGCTTACGGTCGCCTTCTCGTCGCGATCGTGCTCGCGCTCCAGGGCGTCGCCGGTCTCGCCATTGCAGTTGTCGCGCAGGGATTATTGTTTTGGGTCATCATCTGGCAAGGCATGCCGCGTCTTGGCATCGGCGCGCTCGACCTTGCGCACTTCGTCGCCTGCTGAAGCTCAACTGGTTTGGCCGGCATGATTGTCGACGTTAGCGCGCCGTCTCACGACCCCCGCGCCTACCCCTCCCCACAAGGGGGAGGGGGAAAATGGAGAGATCACGCACTCTCATCAACGATGCGCGCGCGCGCAGAGCACCGATGCCGGTGATCTCGACTTCGAGCGTGTCGCCCGGTTTCATCCACAGTGGCGGCTTGCGGCTGTGGCCGACGCCTTCGGGCGTGCCGGTGGCGATGACGTCGCCCGCCGACAGCGCCGTGAAGT
>JBEKKM010000011.1:0-55655 GCA_050010715.1 Xanthobacteraceae bacterium | reverse complement strand
GTCCACAATCAAAATACTGCTGAAGTGATGAATAGTCATTTCCCGTCCCCTTGACCTGGCTATCCGGAGTGGTTCGCACGTGCACGCGACAGCTTCGGCAAATTACGGCCGGCGCGATGTAATCAAAACTGCCGACTTTTGAGCCCCAGCCACTCTGAAATGCAACAGACCCACGCAATCGTCCGTTTAACATGATGCGCCACACCCGTTGAGAGAACCTTAATTCGCGCGGCCATAGTACAAATTCACCTCCCAGCCTGCGGCGAGGTGCCAGCTGCCAGGTCATGGGGCTTCTAAATGGCTGACAACCGGAACACTCAACGCCACTGCGTTCTCAAGCCGGGAACGATTTCATTCAGTCGTGGCGGAGGCATTGACTGCACGGTACGGAATCTATCGGGTACCGGAGCCTGTCTTGATGTCGCCAGCCCATTTGGCATCCCAGATGAGTTTATCCTGATGATCCGGGGCGATCACTATCAGCATCCATGCCGTGTCGTATGGAGAAGCGAAAAACGTATTGGCATTGCCTTCAAATAGCAAAGGGGTACTGGTGCAATTTCATCCTTTCTGGTAAAGATAAAGGGTGCGACGGAGGTTAGTGGCGTGGCGTCAATTCTGCCGTTCATCAAGCCCGAGGACGGCTCGTTTAATGACGAGACGACGCGCAATATGGGCGAAGCCTTCAACGCGACCGTCAAAGAGCTCCGCAGGATCGCGCAGCCCGCCGTCGTTTACGCCAGCATCGCAGCTCGCATCATTGAGGCGGCGGGCCGCGGCGAGTGCGACCTGAAGCGCTTGCAGCAGGCAGGTTTGGCGGCACTCGAAAGCCATACCTAACAACGCCGGTGCCATGGTCGGCGTGGGTCCGTTCGGGACGGATATGCGGTGCGTTCGGGATGCGGATATATAATGTCTCAGGCGAATTGAAATTTCTCATTCCAGAGGCAAAAGTCCTGCGAAAACAATTGGCTGGGGAACTAGGATTCGAACCTAGATTGACGGAGTCAGAGTCCGCAGTTCTACCGTTGAACTATTCCCCAATTCCTTCACGCTATCAGCATATTAGCCGTGATCGTGAAACTTGCTTGGCAGCGCCGGAGCAGCCATTCAAGCTGCCGGCGAGCGAGCGCACCATTTAGGACATCTCGGCCAGATTTCCAAGTATCGTTGCTAGCGCCGCGGCTTGGTTTTGCCGCGGCTCTTTTTTTGTGACTGCTTGGCGCGGGCTTCCGCGAGCGCCGGCTTGCGCGGCGCGGTCTGCAGGCCGTGGTGGACCGGTGCGGCGGCCGGCTGCGCCAGGGCCTGCGCGTGTTGCGGCGAACCGTGGGACATCGGGCCCCACCAGTTCGACGGCGTGTCGTCGCTCCAGACTTTCGGCTTCTGCGGGCGGTCCTGGTGCCAGGGCCGCGGCTCGAAGAAGCCGAGCTCTTCGTCGTGCATCTGGTCGAGATCGGTGAAGAACTCGATCACCACGCCGTCCGGGTTCTTGTGATAGATCGCGATGTTGTGGCCGATGATGTGGCGGATCGGCCCCCAGGTCAGCTTGATGTCGTTGCGGGCGAGCATGTCGCAGGCGCGCTTGATGTCCGACCAGTCGCGCACCTCGAAGGCGATGTGGTGGATCGCGGTTTTCTCGTTGTGCAGGAAATTCACCGTGTGATGGTCGCGGCTGCAGCGCAGGAAGGCGAAGAAATCCGAGCGCCAGTCCGACACGCGGAAGCCGAGTACGTCGCAATAGAATTTCACCATGCCCTTCACGTCCGGGCACTGATAGGCGATGTGGCCGAATTTTATCGGCATGACGCCGGTGAAGGTGTTGTCCTCCGGCGCAAATTTGAAATCGGAAAAGATCTCGATCGTGGTGCCTTTGGGGTCGGCGAACGTCACCGCTTCGCCGATGCCAGGCGTGATGTCGCTGCGCCGCTCGCTCTTCATGCCGGCTTTCTTCAGCCGCGACGCCAGCTCGCCGAGATCGCTGCCCGGCGCCACCTGGAGCGACAGCCGCGGCGCCTCGACGGCGCCGCCGCGTTCCAGCACGATCGCCTCAAGGCCGGATTTGGTGGCGAGGATGGCGCGGTTCTTCTCGCGCGCGGCGAGGCTCAAGCCCACGATGCGGGTGAAATAATCGATCATCCGCTCGATATCGGGCGTCGTCAGCGTCGAATGGCCGGCTCGCTTGATCTGCAACATGGCATTCTCCTATGCGCGCCGCTCAGGCGGGAACGCGCTGTTCGCTCGGCACGCGGCCGGCTTCATGGGCCCGTACGGCGATCTTCAGTTCGCCGAGCACGGGCGCCGAGCGGCAGACGATGACGTCGCCGGGTTTTACCGGCCCGACGCCGTCGGGCGTGCCAGTATAGACGAGGTCGCCTGGATAGAGCGTGTAGAACTCGGAGGCGAATTCGATCAGCCGGCGGCAGTTGTAGATCAGCTGGCTGGTATTGCTGTTCTGCCGGGTCTCGCCGTTGACGGTGAGGCTGAGCGGGATGTTGTCGGGATCGGGCAACTCGTCGGCGGTCACCATCCATGGGCCGAGCACCGCGTAACCGTCGACCGACTTGCGGAAGCTGCGATCCTCGCGGCCGCGCACGGTCATGTCGAGACCGAGCGCGTAGCAGGCGACATAGTCGAGCGCCTTCGACTGCGGAATGTCGCTGCCGGTCTTGCCGATCACCATGACCAGCTCGACCTCGTGGTCGTTGCGGCGGTCCGGGAAGCGAATCGGGATGCCTTCCGAAGGGCCGACCAGAGCGGAGTTGGCTTTTAGGAACATGCCCGCTTCGAGGATGTTCGGCGACTGGTGACGGACAATCTGCGAGCCCGGCTGCTGCGACGCCTTGTCCATCTCGGCGATATGCGCCTGGTAATTGGTCGGCGCGCAAGTGAGCTTGGTCGGCCGCGCCACCGGCGGCAAGAGCTTGACCTGTGCAATCGGCTTGCCCGGCGCCTTATCGGCCATGCGCTCGATGCGCTCACGCCATTGCGGCAAAGCCGCCACCACCGCATCGCCCTTCATCGCATAAGGCATGGATTTGCGGATTTCGGTCTGCGCCTCGGTCACGTCGTGCACGAGGTCGCCGCGCACAACTCCCATCCGATCGTCATCGTAGCGGCAGATTTTCATGAATGTCTCCTTGTTGCGTTTTCCTAAAGCCTCCGGGCTCGATCAATGGCGCCCGAACAGCTCATTAAAAATCTTTTGCCATTTCCTCTGATCGTCGCCGCTGAACACCACCGGCATGATCTTTCTCTCTTTGAGCATCTCGCCGACTTCGGGCGGGTTGGTCGTGACATCCGGCCGTGTCGGCAGGCGGCCCTTGCGCGTCATGAACGTCTCGCCTTCCTTGCTTAGCACGAAGTTTCCGGCAAGTTTTGCCGCGCTGGGATGCGGCGCCAGCGTATTGACGCCGACCGAGCCGAAGATCAGCGGTACCGGCTCGATCAGCCAAAAATCGGTCGGCGCGCCGGACATCTTCACATTGAGCGTCAGCGGTAGAAAGTTGTTGAGCGCCAGCCAATATTCGCCGGACCCGACCGAGCGCGCAAGCGCGAGATGGCCGTCGGTGATGACCGGGTCAAGCGCAGCGACGATGCTCTTGACCAGCGCCTGGCCGCGCGCGTCGCCATAGAAGGCGCAGATCGCGGCGAGCCATTCGTTGTCGGTATCGTCGATCGCGATCTTCCCGGCCCATTCCTTGTGCGCGGCGAACTCTTCGTAGGTTTTCGGCAGATCCGCCTTATGGACGAAATTGGTGTTGTAGGCCGGCGCATTGTAATTGGCGTAGCCGCCGTACCAGCGGCGGTTAGGGTCGCGCGCCTCCGCCATCAGGCCCTTGGCTTCCGGCGGATCGAACTGCGCGAGATAGGCGGAGGGCAGTTGCGGCACCGTGGTGGTGAAGGCGATGTCCCAGGTGTGCTGCCCGGCGCGGTTCTCGATCGCCACCTTGGCCATGATCTGGGTGTCCGAGGAGCGCACGTAGCTCACTTTTACGCCGGTTGCGTCCTCGAACACCTTCCACAGAGGCAGCGCCTCCTGCTCGTTCATCGAGCCATAGACGGTTAGCGCGCCTTCGGCCTTCGCTGCGTTCGCCAGATCTGGGAGCAGCCAACTGTGCTCTTGCGCGTGGGCCGGTGAGCCGGCAGCGAGCGCGATCGCGATCGCCGCGCCGAGACACTTCAACGCCGTAGCGTTGCGACCGTTCATTCCTCCGGTCCTTCTATCGAAACGACGTCTCAGTGAACCTCGCGGCGCGAGAATCCGAACGTCACGGTCGAGATGCAGATGATGCAGACGGCGGCCGACAGCATGAAGACCGCGAGCGGTTGGCCGTGATCCATCAGCGCGCCATAGACGATCGGCGCGACGCTGGCGCCGATATTGAAGCCCATGCTGACGAAGCCGAAGACGCGGCCATAGGCGTTCGGCGGGGTCACGGCACGCACCAGCATGTCGCGCGACGGATAGGTCATGCCGACGCAGAGTCCACTGAAGCCCATGAGCAGAATGAGTCCGGCGGGCGGCAAGCCGAACCAGCCGATGATCGCCGTCACGGTGCCGCCGACGGCGAGCCCGGTCGCGGCGACCACGGCGTGATGGCTGGTGCGTCCGGCAAGCACGCCGCCGGCGAGCACGCCGACCGCGTTCATGGCGAGCAGCGAGGTCAGCGCCATATTGGCGACGGCCGGCGCGGTGCCATGCAAGGCGCCGAGCGCCACCACGAGATAGGTGTTGAGGCCGCCGCTCATGATCGACGTCAGGGTGAAGTAGGCGAGATTGAGCAGGATCGGCGCCGACAGCAGGAGCCGCCAGCCGACATCGGCGACGGCCGGACGCCCCTTCGCGGAACTTTTTACGCTGTGCCGGATTTCGGTGGCGGGCTCGGGTTGCGCAATCAGCACCAGCAGAACCAGCAAGCCGAAAATCGACGCGCCGATATAGGCGCCGCGCCAGCCGAACATGCTTTGCATGTAGAGCAGCGTCACCGGCGCGATGGCCGAGCCGACCATTCCGGCGAAGGTGTGGAACGAAAAGACATGGCTGAGCCGTTCCGGCGGCGCGTGATGCGACAACAGTGAATAGTCGGAGGGGTGAAACACGGTGTTGCCGAGGCCGGCGACGCCGTACATCGCGATGAAGATCCAGTAAGAACCGACGATGCCGGCGACCGCATAAGCGATGCTGGACAGCGCCAAGCCCGCAATCAGTACGAAACGGGCGCCGATGCGGTCGACCAGAAAGCCGACCGGCGTCTGCAGCACGCCGGAAACCACATTGAACACGGTCAGCGCCAGCGCCAGCTCGGTATAGCTGACATTGAAATCGGCGCGGATGAAGACGAACAGCGGCGCCAGCATGAGCATGTAATAATGGCTCATCATGTGCGCCGCGCAGACGGCCGCGATCAACCGCGATTCGGCCGGGCGGATCGGCTGGACGGAAACGACTTGCGTCATTGCGGGCTGTTGGCCTTCGCGGCCTGCAGCGCCTGCCAGATTTTTGCCGGCGTCAGCGGCATGTCGATATGGCGGATGCCGCGGTCGCCGAGCGCGTCGATCACCGCATTCATCACCGACGTGAGCGCACCGGCGCAGCCGGCCTCGCCGCAGCCTTTGACGCCGAGCGGATTGGTTTTGGCCGGCGCCGGATGATCGGCGAGCGTGAATGACGAAACGTCGGTAGCGCGCGGCATGGCGTAATCCATGAACGAGCCGGTGAGCAACTGGCCATCGCCGTCGTAGACCGTCTTCTCCATCAGCGCCTGGCCGATGCCCTGCACCACGCCGCCGTGCAGCTGGCCTTCGACGATCAGCGGATTGATGACGGTGCCGAAGTCGTTGACGCAGGAATAGCGGGCGATCTCGACGACGCCGGTTTGCGGATCGACCTCGACTTCGGCGATGTGGCAGCCGTTGGGATAGGTCGAGGCACTGGGGCCGTCGCTGATATGGGTGACGTCGAGGGATTGCGGGGCGTCGGCCGGCGGCTTTGTGCCGTCGTGCAATTTCTTCGCCAGATCCATGATCGAGATCGCGCGATCGGTGCCGACGATGGTGAAGTTGCCATGGTCGAAAGCAATGTCCGACGGCGCGGCTTCGAGCGCGTGCGCCGCCAGCTCCTTGCCTTTCTCGATGACCTTCACCGCGGCTTCGACGATCGCGGTGCCGGTATGCATGATCGATTTCGAGCCGCCCGAGCCGCCGCCCATGGCGAGCTTGTCGCTGTCGCCTTGCAGCAGCGAGATTTTTTCGAACGGAATGCCGAGCCGGTCGCTTAGCACTTGCGCGAACGGCGTGGCGTGGCCCATGCCGAAGTCGAGCGTGCCGGTCGCCAGCGTCACCGTGCCGTCGGGATTGAATTTGATGTCGGCAAGCTCCTTCGACGGCGGCGCGGTGACTTCGAGGAAATTGCCGATGCCGAGCCCGCGCAGCTTGCCGCGCCGGGCGCTTTCGCGCTTGCGCTTGGCAAAGCCTTTGCCGTCGGCGAACTCGAACGCCTGCTTGGTCAGGGCGGCGAAATCGCCGCTGTCGTAGGTGCCACCCGAGGCGGTCTTGTACGGCAAATCGCGCGGCGCGATCTGATTGCGCTTGCGTAATGCGACCCGATCGATGCCCATCTCGACGGCGGCGGCGTCGATCAGGCGCTCCATGTAATAATTGCCCTCGGGCCGGCCGGCGCCACGATAGGCGGACACGTGCGAGGTATTGGTGAACATGACCTTGGTCGAGACTTCGATGAGCGGCGTGCGGTACATGCCCTGCACGTTCTTCACCGCATTGATGGTGCCAGGCATCGGCGCCACTGGCGACAGGAACGCGCCGACATTTGCGTAGCTGGTCAGGCGCACGGCGAGGAATTTGCCGTCGGCGTCGAGCGCGAGCTCGCCAGTGACGTCGTGATTGCGGCCGTGGCTGTCGGAGACAAAACTTCCCGAACGCTCGTCGGTCCACTTCACCGGGCGGCCCAGCGCGCGCGCGGCGTGCAGCATGCAAATGTATTCGGGAAACACCGCGGCCTTCATGCCGAACGAGCCGCCGACCTGGCCGGTCAGCACGCGCACGTCCTTCGCCGTCACGCCGAGCGCTTCGGCGATATTGGCGCGCATGCCGAACACGCCTTGCGAGCCGACATAGAGCGTAAAGCGCTGGCCGTCATAGGCGGCGAGCGCCGCGCGCGGCTCCATGGCGGCGACCACGAGCCGACTGTTGACGAGATTCAGCTTGGTGACATGGGCGGCCTGGGCGAACGCCGCCTTGACCGCTTCGGCATCGCCATAATGATAATCGAGCGACACATTGCCTGGCACATCGTCGTAGAGCTGCGGCGCGCCGGCTTTGGCTGCGTCTTCGGCGGAGGTCACGGCGGGAAGCGTTTCGATGTCGATATTGACCGCTTCGGCGGCGTCCTTGGCCGCGTGCACGGTCTCGGCGACGACGAAGGCGACCGGATCGCCGACATAGCGCACCTTGCCGACCGCCAGCGCTTCGCGCAGTGGCTTCTTCATCGGCGTGCCGTCACGATTGTTGAACGGCACGACGCATTTGAGCGGGCCGTAGCCCTTCAGTTCGGCGGCGGTATAGACGCCGAGCACGCCGGGCATTTTGCGTGCCGCTTCGGTGTCGATGGAGCGGATGACGCCGTGGGCGTTTTGGCTGCGCACCATCACCGCATAGGCCTGGCCGGGCAGGGCGACGTCGTCGGTATAGTGCCCCTGGCCGCGCAGCAGCATGGGGTCTTCCTTGCGCGGCACCGACTGGCCGACGGCAAATTTCTCGACCGACAATCGGTCCGCGGTTAATTGCTCCGCGCGGTCTTTGGCGGACTGCTGCAAATTCATGGCTGTTCAATCCCGTAAAGCCTTGTGGCGCTGACATAATGGAGTTGGCCGACCGCGACAAGAAGGCGCCCCCGGCATGGCTCGTGCCCAAGAAAAGGGTAGTGCAAAGCACAGTGTAAAGCACGGTATTGCCCTTAAGCCTTGCGCTGCTACAGTTTGCCCGATTTGGGACTTGAACAGCCGCGCCGTCGAGCCGCCGCGCTCCGGCCGTGGCGGGAAGGTTTGTGGATGGACGACGAGGCCCCGCCGAAAGGCGGCCTCGACGCCAGAGCGGGCCAGCGCGGCTCCCGCTGGGGTCGTCGGACGCCCTATGGCATCCGTCGCGATTCCCGTCGCGACGACTGGCAGGCGTCGGCCAATGGGCAATCCGACGCGACCTATGCGGCGCTCGATCTCGGCACCAACAATTGCCGCCTGCTGATCGCCCGGCCCGCCGGCGACGGCTTCCGCGTCGTCGACGCCTTCTCCCGCATCATCCGGCTTGGCGAGGGTGTCGCCGCCTCGCGCCGCATCAGCGAGGCGGCGATCGCGCGCGCGGTCGAGGCGCTGCAGGTGTGCCGCGACAAGATGAGCGCGCGGGGCGTTTTGCGCGCGCGACTCATCGCCACCGAAGCCTGTCGCGCCGCCGAGAACGGCGAGGCGTTCCGCAATCGCGTCGCCGAGCAGGCGGGCCTGGAGCTGGAGATCATCGATTCGGCGACCGAGGCGCGGCTCGCGGCGACCGGCTGCACCGAGCTGTTCGATCCGACAGCCTCGGGCGTCATCCTGTTCGATATCGGCGGCGGCTCGTCGGAGCTGGTGCGGCTCGGCCGCCCGGCCGCCGGCCGGCGCGGGCCGCCGAAACCGGACATCGTCGGCTGGGCGTCGCTGCCGCTCGGCGTCGTCACGCTGGCTGAGCGCTACGGCGGCCATGTTGTTTCGCCGGCGACTTACGAGGCCATGGTGCAGGAGGTCGCGCGTTTCGTCGAAAAATTTGCCGCGGATCATCCGTGCGATCGCGGCGGCTTTCACATGCTCGGCACCTCCGGCACGGTGACGACGATCGCCGGCGTATTCTTGCGGCTCAAGCGCTACGACCGCCGCCGGGTCGACGGCTGCTGGCTGTCGGATGAGGAGATTTCCCGCGTGGTCGCCGAGCTCATGGCCATGAGTTTCGACGAGCGCGCGGCCAATCCGTGCATCGGCGCCGAACGCGCCGACCTGGTGCTTGCCGGCTGCGCCATCCTCGACGCCATCCGCCGCTCCTATCCTTGCCCGCGGCTGCGCGTCGCCGACCGCGGCCTGCGCGAGGGCATGCTGGTCGAGATGATGCGCGAAGACGGCGTCTGGGGCTGATTAGAGATGGCGCGGCTCAAGGACGAGAAGCGCCGCACCTTGTCGTCGCGGACCTGGCTCGAGCGCCAGCTCAGCGATCCTTACGTGATGCGCGCCAAGCGCGAAGGCTTTCGCTCCCGCGCCGCCTATAAGCTCGCCGAAATCGACGACAAATATCATGTGCTCAAACCGGGCGCGCGCGTCGTCGATCTCGGCGCGGCGCCCGGCGGTTGGAGCGAGATTGCTGTGCAGCGCGTCGGTTTGGGCGGCCGCGTCATCGCGCTCGATATTCTCGACATGAAGCCGATCGTCGGAGTCGAATTCCTGAAACTCGACTTTCTCGACGCCGCGGCACCGGGGCAATTGAAGGCCATGCTCGGCGGCAAAATTGACGTGGTGCTCTCCGACATGGCGGCGAACGCCACCGGCCACCGGAAAACCGATCATTTGCGGATCATGGGACTTGCTGAAGCCGCGGTCCAGTTTGCACGCGAGGTGCTCGCCGAAGGCGGCACGTTCGTCTGCAAGGTGCTGCAAGGCGGCACCGAAACCAGCTTGCTGGCCGAGCTCAAGCGCGATTTCGCCACGGTCAAACATGTCAAGCCGCCGGCGAGTCGCAGCGATTCGGCGGAGCTTTATCTCTTGGCGCGCGGCTTTCGCGGCGCTCAGGACCGCTGATCCGCCAATCCCGCCCGCGCCGCGTTGCGACCCGAGAGCTCCTCGCCGGCATCGGGCGCGAGACGATAGAAGATCAACGCTGCGGTCGCCGCCAGCGCGCCGATGACAAGAAACGCCGGCGGAAAATCCACGGCGCTCATCGTCGTTTCATGTCGCAGCCGCAGCGTGATCTCGACCACCAGCGCGCCGACGGCGACGCCAGTCGAGAGCGACAATTGTTGGGCGGCGGCGGTGAGCGCGGTGGCGCGGCTCAGGCGCGGCGCATCGATCTCGGCATAGGCGATGGTGTTGATGCTGGTGAATTGCAGCGAGCGGAAGAAGCCGCCGGAGAGCAGGATCGCGATCATCGCCCAGAACGGCATGCCGGGCACAAAGGTCGCGCAGGCCATGAGAAAGACGCTGCTGATCAGGCTGTTGTAGAGCAGCACATTGCGATAGCCCAGCCGCTTGAGCACGCTGGCGACGGCGGCCTTCATGAACATCGAGCCGAGCGCGCTGGTGAAAGTGATCAGGCCTGATTGAAACGGCGTCAGGTGGAAGCCGATCTGCAGCAACAACGGCAGCAGGAACGGTAGCGCGCCGACGCCGAGCCGGAACAGAAAGCCGCCGACGATACTGGCGCGAAACGTCGGCAGCTTGAGCAAGCTGAGATCGAGGATCGGCGCCGGCGTGCGCTTGGCGTGGAACACATAGGCGATCGTGGCAATTGCGCCGACGGCAAGCAGCGCGGCGACGACGCTCACAGGCAAGAAGTCCAGCCCCATCACGGAGAGCCCGAAGGCAAGCCCGCCGATGCCGAGGCCGGACAGAACGAAGCCCAGGAAGTCGAAGGGGTGGCGGTGCTCGACGTGCACGTTGGGAATAAAGCGCGATGTCGCGACGATGCCGACGAGCCCAATCGGCACATTGATCAGAAATATCCAATGCCATGACGCGTAGGTGGTGATGAAGCCGCCGAGCGGCGGGCCGCAGATCGGGCCGATCAGCGCCGGTACGGTGACGAGCGACATGGCATTGAGCAGGAGATGCTTTTCGATGCTGCGCACCATGATCAGCCGGCCGACCGGTGTCATCATCGCGCCGCCCATGCCCTGAACGATGCGGGCGATGACGAATTCTAAAAGCGAGTGCGACGCCGCGCAGCCGATCGAGCCGAGGATGAAAACACCGATGGCGATGCGAAACACGTTGCGGGCGCCGAAGCGGTCGGCGGTCCAGCCGCTGGCTGGAATGCAGATGGCGAGCGAAAGCAGATAGGAGGTGACCGCAAGCTTCAGCGCCAGCGGGTTGGTGCCGATGGCGCGCGCGATGGCCGGCAGCGAGGTCGCGATCACCGTGGAGTCCATGTTCTCCATGAACAGCGCCACGGCGACGATCAGCGGCACGACGCGGTCGTTCAGCTTCGGCGGCATGCGCGGGCTATTGGCTTTTCGGTGGGCCGGCTTTTTGAAGCCGTTGCAGACCATCGGCCGGCTGCTGGAATTTTGGGTCGAGCTTGAGCGCCTGGCGGAAATCGGCGGCCGCGCCGTCGGTATCACCCATCTTTTCGCGGATCAGGCCGCGCGTGGAGAACGCACTCGCCGAGCTGCCGTCGATTTCGATGGCGCGATTGGCGTCGGCGAGCGCTTCCGCGCTCTCACCGGCAAGATAATGCGCCCAGGCGCGGTTGTAATAGGCTAGCGCGGCGTCCGGTGACAGCGAAATGGCAAGCGTGTAGTCGGCGATCGCCGCGGCGAGATCGAGCCGCTCGCGCTTGGCGTTGCCGCGGTTGATATAGGCGTCGGCCAAACGCGGATCGAGTTTTATCGCTTGGTCGAGATCGGCCAGCGCGCGGTCGAACTCGCCTTTGGCGGCCCAGGCGCTGCCGCGATTGTTGTAGGCCGCAGCCGTCGCATTGAGCTTGATCGCCTGGTCGTAATCGGCGATGGCGCGATCGGGATCGCCTTTGTGGCGCCAGGCAATGCCGCGATTAAAATAAGCGGCGGCATAATTCGGGTCGATGCGCAGCGCCGTAGTGTAGTCGGCGATGGCGCGGCCGGGATCGCCCTTGTCGTCATAGGCATTGCCGCGATTGTTGTAGGCGACGGCGAATTGCGGATTGAGCCCGATGGCCGCGTCGTAGTCGGCGATGGCGTGGTCGAAATCGCGTTTCTGATAATAGGCATAGCCGCGCTCATTGAAGGCGCCGGCCAGCTGCGGATTGAGGCGAACCGCCTCGCCTAGATCGGCGATGGCGCGGTCGAGATCGCCGCTTCGGCGCAAGGCGAGGCCGCGATCGTAGCGCACATCGGCGTTGTTGGGATCGAGGCGGACGGCCGTGTTGTAATCGGTGAGCGCGGCGTCGCGGTCGCCCTTGTCGGCATAGGCGTTGCCGCGATTGGCGTAGGCCTGGACGTTGTTGGGATCGAGGTCGATCGCCGAATTGAAATCGGCGATGGCGCGGTCGTAATCCTTTTGCTGGTACGAGACCAGCCCGCGGTTGTCGTAGGCGAGCGTGAACTGCGGTGAGATCTTGATGGCGCGATCGAAATCGGCGGCGGCGTGGACGAAGTCGCCCTTGGCGCGCAACGCGTCGCCGCGATTGTTGTAGGCCGCCGCCAGATTGGGATCGAGTCGGATCGCCTGATTGTAATCGGCGATGGCGCGGTCCAAATCGCCCTTTTGGAACCAGGCAATGCCGCGGTTGTTGATCGCCGACGTGTTCCGCGGATCGAGCCTGATCGCCTGATCGTAGTCGGCAATGGCGCGGTCGAGATCGCCCTTGTGGCGTAACGCCAGCCCGCGATTGAAATAGGCCGAGGCATAATTGGGCGACAGCCGGATCGCTTCGTTATAATCGGCGATGGCGCGATCGCTGTCGCCCTTGCCGTCGTAGGCGTTGCCGCGCGCCATGAACAGCCCGGCATCGGCCGGATCGAGCTTGATCGCCTGGTCGAGATCGGCAATGGCGCCGTCGAAATCGCGCTGCGCCAGCGCCAGGCTGCCGCGATTGGCATAGGCGCGCGTGTAGCTCGGATTGAGGCTGATCGCCTGGTCGAAATCAGAGCGCGCGTTGGTCAGGTCGCCTTTGGCGCGGAACGCCATGCCGCGGTTGTCGCGCAGAATGGCGAGATTGACCGGCGGGTAGCGGCCGGAATCGATCAGTGTTGTGCAGGAAGCGACCCGCTCCTCGACAGTCGCGCGCCACAGTCCGGTGCAGCGCCGCTCATTGGCCGAAGCATCCTGGGCGGAAGAATCCTGCGCGCGTGCCGGAAGCACGGCGAGCAAAAGCATCGCGGCCATCGGCAGCCGGCGCAAGCATCGATCACGCCGAAGCGGCGGTGATTCTCGCATCTGGGCAATCTACTCTGCGCCCCCGCAGTGGACCAGCGCAGGCGCCGCGGCCGCCTGCGACATTGCACTTCCCGCCCCGTAAAATCATCCCAAGCGTTTGGCTGCTTCCGTGACCATGCTCAGGTCGGAATATTTCTTCACGTCGATATCGTCCTTGAGGAAGCCGACCTGTTTTTGCAGTTGCAGGTTGCTTTGCAGCGCCGCAATGTTCGGCATGCCGTTCGGATCGCGATATTGATCGCGCTCGCCGAACGCCCACTCCATGTGCGCCGGCGGCGCCTTGTTGAGCCGCGCCACGATGGCGACGGCTTCTTCGTGGTTCTGCGGGTCGGTGAACCAGCGCACCGCGCGCACCACGTCTTCGAGAAAATCAACCAGCGCGGCGCGGTTCTGCTGGATGAAGCCGGTGCGCGCCGTCCACATGGTGAGTTGCGTGATGCCGAAGGCGTCTTTCTGCGTGAACAGCGTGTTCGCCATGTCGCGCAATTGCGGATCGAGCGAGAACGGCGGCACCGCGCTGATCAGGTCGGCTTTCTTCTCCGACAGCACCGCGCGCATGGCCGGGAAGGGCGCCTCGACGATGGTGTAGTCCTTGTTGGCCTCGAGGCCGTTCTTCCTCAGCATTGCCCGCATGGCGATGTCGACGGCGCTGCCCATGGCATTGGTGGCGAGCACCTTGCCCTTGAGGTCGGCCACGGTTTTGACCGGCCCGTCCTTGAGCACCATGAACTCGTTCGAGCCATGGCCCGCGACGCCGTCCTGGATTTCGTCGCTGATGACGCGCAGGTCGTCCATATGGGCGTTCTGGATGGCAAGGCCGAAAGAGGAGAACGCCAGGGGTCCGATGTCGAGCTCGCCGGACGCAAGCGCGGTGATGACCGGCGGCGTGCCTTCGAAGCGGGTCGCTTCGGCGACGTAGGACTGGCCGAAATGCTTGAGAATGTCCTTCTTCTCCAGGATGAGCGGCGCCAAGGAGGCCGGCACCACCACCCAGCCGACGCGAATCTTCACTGGCGCGGCCTGCGCGCGGGCGCCCCGGCCTGCGCTCGCCAGCGCCGTACCCGCGGCCAAGCTGCCAAGGCTGAATTCGCGACGACTGAACTGGGTCTTCATGACGTTTCCACCTGTTTTCCGCCGCGATGACTATTATTTGTCGTCAAGGCGTGCTATCGACCGCCGCCAACCCAAAAGCGGGCCCAGGAACCGGGCTGTCCAGTCGGGCGAGGGATTTTTAGTCCGCTCGCAGGCTAGGCGTCTACCCGACGAGCCGGTCCGCAGTTTCGGGACGATGCGGAGTTGGCAATGGCAGTGAACTCAAGGGACATACCCCGCGAAGCTTACACCTTCGATGACGTGCTGTTGAAGCCCGGGCTGTCCGATGTCCTGCCGTCGGACGTGGACATTCGGTCGCGCATCACGCGCACCGTGTCGCTCAATATCCCCATACTCGCGTCCGCCATGGACACTGTGACCGAAGCCAACATGGCGATCGCCATGGCGCAGGCCGGCGGCATCGGCGTCATTCACCGCAATCTCGAACCTGACATGCAGGCGGCGCAGGTGCGCCAGGTGAAGAAATTCGAATCCGGCATGGTGGTGAACCCGGTCACCATCCAGCCGGACGCCACGCTCGCGGACGCGCTGGCGCTGATGCAGGAGCATCACATTTCCGGCATTCCGGTGGTCGAGGGCGGCGGCAACGGCCGCGCCGGCAAGCTGGTCGGCATCCTCACCAACCGCGACGTGCGCTTTGCCACCGACCGGCGGCAAAAAGTCTCCGAGCTGATGACCAAGGAGCGGCTGGTCACGGTGAGCGAAAATGTCGGCCAGGACGAAGCCAAGCGCTTGCTGCATCAGCACCGCATCGAAAAGCTTCTGGTCGTCGACAGCGATTATCGCTGCGTCGGCCTGGTCACGGTGAAGGACATCGAAAAGGCGGTGGCCAACCCCAATGCCTGCAAGGACGAACAGGGCCGGCTGCGGGTCGCCGCCGCCACGTCGGTCGGCGAAGCCGGCTTTGCCCGCAGCGAAGCTCTGATCGATGCCGGCGTCGACCTAGTCGTGGTCGACACCGCGCACGGCCATTCCCGGCGCGTGCTCGAGACCGTCACGCGGATCAAACGGATGTCGAATGCGGTGCAAGTGGTGGCGGGCAATATCGCCACCGCCGAGGGCGCCAAGGCGCTGATCGATGCCGGCGCCGACGCCATCAAGGTCGGCATCGGGCCGGGCTCGATCTGCACCACGCGCATCGTCGCCGGCGTCGGCGTGCCGCAGCTCACGGCGATCATGGATTCGGTCGAGGTGGCAAAAAAGAGCAATACGCCGGTGATCGCCGACGGCGGCATCAAATATTCCGGCGATCTTGCCAAGGCGGTGGCGGCCGGCGCCGATTGCGCCATGGTCGGCTCGCTCCTCGCCGGCACCGACGAGACGCCGGGCGAAGTTTTCCTGTTTCAAGGCCGCTCCTACAAAACCTATCGCGGCATGGGCTCGGTCGGCGCCATGGCGCGCGGCTCGGCCGACCGTTATTTCCAGCAGGAGATCAAGGACACGCTCAAGCTGGTGCCGGAAGGAATCGAGGGCCAGGTCCCCTATAAGGGGCCGGTGGCCAACGTATTGCACCAGCTGATCGGCGGCTTGCGTGCCGCCATGGGCTATGTCGGTGCGAAAGATCTGACCGAGTTCCACGACAAGGCGGAATTCGTGCGCATCTCCGGTGCCGGCTTGCGCGAGAGCCACGTCCACGACGTCACCATCACGCGCGAGAGCCCGAATTATCCGAGCCGAAGTTAGGGTCCTGTCATGGCCGGTGCGGCCGACCCGTTCGCGAAAGTGAAAGCGGCCACCGACGCGCACCGCGCGCGTCATGGCTGCGGCGCGTACCCTTATGACAACGGCCCGCTGCTGGCGGCGCTGGCTGCCGCCGCGAATGCGCGCCGCATCCTGGAACTGGGAACGGCGCTCGGCTACACCGCGCTGTCGTTCGCATCCGGCGCGAAGGATGCCACCGTCGACACTATCGAGCGCGATCCCGAGCATGTGCAGCTTGCCCGGGACAACATCGCTGCGGCGGCGATGGATCATCGCATCACCATCCACGAAGGCGATTTCGCTGCGGTACTGCCGACGCTCGATCCCGGCTACGATGTCGCCTTTTTCGACGGCCACACGCCGTTACCGGCGCTGCACAAGGCATTGCGCGGGTTGCTGCGCACCGGTGGCACGCTGATTACCGCCAATCTGAATCATGGCGGTACGGCCGACGCTGTGCGCAAGGCGTTGTTCGACGGCAAGACCTGGCGCAGTGCGCTGCTCGATGACGATGGCGAGACCGCGATCAGTGTGAAGCTCTAGCGTCCAATATTGGTGCATTGGCACGTCGCGTGTTAGGACGTGTGTTGCCAACCCGGGTCAATTCCGATGTCGCCACAAGCCATCCTGCTGCCGCTGTTCGTCGAGGTGATCCTCACTTTCGCGCTGTTGTTCTGGCTTGGTCCGTTGCGTGCGCGCGATTTCCGTTCGGGTCTGGTGCGGGAAGAGGATATTTCGCTGCGCCAGCCGAACTGGTCGAAGCCCGCGCTGCAGGTCCAATATTCTTTCAGCAACCAGTTCGAGTTGCCAGTCCTGTTCTATGTTCTGACAATTCTTGCCTTTATCACGCACCACGCCGGTATCCTGTTTGTGGTGTTGGCCTGGGTATTCGTGATCTTCCGCCTGTTCCAGTCTTATGTGCATGTCACAAGCAATAAAGTTAAGCTGCGCGGCGCGCTTTTCGGCATCTCGGCCTTGGCGCTCGCGATCATGTGGGTCGTCTTCATCGTCGAAATTCTCACCGGCACCTGAGGATCCTCGCCATGCCGCTTGATTATTGCCATCCGACCGCTCCGCACCAAAAGCTCCGGCTGCCGGAATGGTACGTTTCGAGCCTGATGATGGATCGCGCGCTCGACGCGATCTGCCGGCGCGTCAAGAAGCTCGACCGGAGCCATGATATTCCCTACCTCGCCGGCTACAGCCTCGACGGCAAGACGATCTATATCGACCGTCACATGCCGCAATTCTTCAAATTCCGCGACCGCAAGATCGACACCGACCGTTTTCTCATCCTGCACGAGGAGGTCGAGAAGACGCTGATCGATCAGCTCGGCCTGCATTACCTTCATGCCCATCAGATCGCGACGCGCGCCGAGGAAGCGGCGGTGCGCGCGGCCGGGATCACGTGGCGCAAATACGACCAGTTCATGCAGAAATATGTCAAACACATTGGCGACGAGCGGCTCACCAAAGTGCCGAAGGACCTCGATCTCAAACCCTATCGCGACGAGCACGACGACGATTTGCTGCGCCGCATGTTGAACAGCGCGCACGCCGGAAAGGCGCCGAAAGGCATTCATGTCCACGATTTGGCGGAAGCGATACGGGAACTGCGCCAACGCGTGCGCTGGCACGACACGCCGGGCGCGCATCGCGCCGCCGCCATCAAGGCCAAAACGGTTACAAAGAAAACCGCGAAGAAGAAAAAGTAATCTCGTGCCATCGCCAGCGTTGCAGCGTTCGCCGCATATCGCGAAATGACGCCGTCGGCTCGCTTATCCGCCGCCATCGAAATACTCGCCGACATCGAGGCGAGACGGCGGCCGGCCGTCGACGTGCTCAAGGACTGGGGCCTGTCGCACCGTTTCGCCGGCTCGTCCGACCGTGCCGCGATTGCCGGGCTGGTCTATGACGCGCTGCGCCGCAGGGCGTCGTCCGGCTGGCTCATGGGGGAGGCAAGCCCGCGCGCTGTGCTGCTCGGCATGCTGCATCGCGAGCGCGGGCTCGATGTCGCCGCCATCGCGGCGCTGTGCAGCGGCGAGCGCTTTGCGCCGGCGCCGTTGACCGAAGCGGAGCAGGCGGCGTTCGATGCCCGTTCGCTCAGCGCTGCGCCGCCGGCCGTGCAAGGCGAATATCCGGATTGGCTCGATCCCTATTTCGCGCGCGTCTTTGGCGACGAGCGCTCTGCCGAGGGGGAGGCGCTGGCGAGCAGGGCACCGCTCGACATGCGCGTCAACACATTGATTGCCGAGCGCGAGGAGGTGCTGCCAAAACTCGCGCATCTCAACGTCGAGCCGACGCGGTGGTCGCCGCTGGGCTTGCGCATCCGGATGTCCGCCGATGCCCGAAGTCCGGCGATCCACGCCGAGCCGGCCTTTCGCAAGGGCTTGATCGAAATCCAGGACGAAGGCTCGCAGCTTGCCGCGATCTTTGCCGGCGCAAAACCCGGCGAGCAGGTGATCGATCTTGCCGCCGGCGCTGGCGGCAAGACGCTGGCGCTGGCGGCGGCCATGGAAAATCGCGGCCAGATTTACGCGACCGACATCGACAAGCGCCAGCTGGTGCCGATCCATGAGCGCATCGCGCGGGCCGGCGCGCGCAACATCCAGGTCCGCACCCCGCGCGGCGAAAGCGACGTGCTGACCGATCTCGTCGGCCGCGCCGATCTGGTGCTGATCGACGCGCCCTGCACCGGCACCGGCACGTGGCGGCGCAATCCCGACGCCAAGTGGCGCATCCGCCCGGGCGCGCTTGCCGAACGGGTGAAGCAGCAGGCGGCGCTGCTCGACCGCGCCGTGCCCCTGACCAAGCCGAAGGGCCGTATCGCCTACATCACCTGCTCGGTGCTCAACGAGGAGAACGGCGACCAGGTGCGGGATTTTGTCGGGCGAAACCCGGATTTTTCCGTGGAAAAGCCCGCCGATATGGCACAGGCGCTGGGCGAGCGCGCCTATCTTTTTACCCGCGCGGCGCTTATCTCCGACGAAGGTTTGCTGATGACGCCGCGCCGGACCGATACCGACGGGTTTTTCGTCAGCCTCTTGCGGCGCACCGGATGAACGCTTCAGCAAATGCTCGACAGATCGAGGCGACTCCCTTAGATTCGCCCATGGCACCTTCCAGCAACACGTCATCCCACGACAAGATTCTCATCGTCGACTTCGGCTCGCAGGTGACCCAGCTCATCGCCCGGCGGGTGCGCGAGGAGGGGGTCTATTGCGAGATCGCGCCGTTTCAGAAGGCTGAAGCCGCGCTGCGCGAGATGCAGCCGAAGGGCATCATCCTCTCCGGCGGGCCTGCTTCGGTGCTCGACAATGACGCGCCGCTCGCCCCGATGGCGATCTACCAGGCTGGCCTGCCGGTGCTCGGCATCTGTTACGGCGAGCAGGCCATGGCGCATCAGCTCGGCGGCAAGGTCGAGGCCGGCCATCACCGCGAGTTCGGCCGCGCCGAGGTCGAGCTGACGACACCGTCGCCGCTCACCGACGGCGTGTGGGAGGTCGGGCAGCGCTATCCGGTCTGGATGAGCCATGGCGACCGGGTCACCAAGCCGCCGCAAGGATTTGTCGCCATCGGCACCTCGGCCAATGCGCCGATCGCCATGATCGCCGACGACATGCGCAAGTTCTACGCCACCCAATTCCATCTCGAAGTGGTGCACACGCCCCACGGCGCCGCCATCCTGCGCAACTTCGTGCGCAACATCGCGGGCTGCGCCGGCGACTGGACAATGCGCGCCTTCAAGGACGAGGCGATCGAAAAAATCCGCCGCCAGGTCGGCAAGGCCAGGGTGATCTGCGGGCTGTCCGGCGGCGTCGATTCCGCCGTTGCCGCGGTCCTGATCCACGAAGCGATCGGCGATCAGCTCATTTGCGTGTTCGTCGATCACGGGCTGTTGCGGCTTGGCGAAGCCGAGAAGGTGATGGCGCTGTTCCGCGGCGCCTACAACATTCCGCTGGTCCACGTCGACGCGGCCGACACGTTTATCGACGCGCTCGCCGGCGTTGAGGACCCCGAAATCAAGCGCAAGACCATCGGCAAATTGTTCATCGACGTGTTCGAGGCGGAAGCAAAAAAACTCGGCGGCGCCGAATTTTTGGCGCAAGGCACGCTCTATCCCGACGTGATCGAGAGCGTGTCGTTCACCGGCGGCCCGTCGGTGACCATCAAGTCGCACCACAATGTCGGCGGCTTGCCCGAGCGCATGCGCATGAAGCTGGTCGAGCCGCTGCGCGAATTGTTCAAGGACGAGGTCCGCGCGCTCGGCCGCGAGCTCGGCCTGCCCGACGCCTTCGTCGGCCGCCATCCGTTTCCCGGCCCCGGCCTCGCCATCCGCTGCCCGGGCGCGATCACCCGCGAGAAGCTCGACATCCTGCGCCGCGCCGACGACGTCTTCATCGAGGAAATCCGCCGCGCCGGCCTCTACGACGATATCTGGCAAGCCTTCGCCGTGCTCCTGCCGGTGCGCACCGTCGGCGTGATGGGCGACTTCCGCACCTACGATTTCGTCGTCGGCCTGCGCGCGGTGACCTCGACCGACGGTATGACCGCGGATTTTTATCCGTTCGACATGGCGTTTATTGGCGCGGTGGCGACGCGGATCATCAATGAGGTGAAGGGCGTCAATCGCGTGGTTTATGACGTGACCAGCAAGCCGCCGGGGACGATTGAGTGGGAATAAGGGTATAGGAACGCGGGGCAGCATGATGTCACGAGATGCAGCCAAGATCGTAATGGAACTTGTTACAAGAAACGCCGCAGAGCAGGATGCTGCTCTGACGAAAATTCAGTCGTTGTGTACAGAAGCTGAGTTTAATGAATACAGGCTCATGATCGGAAAGTCGATGGGAGCCATGCTGTTCGAGATCATAAATCCCATTATTGCGAAATATCCTGAGTTGAAGCCCTCTGAGCTAAGATAGTTTGGACGGCAGCTGAGCCTCCGCCCCCTTTCGGTCGGAAAGCTTAGCAGTGCGTCTAGTTGCAACACTTCGAGCGTGGGACGTATTTTCCACTCGGAGGGAGACGGCATGAGCAAAAGCGCAACCATCTACGGCATCAAGAACTGCGAGACCATGAACAAGGCGCGCGCTTGGCTCGACAAGCACGGCGTCGACTACGCGTTTCACGACTACAAGATCGCGGGCATCGACCGCGAGCGGCTTGAGCGGTGGAGCAAGAAGGTCGGCTGGGAGACCTTGCTCAATCGCGCCGGCATGACCTTTCGCAAGCTGCCGGACAAGGACAAGGCGGGGATCAACGAGAAGAAGGCAATCGCGCTGATGCTGGCGCAACCATCTATGATCAAGCGGCCGGTGCTCGATCTCGGCGGCGGTAAGCTCGTGGTCGGATTCAAGCCGGAGCTTTACAGCGAGAAGGTCGCGGCAGGCTGATTGCCCGGCTCGCCAACGATTAATTGATCTTGATATTCGCCGCCGCGATCACTGGCGCCCAGCGCGCGAGATCCGCATCAATCCGGGCGCGAAATTGCGCCGGCGTGTCGGGGATCGGCTCCATCAATTGCGCGGTGAGCTTTTCGCGGATGGCGCGCGAGGTGATGGCTTCGGCGACTTCGTGATTGATGCGCTCGATGATCGCCGCCGGCACGCCGGCCGGCGCGACCAGGCCCGACCAGGCGTCGGCTTCGACGTCGATGCCGGCTTCCTTGAGCGTCGGTACGTCGGGCAAGAGCGCCGAGCGCTCCGCGGTCGAGACCGCGAGCATCTTGATCGCGCCGCCGGCGAGTTGCGGCGTGATGGAGATCGCCGGCAGGCAGACCATCTGCACGTCGTTGCGCATCAGCGCTTGGATCGCCTGCGGCGAGGACGGGTAGGGGACGTGGACGAGCTTGGTGCTGGCCTTGAGCGCGATCGCCTCCATGGCGAGCTGCGACAGCGAGCCGGTGCCGATCGAGCCGTAGGCGTATTTGCCGGGATCGCGCTTGATCAGCTCGATCAGCTCCCCCGTGTTCTTGACGCCGAGGCTCGCATTGACCGCAAGCGCGCTCGGCATCGTCACCAGCATGGTGATCAGCGCGAGGTCCTTCTTGGGATCGTAGGGCAGGTTACTGAACAATAGCGTATTGATGGCGAGCGGCCCGCCGATGCTCACGCCGATGGTGGAGCCGTCGGGGTCGGCCTTGGCGACCGCGTCGGTGCCGGTATTGCCGCTGGCGCCGGGCTTGTTCTCGACGATGAAGGGCTGGCCGAGCTTGTCGTGCAGATAATCGGCAATCAGCCGCGCGACCAGATCGGGCGTGGCGCCGGCGGCAAACGGCACGATGATGCGCACGCTTTTTGTCGGCCAATCTTGCGCGAAAGCCGAGAGCGTGCCGAACAGAATGGCGAGTGCCGCCAACACACCTCGTCGCATCGCGCTCCCTCCGCTTCCCCCGCAGCCTCAGCCAGACGTATCATGGGGCGCAAGTCAGGCGAAGGGGAGAGCAATGGTGGGCGCTGCGACAAAATTGAGGAGCTTGTTCGCCTCTGGCCATATCGCCGTGGCGCCCGGCGCCTATGACGGGCTTTCGGCGCGGCTGGTCGCGCTTGCAGGCTTTCCCGCGGTCTATGCCAGCGGCGGGGCGATCGCGCGCTCGGCCGGCGTCCCCGATCTGGGCTTGATCCCCGTGGACGCCATCGTCGACCGGCTCGCCTCGATGGTGGATGTCGTCGACATCCCGATCATTGCCGACGCCGACACCGGCTATGGCAACGCTCTCAATGCGCAAGCCGCAGCGCGCGCTTTCGAGCGCTCGGGCGTCGCCGCCTTCCATCTCGAGGATCAAAGTTTTCCGAAAAAATGCGGCCATTACGACGACAAGAGCCTCGTGCCGGTCGGCGAGATGGTGCAAAAACTCAAGGCGGTGCGCGATGCGCTGCACGATCCCGATTTCGTGGTGATCGCGCGCACTGACGCCATTGCCGTGGAAGGCTTTGCCGCCGCGATCGATCGCGCGTCGGCTTACCGCGAGGCCGGCGCCGACATGCTGTTCGTCGAGGCGCCGACCTCGGAAGCCGAGATCGCGGGAATCGCCAAATCGGTCTCGGGCTGGAAGCTGATCAATATGTTCGAGGGCGGCAAGACGCCGCTCCTGCCAGTGGCGCGGCTGGAAGCGCTCGGCTATCACCTCGTCGTCATCCCGAGCGATACCCAGCGTGCTGCGATCAAAGCTATGCAGCGCGTACTCGCGGCGATCGCCCGCGACGGCAGCGCCGCTTCGATGCGCGGCGACATGGTCTCGTTCAAGGAGCGCGAGGTGCTGGTCGATACCGCGGGTTATCTCGATCGCAGCAGCCGCTACGCGTCTTAGCTGGGGGCCCCACCTGCTGGCGTAAGCGGCAACCACCCCTTACACTCCCGATTGCCTGTAGCGTTGAGAAGTCACAGTTGAGAAGTCTCATGGGTCTTGCCGTCGAAATCCTCGGCCTCGTCATCTTCCTCGGTGCGCATAGCTTCGTCACCATGCGCGACCGGCGCGCCGCGCTGATCGCCAAGATCGGGGAATGGCCGTATCGCGGCTTGTTCTCGCTGGTCGCCATCGTCGGCATCGCGCTGATCGCTTATGGATTTGCGAGCTATCGCGCCGCCGGTCCCATTGTCGTGTGGAACCCGCCGGCCTGGACGCGCCAAATCGTGGTGGCGCTGATGTGGCCGGCGAGCATCATGTTCGTCGCCGCCTATATCCCCGGCAACATCAAGCGCGTGCTCAAGCATCCGGTGCTGATCAGCGTCAAAACCTGGGCCTTCGCCCATCTGTGCGCCAACGGCGATCTCGGCGGCATCATCCTGTTCGGCGCGGTGCTGGCCTGGGCGGTCTATGACCGCATCACGCTCAAGCATCGCAGCGATCCCGGCGCGCCGCCGATCCCGCTCGGCGGCAAAAAGAATGACATCATCGCCATCGTGGTCGGAACGATCGTCTATCTCGCTCTCGGCCTGGTGTTTCATCCGATCGTGATCGGCGTGCCTGCGTTCGGAACGCCGGCATTCGGACACTAGCGATGTCGGTGCAAAATGAGATCAGGCGGCTGACCGCGCCCGATATCCGCGCCCGCAAGGCGGCCGAGCCGATCGTGTGCCTGACGTCGTATCACGCGCATACCGCGCGCATCCTCGACGCCTATTGCGACGTGATCCTGGTCGGCGACTCGCTCGGCATGGTGATGCACGGGCTCGAGACCACGGTGCCGGTCACCCTCGACATGATGATCCTGCAAGGTCATGCGGTGATGCGCGGCTCGCGCCGCGCACTCGTTGTCGTCGATATGCCGTTCGGCTCCTACGAGGCTTCGCGGGAGCAGGCCTTCATGTCGGCGGCCCGGATCCTGAAGGAGACCGGCTGCGGCGCGATCAAGGTCGAAGGCGGCCGCCGCATGGCGGAAACCATCGCGTTTTTGGTCGAGCGTGGCGTGCCGGTGATGGGCCATGTCGGTCTGACCCCGCAAGCCATCAACACCATCGGATCGTTCCGCGCCCAGGGCCGTGACGAGGCCGATTGGGTGCCGATCGAGGCCGATGCGCGCGCGGTGGCCGATGCCGGGGCATTTTCCGTGGTGCTCGAAGCGATCGCCGAGCCATTGGGCCGCCGCATCACCGAACAGGTCGCCATCCCCACCATCGGCATCGGCGCCAGCGTGGCCTGCGACGGCCAAATTCTCGTGCTCGAGGACATGCTCGGGCTGTCGCCCAGGGTGCCGAAATTCGTCAAGCGTTTCGGCGAGCTCGGGCCGTCGATCGAACGGGCGGTCAAGGGCTATGCCGAGGAAGTCCGCGCCCGCACCTTTCCGGGCCCGGACAACGTCTACGGGATGCGCAAGAAGTAGCAATCCGGTTCCGGTCTCCCAGCCGCCAATTCCCCCATAAAGCATTGCGGCATTTGGTCTTTGCCTTGCTCGCGCCACATCGTTAGGCTAGTTGCGGCGGCGTTTTCCGGGGACTTTGGGCAGGTCTTTGGGCGGGTTTTTTTGGCGAGTGTTGGGGACGGGTCCGTGGCCGACATTTTTCAAGAAGTCGATGAAGAAGTCCGTCGCGAACAGCTGCATAAGCTGTGGCAGCGCTACGGCCACTTCGCCATTGCCGGCTGCATTCTCATCGTCGTCGCGGTGGGCGGCTGGCGCGGCTCTGACTGGTGGCAGGCCAAGAAGGCGGCCGAATCCGGCGCCGCGTTCGAAGCCGCGGTGTCGCTTGCCGAATCCGGCAAGCATCAGGATGCCGAGGCCGCCTTTGCCAAGCTCGCCACCGACGGCACCGCCAGCTATCGCACGCTGGCGCGGTTGCGCGAAGCAGCCGAGCTGGCGCGCACCGACAAAGCCGCGGCAGTCAAGGCCTACGACGACATCGCAGCCGACAAGAGCGCCGGCCAGGTCTTCGACGAGCTTGCGGCGTTACGCGCGGCATTCTTGTTAGTCGACACCGCGCCGTACTCCGAAATCCGCGCCCGGCTTGAGCCGCTGACGGGCGCCGACAAGACTTTCCGCCACAGCGCGCGCGAGCTGCTCGCGCTGTCCGCGTGGAAGTCGGGTGACATGGCCGCGGCGCGGCAGTGGACCGACATGATCATCACCGATCCGCAAACGCCCGAAGCGACGCGTAGCCGCGCCGAAGTATTGGCCGAGCTGATCGCTGCGAGCGGCAAGGGCTAGGCATGACCGCGACGCGACGCGCATCTTTGCTGGTTCGGGTCGGTTCGGCGGCCGTGCTTGTGCTCGTGATCGCCGGCTGCACGCCCGGCGGACAGTTCGATCCGACGACGCTGTTCGCCAACGACATGTTCGACACCAAGACGAAGCTGAAAGGCGACCGGGAACCGGTATTCCCCAACGGCGTGCCAGGCACGAATTCCGGCATACCGCAGGATCTGGTCAAGGGCTATCAGCCGCCGCCCGATCAGGCCGCCGACGCCAACGCGCCCGACGCGGCAGCGGATGAAGCGGCAAAAAAAAACAAGCCGAAGCCGATACCCAAGCCGAAAGTGGCGCGTGCGCCAGCGCAGCCGCCACGGCGTATCAATATCGGTCCGGCCCCAGGTCAAGCCGCGCCACAAGGAGCGGCGCCGGCGCCACAGCAGTCGGAACAATCGCCTTTTCCACCGCCGCCGCCGACCGCTCCCGCGCAGCAGGCGGCTCCGACTGTGGAATCGCGATGGCCTGATCCGCCCAAGCCCGGCACGTCTTCGCAGTGAACGCGGCGCCGCCGGCTGCGGCATCGCCACGTCCAGGCTATTCACCGCGACGCTAACGATGTAAGCCGCGCATTCATGCGCGGGCGGAAGATTTTGATTGCCGCCGCCGGTATCAGCGAAGCGCCGTCATGACTTTCACCGTCGCCATTGTCGGCCGTCCGAATGTCGGCAAATCGACCCTGTTCAACCGCCTGGTAGGACGGCGGCTGGCGCTGGTCGACGATCAGCCCGGCGTGACGCGCGACCGCCGCGAAGGCGAGGGCAGGCTCGGCGATCTGTCATTCAAGGTGATCGATACCGCGGGCCTCGAAGACGCCGAGCGCAAAACTCTTTCGGGGCGGATGCAGGCGCAGACGGCCGCGGCCTTGGCGCAGGCCGATGCCGTGCTGTTTATGGTCGATGCGCGCGATAGCGCGATGCCGGCCGATCGCGCTTTCGCCGATCTGGTGCGCCGTTCCGGCAAGCCGACGATCCTGATCGCCAACAAGAGCGAAGGCCGTGCCGGCGCGGCGGGTGCGCTGGAATCCTATGCGCTCGGCCTCGGCGAGCCGGTTTCCATCAGTGCCGAGCATGGCGAGGGGTTGGCGGAATTATACGATGCGCTGCGCGCGGCCTTGCCCGACGCGACCGCCGAGCCCAAGAGTGAGAGCGAGGACACCGCAATCCCGGCCGACGCAGACAAGCCGATCCGGATCGCGGTGGTCGGTCGTCCCAATACCGGCAAATCGACGCTGATCAACCGCCTGCTCGGCGAGGATCGGCTGCTGACCGGCCCCGAAGCCGGCATCACCCGCGATGCCATCGCCGTCGATCTTCAGTGGCACGGCCGGCATTTTCGCATTCACGATACCGCCGGATTGCGGCGCCGCTCGCGGATCGAGGAGAAGCTGGAAAAGCTCTCGGTGGCCGATGCGCTCAACGCCATCCGCTTCGCCGAAGTTGTCATCGTGCTGATCGATTCACAGACCCCGTTCGAGGAGCAGGACATCCGCATCGCCGACCTGGTCGAGCGCGAAGGCCGCGCTGCCGTCATCGCGGTTAACAAATGGGATTTGGTCGAGCACGAGTCCGGCGCCTTGACCCGTTTGCGCGCCGAAGTCGATCGCCTATTGCCGCAGATCAAGGGTGTGCCGGTCGTTACGCTGTCGGCGCGCTCCGGCGACGGCCTAGACCGGCTGATGGCGGCAGTCGAGGAAAGCTACGCCAGTTGGAATCGCCGCGCTTCGACGTCGGCGCTCAACCGCTTCCTCGCCCAGATGGTGACGGCGCATCCGCCGCCTGCCGTCAAAGGCCGCGCGCTGCGGCTCGATTACATCACCCAACCGAAGGCGCGGCCGCCGACATTCGTGTTGTTCTCGTCGCGGGCGCATGCGCTGCCCGAGACCTACAGGCGCTATCTGGTCAATGGCTTGCGCGAAAGTTTCGCGCTGCCCGGCACGCCGATCAGGCTGACGCTGCGCGCCAAACAAAATCCTTACGCCGGCAAAAAAAAGCGCCGCCATTGAAGTGCTCGATGGAGCCGCGAGCGGTCACGCGGGCGGAGCAAAGTCCAGGAATTTTTTGGCATAGAAATCGTAGAGCTTGCCGGTTTCGGTGCAGCTCGGCAGGCACAGAGCGAGGATTTTCTCCGCGACCTCGTCGGGCGTCGGCAGCGTCATCGGGTCTTCGCCCGGCATGACAGCGGCGCGCATGCGGGTGCGGGTCGGGCCGGGATTGAACAGATTGACGCGCACCGGCGTCGAACTCGTTTCCGCCGCGTAAGTCCGCGCCAGCGTGTTCAGCGCCGCTTTCGACACCGAATAGGGACCGGCATAGGCGCGGGCATGGGTGGCGGCACCCGAGGTCAGGAACACGGCGCGGCCCGCTGCCGAGCGCCGCAGCAAGCCGTCCATGGCGCGGATCAGATGCCAATTAGCGGTGACGTTGACGGCCATGGCCTCGTCCCAGGCCGCCGGCATGACATGGTCGAGCGGGGAGCGCTGACCCGCAACCGCGGCATTGCCGACCAGAACGTCGAGCCGCTGGTAGCGCTCGTTCAAAGCCGAAGCGAGCCGGTAGAAGCCGTCGTAGTCGCGCATGTCGAGCGGCGCCAGCGTTGCCGAGCTGCCGGCCTTGCGCACCGCGTCGTCGAGTTCCTCGAGCCCGCCAACCGTGCGCGCCACGGCCACCACATGAGCCCCGGCACGTGCCAGCGCTAGCGCCGTCGCATAACCGATGCCGCGCGAGGCGCCGGTGACCAGCGCGATACGATCGGTAAGAGGCGACATTGCTTAGCTAGGCTTAGCTGGCTTCGGCGAGCAGCGAGAGCTGGCGGGGCGAGGCGTCCTGCGCCATGCGGTCGGTCAGCGGGGTCGGATATTCGCCGGTGAAGCAATGATCGGTGAATTGCGGCCGCACCGGATCGCGGCCCTTTTCGCCCATGGCGCGATAGATGCCCTCGACCGAGAGGAAGGCGAGCGAATCGGCGCCGATGAATTTGCGCATGCCTTCGAGATCGTGGGTCGCGGCCAACAGCTTGTCCCGCTCGGGCGTGTCGATGCCGTAATAATCCGGGTGCGTGATCGGCGGCGAAGCGATGCGGAAATGCACTTCGCGGGCGCCGGCCTCGCGCATCATCTGCACGATCTTCACCGAGGTCGTGCCGCGCACGATCGAGTCGTCGATCAGCACGATGCGCTTGCCGGCGACCACCGCGCGATTGGCGCTGTGCTTGAGGCGGACGCCGAGTTGGCGGATGTGCTGGGTCGGCTCGATGAAGGTGCGCCCGACATAGTGATTGCGGATGATGCCGAGCTCGTAGGGGATGCCGGATTCCTGGGCATAGCCGATCGCCGCGGGCACGCCGGAATCCGGCACCGGAACGACTACGTCGGCGGTCGCTGGCGCCTCGCGGGCGAGCTCCGCGCCGGACGCTTTGCGCACGTTGTAGACGCTGCGGCCGCCGATGATCGAATCCGGCCGCGCGAAATAAATGTATTCGAAGATGCACGGCCGCGGCGGCATCGGCACGAACGGCTTGTGCGAATGGGCGCCGTCCTCGTCGAAGATCAAAACCTCGCCGTTCTCGACGTCGCGTACATATTGCGCACCGATGATGTCGAGCGCGCAGGTTTCCGACGCCAGGATCGGGCAGCCGTCGAGCTTGCCCAGCACCAGCGGCCGGATGCCCAGCGGGTCGCGCGCGCCGACCAATTTCTTGTTGGTCAGGCCGACGAAGGCGAACGAGCCTTCGAGCATGCGCAAGCCCTCGATGAAGCGATCGACGAAGCGATTGCGGTGCGAGCGCGCCACCAGATGCAGGATCACCTCGGTGTCGGTGGTCGACTGCATCATGGCGCCGTCGCGAATGAGCTGTTTGCGAAGCGAGATGCCGTTGGTGAGATTGCCGTTGTGACCGATGGCAAAGCCGCCGGCATTGAGCTCGGCGAACAGCGGCTGCACGTTGCGCAGGATGGTCTCGCCGGTGGTCGAATAGCGCACATGGCCGACCGCGGTATTGCCGGGCAGGCGGTCGATGACCTCGCGCCGCGAAAACGCGTCGCCGACCAGGCCAAGACGGCGCTCTGAATGGAAGCGCTTGCCGTCGAAGGAGACGATGCCGGCGGCCTCTTGGCCGCGGTGCTGCAGCGCATGCAGGCCGAGCGCGGTGATCGCGGCCGCATCCGGGTGGCCGAAAATGCCGAAGACGCCACACTCCTCGCGCAGCCGATCGGCATCAAGATCGAGGAGGGCGGACTCAGGTTCCGTCATCGGCTCTCCAAGCGCGTCAGCGCGCCACCTTCAAGGCCTCGACCGATTGCGGCGTTCCGATTCGGCCGCCGCGATCATAACCCGCGTCCGCAAGCTTGTCGGCGGGATTGCCGAGTTCTCCATGCTGATCCGCAGGCGGCGGCGCATCCGGATTGTCGGTATCTTCAGGCCGCGGCTTTTTCAGCTTCTTTAAGATGGTGCTTTCGGGGTCGTCCGGCAACATCGACATTAGCCATTGCCCGGTTCCGGCCAGGACCACCCGCGATTTGGCGCTTCTGACCCATTCCGGCTGGCTACGGTCGGGGACCAGCCAGGTGAAGAACTGGAAGGCCACGACCACGATGATCAGACCGCGGGCAAGGCCGAACAGGAAGCCCAGCGTGCGATCGAGCGCACCGACGCGGCTGTCGAGCACCATGTCGGAAATCCGTATGGTCAGCACCGAAACGACGAGGAGGGTGACCAGGAACACGCCGCCGACCACGGCAACCGCCGCGACTATGTCGTTGTTGAAGTACTGTTTGGCGAGCGGCAATAGCTTGCCATACGAATAAAGCGTCGCGGCGGCGGCCAATAGCCAAGCGGTGATCGACAGCACTTCGCGCATAAAACCGCGCACCATGGCAAGCAGCCCCGAAACCAGCATCACGACGATAAGCACGATGTCGAGCAGCGTGATCGGCATGGTTCCTGCGAACCCGAGGCGGTGTCGGTGGCGCGGCGACGGCGAAGACCCGCCGGGTGTATAGCCGGGCGCGGGCACGCCGTCACCCGTCTTCTCATCGCCTATTTCATGGGCAAGCCCGGCTCGCCTGGCAATGGTCATAATCGCGGCCAGCCACCGGCATTAACCACGTTGTCAGCAAATGACCTCAACTGTCCTGGCGGCCGACGCGGCGGAGCGCCGGCGTGCCGTCGTGGGCGATATCGGCGACCAGGTTCGCCAGCGTGGCGATGGTCGACAGCGAGAAGTTTTCGGGCGCTTCGGTGCGCGCCGCCTCCGGCACGATCGCGCGCGTAAAACCGAGCTTTTGCGCCTCCTTGAGCCGCGTCGCGGTCTGCGCCACCGGACGTACCGCCCCCGACAGCGATACTTCGCCGAAATAGACCGCATCGGCCGGCAACGGCGCGCGGGCGAGCGAAGACACCAGCGCCGCGGCGGCGGCGACGTCGGCCGCCGGCTCCTGAATGCGCAAGCCGCCGGCGACGTTGAGATAGACGTCATGGCCTGAGAGGCGAACGCCGCAATGCGCCTCGAGCACGGCCAGCACCATGGACAGCCGGGCCGGATCCCAGCCGACCACAGCGCGGCGCGGCGTACCGAGCGTGGTCGGCGCGACCAAGGCCTGTATCTCGACGAGAAGCGGGCGGGTGCCCTCGATGCCGGCGAACACAGCGGTGCCGGGACTGCCGAGATCGCGCTCGGACAGGAACAGCTCGGACGGATTTGCGACTTCGCGCAGTCCAGCGCCGGTCATTTCGAACACGCCGATTTCGTCGGTCGGCCCGAAGCGGTTTTTCATCGCGCGCAAAATCCGGAATTGATGGGAGCCGTCGCCCTCGAACGACATCACCGCATCAACCATGTGCTCGACGACGCGGGGGCCGGCGATCTGGCCGTCTTTGGTGACGTGGCCGACCAGGATCACCACCGCGCCAGAACGCTTGGCAAAGCGGATCAATTCGCCCGCCGAGCCGCGCACCTGCGTCACCGTGCCCGGCGCCGCTTCGACGCGCTGCGTCCACATGGTCTGGATCGAGTCTATGACCAAAAGCCGCGGCGTCGATCCTTGCGAGAGCGTCGCGACGATATCTTCGACTGCGGTTTCCGCGGCGATCTCGACGGTGGCGTCAGCCAAGCCGAGCCGTTCGGCGCGCAGCCGCACCTGGGCCACGGCTTCTTCCCCGGAAATATAGACGGCGCGATGCCCGGCGCGGGCGAAGGCAGCCGCGACCTCCAACAGCAGCGTCGATTTGCCGATGCCGGGATCGCCGCCAAGGAGCAGCACTGAGCCGCGCACCAGGCCGCCGCCGGTCACCCGGTCGAATTCCGCCATGCCCGACGGCAGCCGCGGCGCCTCATGCGGCTCGCCCTTGAGCGGCTCGACCACGAACAGCCGGCCTTTTCGCGACGACCGCGCCGCTGGCGCGGCGGAGCCTTCCTCGACCAGCGTGTTCCATTCGCCGCAGGCTTCGCAGCGGCCGGACCAGCGCACGTAAGCGGCGCCGCAGTTCTGGCAGACATAGTTCTGTGTGCGCGCCGCCATTGGGGCACCTTAAAATCACGAGTTTGGATCAAGCCCGCGATAGACAAGATGGCAACGCATGCCGAGTCGCGTAAGGACCTCGTAGCCGATTGTTCCGGCAGCGGCGGCAAAATCGTCGATCGGGAGTGCGGCGCCGATGAAGGTCGCGACGTCGCCGCGGTGGACGGCGGCATCGGGCAGATCGGTGACGTCGATGCAAACGAGATCCATGGAAATGCGGCCGGCGAGCGGGCAGGGCTTGCCGGCGACGATCGCCTTGCCGCCCGGCGCGCCGTCGCCGGCGCTTGCGGCGCGCAACAGACCGTCGGCATAGCCAACCGCCGCGACGGCGATGCGCGAGGCGCGTTTGGCGGTCCATGTCGCGCCGTAGCCGACGGTCTGGCCCTCGGCGACCCTGCGGATTTGCAGGATGCGCCCGGTAAGCTCGACGACAGCTTGCATCGGATTTGGCCGGCCGGGCGTCGGATTGACGCCGTAGAGCGCGGCCCCCGGCCTCGCCAGATCGCACAGCGCCGAGTCGCCGAGGAAAATGCCGGACGAATTGGCGAGCGAGGCCGGAATGCCGCGGTAGAGGCCGCGCAGATCGCGAAACAGTTTTATCTGGCTCACGGTGAGCGGATGGTCGGCGATCTCGGCACAGGCCAGATGGCTCATCAACAACGTGATGCCGTGATTTTCGGTCTGCGTGCGCGGCGCCAGAGCGGCGGCCTCGTCAGGCGATATGCCGAGCCGATTCATGCCGGTGTCCACCTGCAGCGCGGCGCCGCCTCGCCAGTCGTGGGCGGCGACGAAGGCGTCCCACTCGGCAAGCTCGGTCATGCTGTTGATGACCGGCCGCGCGTTGAGCTCGATGAAGGCCGGCGATCCCTCCGGCGTGCAGCCGTTGAGCACGTAGATCGTAGCATCGCGCGCGCGGGCCCGTACGCGCCGCGCCTCGGCAAGATCGGCGACGAAAAACGTCTTGCAGCCGGCTTTGGCGAGGGCGGCCGTGACTTGCTCCAGGCCTAAGCCATACGCATTGGCCTTGACCACAGCCGCGCATTCGACGGTGAGGGCCTGGTGCGCCAGCGTGCGCCAGTTCGCCGCGATGGCGGCAAGATCGATGGTCAGCGTGCCGCCGGTTTCGGGCTCCGCCAGCGTGCCGGCCGGTTCAGGGAGCGATTCCACGAGTGCCATGGCCGGTTTATGACCGCGGCGGCGGCGGCGGTAAAGGAGGTTTCTGGACGAGGCACCGATGAAAAGCGGTGGAACGATGTGCGCCTGCGGGCGGCCTAATAACTCGCCTGGTGGGCTGTATCGAGATTGGCGAACCGGGTGACTGAGGCCTCGAATTGTAGTTCCACCGTGCCGGTCGGGCCGTGGCGCTGCTTGCCGATGATGACTTCCGCCTTGCCTTCGACCCGGTTGCCTTCGGCCAGCCATTCGTCGAATTTTTCGCGGTTCGATTCCATAGGCTTGCGCATCTGGTGATAATATTCTTCGCGAAATACGAACAGCACCACGTCGGCATCCTGCTCGATCGAGCCCGACTCGCGCAGATCGGAAAGTTGCGGCCGTTTATCGTCGCGGCTTTCGACTTGTCGCGACAATTGCGATAGCGCCAGGATTGGGATGTTCAGCTCCTTGGCGAGCGCCTTGAGCCGGGTCGTGATCTCGGTGATTTCCTGCACGCGATTTTCGGCGGCGCGGCGACTGTTGCCCTGCAAAAGCTGAACGTAGTCGATCACCAGAAGGTCGAGACCGCGCTGGCGCTTGAGCCGGCGCGCCCGCGCCGCCAATTGGCCGATCGACAGACCGCCGGTTTCGTCGACGAAGAACGGCAGATTCTGCAGCTCGATCGAAACGTCCTTGATTCTCTCGAAGTCGCCCTCGTCGATATTGCCGCGGCGGATTTTGTTCGACGGAATGCCGGTCTGCTCGGAAATGATGCGGGTGGCGAGCTGTTCGGCCGACATTTCCAGCGAGAAGAAGCCGACTACTCCGCCGTTGACAGTTTCTCTTTGACCATCCGCGCGGACGTCGCCTTGGGTAAATGCCTTGGCGACATTGTAGGCGATGTTGGTGGCAAGCGCGGTCTTGCCCATGCCGGGGCGGCCGGCAAGGATGATGAGATCGGAGTGCTGCAGGCCGCCCATGCGATTGTCGAGGTCGGTCAATCCGGTGGCCAGCCCCGACAGGCTGCCGTCGCGCTGATAGGCGCGCGCCGCCATGTCGACCGCGGTGGTGAGCGCCTGGGCGAAGCGCTGGAAGCCGGAATCATAGCGCCCGGTCTCGGCGATCTCGTAAAGCTTGCGCTCGGCCTCCTCGATATGGCTCGCCGGCGTGGCGTCGACCGGCGCATCGTAGGCGGTGTTGACCATCTCCTCGCCGATCGCGATCAGGTCGCGGCGAATCGAGAGGTCGTAGACGGTGCGGCCGTAATCCTCGGCATTGATGATGGTCGTCGCCTCGGCGGCAAGCCGCGCCAGATATTGATTGAGCGACAGGCCGGCGATGTCGAAGTCCGCCGGCAGGAACGTCTTCAACGTCACCGGCGTGGCGAGCTTGTTAGCGCGGACCAGGCCGCCGGCCAGTTCGTAAATACGCCGATGGACCGGCTCGAAGAAATGCTTCGGCTCGAGGAAGTCGGAAACCCGGTAGAACGCCTCGTTATTGACCAGGATGGCGCCCAGCAGCGCCTGCTCGGCCTCGATATTATGCGGCAGCGCGCGGAATGCCGGTTCCGCGGCGACTTGCTTGCGTGCAGCCGAATCGAATGGTGCCATGGTCCCGATCAAGAGATTCGCATTTGGCCGATTTTGAGTCGGCCACGCTGAAGTTAGACGATTTTCGATCACTCAACATCGCGGATCACTCAACGACAGCGGCACTTGCCCGCAAACGCCGCATGCAACCACGCACGTGTCGTCATTAATCGACCGGCGCCGGCTTGGGAAACCCTGTTTGCGGCTTTCCCCGCTACTCACCGCGCCGCGGTCGACCGTTGATAGTTCGCGTTCCGCTCTTGACGGCAGCCTTGCGGCGGCGGCGTTCGCTGGACTATTCGCCCGCCAGCCGCAACGGCGCAGCGGAGCCGCGCTCGCGTGCGCGCAGCCGCGCTTCTTCGCGCGCGATATAGTCGCGCGTCGCCGGCGTTACGCCCTTGTGCTTGGCCAATTGGATTTGAAACACGACCATGTCGCTCTCGCGGAAGGCCATCTCGGAGCAGGCGAGATAGAACTCCCACATCCGTACGAAGCGCTGGTCGTAAAGCCGCACCACCTCGTCGTGGTGGGCAAGGAAACGCTCGCGCCAGGCTTTGAGCGTCTCGGCATAGTGTAATTGCAGAATTTCGACGTCGCTGACCAGAAGGCCGGCGCGTTGGATGGCCGGCAGCACTTCGGATAGCGCCGGGATGTAGCCGCCCGGGAAGATATATTTGGCGATCCAGGGATTGGTGATACTGGGCGGCCCGCTGCGGCCGATGGTGTGAAGGAGCGCGACGCCGTCGTCGGCGAGAAGCGCCGCCCATTTGCGGAAGAAGACGTCGTAGAAGCCGACGCCGACATGTTCGAACATGCCGACCGACACGATGCGGTCGAAGCGGCCATCGACATCGCGATAATCCAACAGCCGGAAGGTAGTATCCCGCGAAAGCCCGCGCTCGAGCGCCCGGTTCTGGGCGCGCTTGTATTGCTCTTGCGACAGTGTGATGCCGGTGACGTTTGCACCGGCAATCTCCGCAAGGTAGAGCGCCAGGCCGCCCCAGCCGCAGCCGATGTCGAGCACCTTGGCGCCGGGCGCGACGCGCAGCTTGGCCGCGAGATGGCGTTTCTTGGCCAATTGGGCGTCGTCGAGCGACTGATCCTGCGATTCGAAATAGGCGCAGCTATATTGCTCGTCGCCGTCGAGAAACAGCCGGTAAAGCCTGCCGTCGAGGTCGTAGTGATGGGCGACGTTGTGGCGCGCACGCGACCGCGGATTGAAATGCTGCAGACGCCGGAACAGATAGCGCATGAGCCGCGGCAGCAAGGCCCAGATTGGTGAAACATAACGCTCTTGCCCGAACAGGACCGCCAACACGTCGGCAATGGAGCCGCGTTCGACGACGAAAGTGCCGTCCATATAGGCTTCGCCAAGCTTCAGCTCGGGATCGAGCAGGACGGCGCGTTGCGCCTTTGCGGAGGTAAAGCGCACGGCAACCGGCGGGCCGCGGCCGTCGCCGAAGGTGTACGTCTTGCCTGCCGCGGTCGTGATCGTAAACGATCCACGGCGGACAAGCCGTCCCAGGAACATTGGCAGCAACCGATCCACGGCCGCCTCCACGCACACTACGCTCGCCCCTGCGCAACATGCGACGATTGTTGCCTCAACCAAGCTTGCGGCCGCCGCTGGGCCGCCCAATCGGTCGTTGCGCCAGAGGCGCCTTGTCGCTTGCCGTTATTAAAACAAAATCCTCCTTGACCAGCAATGGACTAATCATGTCTCCCTGCGGGGAAACGTCTCGCCACCTCCCATGCGGCCGCTTATGGGTTAAGGATGATGGGTAAGCCGACAAAACCGAAGGAGGCTGGGGTGTTTCGGGGTGGCGCGTTTGTGGCCGGTCTGTTTTTGGGGCTCCTGCCAGCAATGGCGCAGGCCCAAACCAATATCGACCAGGGCAAGTCGCCGGCGGAAATCTTCGCCAACGATTGCGCGACCTGCCACAAGTCGGCGCGGGGGCTGGCCAACGGTCGGGGCAGCTCCGGCCTCGCCAGCTTTCTCGTCGAGCATTATACGGCGAGCAAGGACCAGGCTGCCGCGCTTGCCGCCTATGTCATGGGAGCAGGCGGCGGCGAGGCGGCACCGGCAGCCCGCGCGCCTAAACCGGCTTCCGCTCCCGAGCGCAATAGAGCTTCCGCCGAACCTGCGGCCCCGCCATCGAGGCCGGCGGAAAAGCCCGACCAGGCGCCGCCTGCCGCCGGGCGGCCAGGACCGCAACCGGCGACCGCGAGCCGGAATCATCGCAATGAGCCGGCGCCCACTCCGCCCGCGGAACAGCCTGCCGCCGTCGTTGCGGAGCCGGCCCCGTCGAGCCCGTCCGCACAGGAAAGCCCGGCTACGCTTCCAGGCCCGAGCGCGGCCGCGCCGGCGAACCCCGATTCCGGCGAAAACGCGCCGGTACCCCGCGACAATATTCCCGACTGAAAGAGGTTTAGCCTGATCCGCTCAGGGTTTGTCGGCTGGAGCCGCGCTTTCGGCCGGGCCGCTGCCTTCGCGCGCCAGCGCCGATTCCGCGGCCTCCGGCTCGAAGAACGCTTCCGCCGCGATCACGGCGGCTTCCGCCTCGGTCGGCTCTTCGCGCAACCGGGTGATGTCCTCACCGCGCGCGATGCGCTCAGCCTCGTCGTTGTTGCGCGCCACGATCACGGTGATCATGGTCTCGATCTCGGGATGCAGCGAAATCGGCACATTGTGCTGCCCGATCGTCTTGATTGGCGTATTCAACGCAATCTGATTGCGATTGACGGTGAAGCCTGAGCTGCTGATGAGGCCGACGAGGTCGCGTGGCGACACCGAGCCGAACAGTTGGCCGGTTTCCGAAGCTTGGCGCAGCACAGTGAAGCTCTTGCCATTGAGCTTCTCGGCGACGCCGGACGCTTCGGTCTTGAGCGTCTGCGAGCGGGCTACGAGCTCGGTTTTCATCGTCTCGAAGCGGCCACGATTTTCCTCCGTGGCGCGCAGCGCCTTGCCGCGCGGCAACAGGAAATTGCGGGCGAAGCCGTCTTTGACGCGCACCACGTCGCCCATCTGGCCGAGCTTGGCGACACGCTCGAGTAAAATCACTTCCATCTCGACGTCTCCTTTGCGGCCGCCTCCGTTGCACCGGGGCAGGGACGTTGGCTTGTCATCAGCGGATTACGTAAGGCAAAAGCCCAAGGAAGCGCGCACGCTTGATCGCTTGGGCGAGCTCACGCTGCTTCTTCGCCGAGACCGCCGTGATGCGGCTCGGAACGATCTTGCCGCGCTCCGACACGAAACGCTGCAACAGCTTGACGTCCTTGTAATCGATCTTCGGCGCGTTGGCGCCGGAGAATGGGCAGCTCTTGCGACGGCGAAAGAACGGCCGGCGGCCGCCTCCACCTTGCGGTGACATTGCCATGGTTATTCCTCCGTCGCCGTCGACGTTTCAGCTTCGTCGGAGCCCTCGCGCGGACGCCTGTCGCGGTCGCGCGGACGGTCACCGCGGTCGCCACGATCTCCGAAACGATCGCTGCGGTCGCCGAAGCGATCGCCCCGGCGGTCGTCGCGGTCACGATCACGCTCCGCCCGGCGCATCATGGCGGACGGGCCCTCTTCGTGCTCCTCGACCCTGATAGTGAGATAGCGCAGCACGTCTTCATTGAGACGCTCCAGCCGCTCGATCTCATTGATCGCGGCCGGTGGCGCATTGACATTCATCAGCGTGAAGTGCGCCTTGCGGTTTTTGCGCAACCGGTAGGACAGGGACTTTACGCCCCAATATTCGGCTTTGGCGATCGAGCCGCCGAGACCTTCGATGACGCCCTTCAACTGCGCGGTCAATTCCTCGACCTGCTGCGTGCTGGCGTCTTGGCGCGCAAGATAAACGTGCTCGTAGAGCGGCATGAATGCCCCTTCCTTTTACCCTCGCTCGCCTCGGCGCCAAGCCCCTCGAGCCCTTCGGGGAAGGCTCGAATGCTCTGAAGGCGGGGACACCGGACGCCGGACCCGAGGGTCCTACCGTGCCTGGCGCTTTAAACGCCGGTACGGCCGTCCGTTCAGCCCCCGGCCGGGGTAGAGCGGAAGGGGGCCTTATACGCGCGGCCGGCGAGGAAAGGCAAGGCTATAGAGACAAGGCTATTGAGGGTCAGCGGCAGGGCTTGGTGGGCCCCTGTATCAACTCGGCGAGCCGTACCGCCAATTCGACCCCTTCGCGGATCTGCTTGTCGCCGGTCCCGGTGGCGGCGGGGGCTTTGCGCAGCTTCTTAATGCCGGTTAGGAGCGCCTCCATGTTCTGGCTCAGAAGCTTCTGGCGGAATGCCGGATCGGTTCGCGCACGGGCGAGTTCGTCTTCGGTAACCGGCGCGTAAGTGCCCATCGGAGGCGGCTCGTGAACAATGCGCCGTGGCGCTGCTTCATTCGGCCAAGCCAGATTATCAATATGCGGTTGTCGCTTTGTTACCTTGGCCGCCCTGGCGAACCGGCCCGGCTCCCTTGACACGGCCCGGATCGGAGTATCTTTCGCCCCTTTCACCGGGGCAGGGCATATGTCGGTTGCGTTCGTTTTTCCAGGCCAGGGCAGCCAAGCGGTCGGCATGGGCAAGGGGCTGGCCGAGGCCTTTGCGCCGGCGCGTCGGGTGTTCGAGGAAGTCGACGCCGCGCTCGGCGAACGGCTCAGTGAGATTATTTGGAACGGGCCGGCGGAGACGCTCACGCTCACGCAGAACGCGCAGCCGGCATTGATGGCGGTCTCGCTCGCCGCCATGCGGGTCCTTGAAGCGGAGGCCGGCGTGACGTTGGCGCGCGATGCGGCTTTCGTCGCCGGCCACTCGCTCGGCGAATATTCCGCGCTCGCCGCCGCGCAATCGCTCTCGATCGCCGACGCGGCGCGGCTTTTGCGGATACGCGGCCGCGCCATGCAGAAGGCGGTGCCGGTCGGCGCCGGCGCCATGGCGGCATTGATCGGGCTTGATTACGGCGATGCCAAAGTGATCGCCGCCGAAGCGGCCGGTGCCGACGTGTGCGCGGCTGCCAACGACAATGGCGGCGAGCAAGTCGTCCTGTCGGGCGCCAAGGCCGCCGTCGAGCGCGCCGTGGAGCTGGCCAAGACGCGCGGCGCAAAGCGGGCCATGCTGCTGCCGGTTTCCGCACCCTTCCATTGCGCCCTGATGCAGCCGGCCGCCGACGCGATGGCCGAGGCGCTGGCCAAGGTCGCCGTGAAACCGCCGTGCGTGCCGCTGGTCGCGAACGTTCTGGCGCAGCCGATCAGTAAACCTGACGACATCGTGCGAAGTCTGGTCGAGCAGGTGACCGGCACGGTGCGTTGGCGCGAGTCGGTTGTTTTCATGGCGCAAGCCGGCGTGACGACGTTTTATGAGGTCGGCGCCGGCAAGGTGCTCACCGGCCTGATCAAGCGCATCGCGCCGGGCGCCAATGCATCGGCGATCGGTACGCCGGACGACGTCACCAAGTTCAAGGCCATCTTGAGCGTTTGAAGAGGACGCGATGTTCGATCTCACCGGCAAAACCGCCTTGGTCACGGGAGCGACCGGCACCATCGGCGGCAGCATCGCGCGCGCCCTTCATGGGCAAGGCGCGACACTGGCGATCTCAGGCACGCGCGTCGACGCGCTCAATCAACTCGCCGGCGAGCTTGGCGGCCGCGTCCATGTTCTGCCGTGCAATCTCGCCGATGCCGCCGCCGTCGATGCCCTGGTCACGAACGCCGAAGCGGCGATGGGGCAGCTCGACGTGCTGGTCGCCAATGCCGGCGTGACGCGCGATAATTTGTTGGTGCAGCTGCGCGACGAGGATTGGGAAGAGGTGATCGCCATCAATCTCACCGCCACCTTCCGCCTGACGCGGGCCGCCGTGCGCGGCATGATGCGACGCCGCTTCGGCCGCATCATCGCGATCACCTCGGTGGTGGGGACCACCGGCAATCCGGGGCAGGCGAATTACGTCGCCGCCAAAGCCGGTATTGCCGGCATGATCAAGGCCACCGCGCAGGAATATGCCAAGCGCGGCGTCACCGCGAACTGCGTCGCCCCCGGTTTCATCGTCACGCCGATGACCGACAAGCTCAACGACAAGCAACGCGACGTCATCCTGGCAAAGGTTCCGGCAAACCGGGCCGGCACGCCCGAGGAAGTCGCCGCGGCTGTCGTCTTTCTCGCCTCGAACGAGGCCGCTTATGTGACCGGACAGACGTTGCATGTGAATGGCGGAATGGTGATGATTTGAAGGGGATAGGTCTATTCCCGGTCTCGATCCTCAACGCTGGTCAACGGAAATGAAGTGTGGTAACCGAACCGCGACGGGGGCTGGGGAACCGGAACGCTGGAGAGCGGGGCGCATATCCGCCTCTGAATCGCAACGACCCACGGCCGTTGCCCACGACAGGACCAAGACAACATTGATTGGTTCGCGTTGAACGAAGAGGTTGGAGCAATGAGTGATATTGGCGAGCGGGTAAAGAAGATCGTCGTGGAGCATTTGGGCGTCGAGCCCGACAAGGTCACGGATAACGCCAGCTTCATCGATGATCTCGGCGCCGATAGCCTCGACACGGTCGAGCTCGTCATGGCCTTCGAAGAGGAATTTGGTTGCGAGATTCCCGATGACGCGGCCGAAACCATTTTGACCGTCGGCGACGCAGTCAAATTCCTCGAAAAGAACGCCAAAAGCTGACGGCCGGCGGACGTTGACCGTCATTGCATGACATGCACGCAAGTCGGTGAAAGCCGCTCCATATTAGGCGCGGGAGGACGGTGTGCGAGCAGCGCCGTGGTGGTTAGCCCAGCGCGCACCGGATCCCGGGAGTGTCGATGATGAGACGTGTCGTCGTCACCGGTCTCGGCATGGTGACACCGCTTGCCAGCGGCATCGAGCCGACATGGCGGCGGATTCTTGCCGGACAGAGCGGCATCAGGCGCATCGAAAAGTTCGAAGTTTCCGACATCCCCTGCAAGATTGCCGGCCAAGTCCCGCGCGGTGACGGTTCCGACGGCACCTTCGACGCCGGTCGTTGGATGGAGCCCAAGGAGCAGCGCAAGGTCGATGACTTCATCATCTTCGCCATGGGTGCGGCAACGCAGGCACTCGACGATGCCAATTGGCACCCAAGCCGGTACGAAGATCAAATCGTCAGCGGAGTCATGATCGGCTCCGGCATCGGCGGTGTCGAGGGGATCGCCGAGACCTCGTTGATATTGCGCGACCGCGGCCCGCGCCGGGTGTCGCCGTTCTTCATTCCCGGACGTCTGATCAATCTCGCCTCGGGCTATGTGTCGATCGCGCATGGTCTGAAAGGTCCGAACCACGCCGTGGTCACTGCCTGCTCGACCGGGGCGCATGCCATCGGCGATGCCGGCCGGCTGATCGCGCTGGGCGACGCCGATGTGATGGTGGCCGGCGGCACGGAATCGCCGGTCAACCGCATCTCGCTCGCAGGCTTCGCCGCTTGCCGGGCGCTGTCGACTGGTTTCAACGATACGCCCCAACGCGCCTCGCGGCCGTATGACCGCGACCGCGACGGTTTCGTGATGGGCGAGGGCGCCGGCGCGGTAGTGCTGGAGGAATACGATCACGCCAAGCAGCGTGGCGCGCGCATCTATGCCGAACTGATCGGCTACGGCCTGTCCGGCGACGCCTACCACATCACGGCGCCGGCCGAGGACGGCGACGGCGCGTTCCGTTGCATGACGGCGGCGCTGCGCCGCGCCGGCGTCGCGCCCGGCGATATCGACTATATCAATGCCCACGGTACCTCGACGCCGCTCGGCGACGAGATCGAGCTCAAGGCCGTCGAGCGTCTCGTCGGCAATGCCGCGGGTCGCATATCCATGTCATCGACAAAATCGTCGATCGGTCATCTGCTCGGCGCGGCCGGCGCGGTTGAATCGATCTTCTGCCTGTTGGCGATGCGCGATAACATCGTACCTCCGACGATCAATCTCGATAATCCCTCGGTCGCCACGGCAATCGATCTGGTGCCGCACAAGCCCCGCGAAAAGCCGATCAACATCGCGCTGTCGAATTCATTTGGCTTCGGCGGCACCAATGCCAGCCTGGTGTTCCGCCGCTTGGCCGAATAGAGCATGATTCCGAAAAGTGGCCACCGGTTTTCGGAAAAGATCATGCTCCACCAAAATGCTAGAACGCCAATCGATTCATATGAAACGATTGGCGCTCTTGCGGTCCGGTTTCGCCATATTTGCTCCCTACTCGCCTGCGATCCACTGCCGCGCATTTGACCATGGGCATATATTGGACAATGTGCGAGCATCCGTTGCGGGCGAGCGGGGCTTCGTCGCTAATCATGCACTCTGTCAGGGCGGATAATCGGTGGTGACGGCGTCCAACCCACCGCCCAAGGGCGGCGAGCGAAGCACAGCGCCCGTGCGGGCCGAGCCAGCGCGCGCCGCGCCGGCTGCCGCCAAGCCACCGCCGGTCGCGACCGTGAAGCCCTCGCCAATACCCGCGCCCGTGTCATACTCCCGCCCTTCCGGCAGAACCGGCGCCGGCGAGCCGTCCTCGCAGCGCCAGGCGAATGGAACGGGCGCGGCAGCCATGGATGCGAAGGCCAACGAGCTCAAACGCATCACGCCGCGCAGCCCGCGCTCGGCGCTCGAGCCCGAAATGGTCGACGCGCCGGCGCGCCGCTCACGCAGCGCTCGCCACCCGCTCGTCATCATCGGTAACGCCATCTTCAGCCTGTTCGTGCTGCTCGCGGTTGTTGGCATCGCCGCGCTCTTCCTCGGCAAACAGCGGTTCGAAATGCCGGGCCCGCTGGCGGCGGACAAGATCGTCAATATTCCGCACGGCTCCGGCATCCGCGACATTGCCGATGTTTTGCAACGCGAAGGCGTCATCGACCAACCCTGGGTGTTCGTCGGCGGCGTGCTGGTGCTCAAAGCGCGCGAGGACTTGAAAGCGGGCGAATATCAGTTCGCTGCCCATGCCAGCCTGCGCGACGTGGTTGCGACCATCGTTGACGGCAAGGTCATCTCGCATCAGATCAACCTTCCCGAAGGTCTGACCTCCGAGCAGATCGTCGCGCGCTTGTTGCAGGACGACATCCTCACCGGCAACATCAAGGAAATCCCACGCGAGGGCAGCCTGTTGCCCGACACCTACAATTTCACCCGCGGCATCAGCCGCGAGCAGATCATTCAGCGCATGCAGGCGGCGCAGCAACGTCTGCTCAAGGAAGTCTGGGACCGGCACTCGCCCGATCTGCCGCTCAAGACGCCGGACCAGCTCGTCGTGCTGGCGTCCTTGATCGAGAAAGAGACCGCCAAGCCCGACGAGCGCACGCGCGTCGCCGCCGTTTTCGTCAATCGGCTGAAACAGCGGATGCGGCTGCAGTCCGACCCGACGATCATTTACGGCCTGGTCGGCGGCAAGGGCACACTCGGGCGGCCGATCATGAAGAGCGAGATCGATCAGCCGACGCCGTACAATACCTATCAGATCGACGGCTTGCCGCCGGGGCCGATCTGCAATCCCGGCCGCGCCTCGCTCGAGGCGGCCGCCAATCCGGCGCGCACACGCGAGCTCTATTTCGTCGCCGACGGCGCCGGCGGTCACGTGTTTGCGGAAAACTACGACCAGCATCAGAAAAACGTGGCGCGCCTGCGCTCGTTCGAAACCGACCTGAAGGATCGTGCCCCCGCCGATGCCGGGACGGCGCCGCAGGTTGCTCCGGCCGCGGCGGCTGCCGCTTCTCCCGCTCCCGCCGCGGCATCGCCGCCGGCGCCGCACCACACAACCACCCATCGCAATCCGACGACGCAATCGTCGCAGTCCACGCACTAAATGGCTGCCGTGCTGTCGTCGGCACGAGCGCACTGCTGTCGGGTTGTTCGCGAGTGACGCCCTTGTGAGCGTAACAAGCCGCCGCTAAGTTCGGCGCGATTTTATCACGCGATTCTGCCGGAGATCGTATTCCATGGCGCTGTCGAGCATGACCGGATTTGCTCGCAGCCATGGCGTCTGCGGTTCCTATGCGTGGGCCTGGGAAATCAAATCGGTCAACGGGAAGGGCCTCGATCTGCGCCTGCGCCTGCCGCCCGGCTGGGATGCGATCGACCCCGCAATACGCTCGCGCGCCGCCGAGACTCTCGTCCGCGGCTCCGTTCAAGCCGGTCTGACCGTCGAGCGCTCGGGCGCCGCGCCGGTGGTTCGCGTCAATGCCGCCGTGCTCGATGCGGTGCTGGCGACGGCGCGACAGCTGGCGCGGCAAATCGAGTCGTCGCCGCCGACGATCGACGGCCTTCTGGCGCTCAAGGGCGTGATGGAGGTCAGCGACACCGAGGAGAACGAGGAGGAGCGGCGCAGCGCCGAGGCCGCCGTCACCAAAGGCTTTGCCGAAGCGATCGGCGCACTCGCCGCAATGCGCCGGCACGAAGGTGCGGCGCTCGGCCAAGTATTGATGGCCCGGCTCAGCGAGATTGCCGTCCTCGCCGCGCGCGCCGATCAGTCGCCGGGACGCCAGCCCGAGGCGATCCGCGCGCGGCTCGCCGATCAGATCGCGACATTGCTGGCCCAGTCGGAGCGCTTCGATCCGGACCGGCTGCACCAGGAAGCGATCCTGATCGCGAGCAAGGCCGACGTGCGCGAGGAGCTCGATCGTCTGGCGGCGCATGTCGCGCAGGCGCGGAGCCTGATCGAGCAGGGCGGCGCGATCGGTCGGCGGCTCGATTTTCTCGCCCAGGAGCTCAACCGCGAGGCCAACACGTTGTGCTCGAAGGCGAACGATCTCGATCTCACCAATATCGGTCTGGAGCTCAAGGCAACGGTCGAGCAATTCCGCGAGCAGGTGCAGAACGTGGAATAGGCCATGGCGCGCAAGGCTCGAAAACAAAAAACGGCCGCCCGCCGCGGCCTGATGCTGGTGCTGTCGTCGCCGTCGGGCGCCGGCAAGACGACGTTGTCGCGGATGCTGCTTAAGGCCGATCCCAACATCGAGCTGTCGGTTTCGGTGACGACGCGTCCGAAACGGCGCGGCGAAAAAAACGGCCGCGATTATCACTTCATCGACCGCGCCCGCTTCGATGCCATGGTGGCGAAGGGCGAGCTCATGGAGTGGGCCGAAGTGTTTGGCCACCACTATGGCACGCCGCGCCGGCCCGTCGAGCGGGCGTTACGCGCCGGCCGCGATGTCTTGTTCGATATCGATTGGCAGGGCACGCAACAATTGAGTGAGAAAGCGCGCGGCGACATTGCCAGCATCTTCGTGCTGCCGCCGTCCATTCCCGAGCTTGAACGTCGTCTGCACACCCGCGCGCTCGACGACAAAGACGTGATCGGGCGCCGGATGGCCAAGGCGTCGGGCGAGCTCAGTCACTGGGCCGAATACGACTACGTGATCATCAATGACGCGCTCGATAGCGCCTTCGCCGAAGTGCAAACGATTTTGGCGGCCGAGCGCATGAAGCGCACCCGCCAGCCATGGATTTCTGCTTACGTGCGGCGGCTGCAGGCTAAACTTTAAGCTGACAACACCGTGCGGCCGACAACTTTACCGGCACGCAGATCATCGAGCGCGGCTTGCGCCTGGCTGAACGGCCGTTCGTGGGTCGGGATCGGGGCGATCTTGCCGGCGCGCGCCAGTTCGATCAGCTCACGGGCCTGCGCCAGCGTGCCGGTCAGCGTGCCTTCGATGGTCATGGCCTTGATCGCGAACATGGCCGCAGCCATTGAAAACGTGCCGCCGAGCAGTCCCGTCACCACGACCTTGCCGCCGCGCGCCAGCACGCCGGTCGAGAATTGCAGCGAGCGATCGGAGCCGACGAAGTCGCAAGCTGCCAGCACGCCGCCGGTCGCCGACATGATCGCCCGCCGCGCTTGCGGGTCGGATGGGTCGAAAGCGGCGGCCGCGCCGGCCGCGAGCGCCGCGTCGCGTTTCTGCGCGTCGATGTCGGCGACGATCGGCGGCTGGCGAAATAAGGCGCGCGCGATGGCAAGGCCCATCATGCCGACCCCGCCGAGCCCGACGAGCAGCAACGGACCACGCTCAGCCCGTTCATCGAGATGCTTCAACGCGCCGTAAGCGGTCAGGCCGGAGCACATCAGCGGGCCCGCCAGCGCGGGAGAAAGCGGCGCGTAATCAAGAAGATATCGCGGATGCGGGACGAGAACGTGGCTGGCAAAGCCGCCGTCGGCGCTGATGCCGAGATGATGATGGGCGGAGCACAGGTTCTCCTCGCCGGCCCGGCAGGCCGCGCAGGTGCCGCAGCCGATCCAGGGATAGACCGCAACGCGGGCGCCGATGGCGGCGCCTTTGGCATCTGGTCCCGCACCTTCGATCACGCCGGCGATCTCGTGGCCGAGCGTGAACGGCAAGGGGCGATCCTTGGTGATGTCGAGCCGCTTGTCATTGCCGAGCGCAAAGTAGCCGTCTTGCAAATGCAGGTCCGAATGGCACACGCCGCAGCGCTCGACGCGCACCAGCACTTCGCTGCCGCGCGGCGTCGGACAATCCACGATGGTCTCGCACAGCGGCTCGCCGTAAGCGACCAGCGACTGGCGGTGCATTTTTGTCATCGACGTTTCCGGCTCCTCACCGCGCCATCATGCCTCACGGGCGCGGTGGACGGCCAGCGCCCGCGCCAGCGCGACAAATCCCTCGACCGAAATGTCCTCGGCGCGCGCCGTCGGGTCAAGGCCGGCCGCCGCGAGCAGCGCCGGCACGTCGACGCCGAGGGAGCGCAGGCTTTGGCGGAGCATTTTGCGTCTTTGGCCGAATGCGGCCTGGGTTACGTTTTCAAGCAGTTTGCGGTCGCAGGCCGCCGGTGCCGGCCGCGGCGCCAGACGCAGCACCGAAGACGTGACTTTCGGCGGCGGCACGAAGGCCGACGGGTTGACGTCGAAGAGAATGCGCGCCTCGCAGCGCCATTGCGTCAGCACCGACAATCGGCCGTAGGTTTTCGAGCCCGGCGCGGCGACGATGCGCTGCGCCACTTCGCGCTGAAACATCAGCACGGCGCTGTCGTACCAGGGCGGCCACGGCTCGACGGTGAGCCACGAGACCAAAAGCGCCGTGGCGATGTTGTACGGCAGATTGGCGACGATGCGCACCGGCGCGCGATCGAAGCGCGGGCGCGGATCGAAGGTCAGCGCGTCCGCCGCCACGATGTCGAGGCGGCCGGGATAATGCGCGGCGATCTCCTGCAGGGCGGCGACCGCGCGATTGTCGCGCTCGACGGCGACGATGCGGGCGGCGCCGAGCGTCAACAGCGCGCGGGTAAGTCCGCCCGGTCCGGGGCCGACCTCGTACACCGTGGCGCCGGCCAGCGGCTCGGCGGCGCGTGCAATACGCTCGGTGAGATTGAGGTCGAACAGAAAATTCTGCCCAAGCGATTGCTTCGCCCTAAGACCGTGGCGGCGAATGACCTCGCGCAGCGGCGGCAAGCCGTCCTTGGCGCCGGTCACGACGCGGCGAGCGAAGCGCGGCTTTCGACCCTGGCCAGCCGCGCCGCAAGCCGCAGCGCGGCGACGAGGCTCGTCGGATCGGCGCGGCCGGTTCCGGCGATGTCGAAAGCGGTGCCGTGGTCGGGCGAAGTGCGCACGAAGGGCAGGCCGAGGGTGACATTGACCGCGTGGTCGAAGGCGAGCGTCTTGATCGGGATCAGCGCCTGGTCGTGATACATGCACAAGGCCACGTCGTAGGTGGCGCGGGCTTGGGCGTGGAACAGCGAATCCGCGGGCAGCGGGCCGCGGGCATCGATGCCTTCGGCGACGAGGCGCGCGACCGCCGGCGCGACTATGGCGCCGTCCTCCTCGCCCAGCGTGCCTGCCTCGCCGGCATGCGGGTTGAGGCCGGCAATGGCCAGGCGTGGGTGGGGCAGGCCGAACCGCTTGGCCAGGTCGTGCGCGACAATGCGTCCGGTGTCGACAATGAGTTCGACGGTGAGCTGCTTGAAGATTTCCCTGAGCGGCAGATGGATCGTCACCGGCACCACGGCGAGCTCCGGCGACCACAACATCATCACCGGCCGCAGCGTTTTGCCGGTCGCTTCGTGAACCAATGTGGCCAGAAACTCGGTGTGGCCAGGCTCGGCGAAACCCCAATTGTAGAGCACGTTCTTGGCCACCGGATTGGTGACGATGGCGGCGGCGGATCCTGCCATGACGTCGGCCACGGCGCGGCGGATCGAGGCCACGGCCGCCGGCGCGCTGGAGCGATCCGGGCGGCCCGGCGCGGCGGTCACCGGGACATCGATGGCGACGACAGGAAGCGCCACGCCAAACGCCGCCGCCGCAGTCCGCGGCGTCACCTCGGCGATCGGCACATCGAGGCGCAGATGCTCGGCCCGAAGCTTTAGAAAATTCGGATCGGCGACCAGATAGAACGGCGGAACGTCAAGCTCCGAGCGCAGACGCCAAACCGAGAGCGCGAGGTCTGGGCCGATCCCGGCCGGCTCGCCGAGCGTCAGTGCCAAAGGTTGCACGGTGTCACTTCTGTTCGACCGGCGTCTTGTATTCGATCATGGCTTCGCGCCGAAGTTGCTCGAGATAATGTTTGGCCTGCGCGTTGAACTTTTGCTGGAATATTTCCTCGCGCACCTCTCGGCGCCCGGGTGTGTCCGACTTGTTTTCCTTTTTGCCGCATAGCGCAAACACCTGCACGCCTTCGGCGGTCTGCTCGGGCGGTGTCAAATGTCCGACATCGGTACTATCGAGGATGTCGCGCAATGCCTGCGGTAGGTCGGCGGAGAACTTGGTGACCTGATCGCGCACCGCGACATCGGGCAAGGCACGCGCGAATGAGAGCCCGTCGGGACAGGTGAGGAACCGCACACGTAGCGCGTCGGCATCGCGCTTGCGCGCCTCGAAAGTGGCATCGGGCGAACCGCGCGGTACGATGAAGAGAATCGGGCGCAGCACGTATTCGTAACCGACCTCGTTCTTGTCTTGCGGCTTGTGCAGATCGAGCTGGGCTTCGACGTCGCTGTCGGCGATTTCCAGGCTCGATTTGAAACGGCCCTTGACCAGCGCGTTCCAGGCCAGTTCAGCCCGCAGCTTGTGCTTGAGCGTTTCGGCGCTGGCGCCGCCCTTGACCAGCATCGCCGTCAACTTCGCCGGATCGGCGCCCATGCGGCTGCCGACATTGGCGAAGGAATTGTCGACTTCCGCCTTGGGCACGTCGATGCCGAATTTCTTGGCCTCGCGGATCTCCAGGATCTCGTCGATGAGACTGTCCAGTGCCTCCTTGCGGGTGGGCGCCTTCTGGGTGCTCATTTGGATGAACTTGGCGCGCTGTTCGATATCGAGCGCCGTGATCGGCTCGCCGTCGACCAGCGCCACGACCTCTTGCGCACGGCCCACCGCGGGAACGGCCAGCAGGCTTGCCGCGGCCAATGCGGCGGCGGCGAAGGCCCGGCACAGCACGCGGATCGTAGTCTGCGACATCACCTTTTGCTCTCCTTCGACGGCCGGCGTCCTGCCGGCTCGCACCTTCCGCCTGTTCCAGACCCGGCAACAATAAATCGTACCAACTCGCGGCAGAATTTAGAATGCAGCTCCCACCGGGCTCAAGGCATCGGGGCCGAGCGTGCGCAAGCTCATTTGTAGCATGAATGTGTTGTTCTTCACCGGGGCCGATACCGCAGTATAGGTGTAGCCGGTGAGCCAATTCACCGAGAAAAGGAAGCAATCGTCGGTATAGCCGAGGCCGAGCCGCGATTGATCCATTTCACGAGCGTAAAGATCGTAGCGCGCCGAGCCGAGCAGAATCCAGTTCTGCGTGAGCTTGTACGAAGCCCCGCCGAGGACGCCCTGACGCCGGAACAGGAAGCCGAGTTCCGGCTGTGGCGCGTAATTGCCGTATAGGAGCTGCAGCGTCCAGCGGTCGAAATTGGCGCGGCTTTCCGCCTCGAAACGCTCGACCGCGAAGGTTTGTTCGTCGAAGCGGCCGCGCGCGGTGAAAGAGTAGACCGAGTTCGGCTGATAGGTGATGCGTCCGACGTAATCGGACGCGGTCTTATTGAGACCGCTGTTCAGTCCGGTATTGGTAATATCGTTGACGCCGGCCGTGAACGAATTGATGCCGAACAGCTGATACGATTCGCCAAACATCACGTTGACGGAGCCGGCCCGGTTGATCTGGGCCGTGTACTGGAAGCCCACATTGGCGCGGCCGCCGCCCTCGACGCGGTCCCAGCCGGAGAACTTGTCGATGTTGAACAGATTGCTGGTGTCGAACACCAGGCTCTGGGCATCTTCGTTGGGAAATTTCCCGATCTGCGTCTCGTTTGGCCGCACGATGAGCTGGGCGATCGGTTCGATCGTCTGCGTGCCCCAAGGCTCGACGTCGATCAGCGGATAGCGATACTCGACGCCGGCGGTCGGCATGACGCGGGCCAGATCGCTTTGGCCCGGGGTGATGTAGTTCGAGACGCCCGGCTGATTTTCGACATTCAGCGTGGCGAAGTCGCCGCGCAGGCGCAGGAACGGGGTGATCTCCTGACCGTTATAGGTGGTGAGCGTGCGGCGCCAGTCGACCTCCGCGGAGGCGCGGTTGTAGTCGCCGGGGATGCCGCGCAACAGGCAGTTGGCGGGAATGAGGACGGCGGTATCGGCGGTATTGCTGACGCACGAGCCGTTGTTGACGGCGGTCTGGCTGATGGCGTCGAAGCTCGCCTGCTCACGGCTGAGGCTGGTCAGGTTGACCTTGTAGCTGAACTCGCCGCCGGCCACTTGCTGCGCCAGCACGTTGGAATAATCGAGCACCGGATGGATGATCGGAAGCTGGCTTTGCACGTCCAGTTGCGAAAAGCCGTAGTAGTAGATCGAACGTATATCGAAATAGCTGCGGTCGCCGGTGCCGGTCAGATAGAGCTGTGAAACGCCTTCGGCGGCGACGCCAGTTTGGAACGGGTCGAAGGACTGCGTGAATTGGCTGCGCCGGTAGTCGTACAAGAACTGGGAATCGGTGACCAGGATGCCGGTCCAGCCCCAGACCCAATGGTCGCCGAGCCCGAACTGACCGGCGGTCTGAACGGCGCCGCGGAATGATGCGGCGGTCGGGCTGCCCACGCCGTCGCGGGCGGCGAAATAGCCGGGGTCCTGCTGAAAAATGCCGGCGGCTTTGATCGAGTAGGCGCCGTCCATCAGGCGATGGCGCCATTCGCCCTGGAACAATTCGCCCTGCCGCGTCGTCGCCATGGTGCTGACGGTGACGTCGTAGTTTGGCGCCAGCGCCCAGTAATAGGGAACCTCGACGCCTAAGCCGTATTGCGTCGTGTCCGAAACCGTCGGAAACAGAAAACCGCTCTTGCGCTTGACGGTCGGATCGGGCGCCGACATGAACGGCACCCAAGCCAGCGGCACGCCGAAGAACTCGATGCGAGCGTCTTCGAAGTAGAGCATCTTCTCGGTCTGATCGTGGATGATCCGCGCCGCCTGGACCTGCCAGAGCGGCGGTTTTTTCGGATCGTCCTTGCAGGGCGCGCAGGCGGTGTAGACACCGTTTTGCAGCACCGTGTAATTGCCCTGGGTGCGATCGGCGCGCTGCGCGGCAAACCGCGTGTCGTCGGCGGTCTCGAGGCGGAGCGAGTCGACGAAGCCGTCGCGGTAGTCGTCGGTGAGATCGATGGTCTGGCCGTAGGTGATCTTGCCGTCGGCCTCGGTCAGTCGGACATTGCCCTGCGCGAGCAGGCGCTTGGTCTTCTGATTGTATGTGACCTCGTCGGCCTCGATGGTCGCGCCGTTGTAATAGATTTGCACACTGCCGACCGCCGAGACGGTGTTGTTGGTGTAGTCGTATTTGATCTCGGTGGCCTGAACCAGCATCGGCCCGTTGGCCGGGGCCGGCGGCGGCTTCGGCTGCGGCGGCCGCTGTATGAAGCGAAGCGGATTGTTCACGCCTTGCGCCGCCGCGTGCTCGGGCGCAAGCGAGCCTGCGGCGACAGCCAGCAACGCAGCGACGAGCGTCGCGCCCAACCGGGCGCCAACGCGAAAGCCAGGACAAACAGGGCCGATCGAACGCGCCACTATCCGTCCTCCTGGAACAACAATACGACGAAGCCGGTCAGGCCGCCGACCAGCACAGGAGTCCACGCCGCTACGATCGGTGATATCAGCTCCGATTTGCTCATGTCGTCGGTGATCTTCGACAGCACGAACAGGAGAAATCCCGCGGTGACGCCGCTCAACACCATCTTCTGCACGCCGCCGAAGCGGAAGAAGCGCAGGCTCACAGAAGCCGCCAGCAGCACCATGGCCGCGAGCATGAACGGACGCGCGATCAACTGATAATATTGCAGCCGGTAACCCGCCGCGCCGAGGCCGGCGCGCTCCGCCATCCTGATGTAAGACGGCAGTTCCCAGAACGGCACCGTTTCGGGAGTCGCGAAGCTTTCGCGCACTTGCTCCATTGTCAGGTTGGTGTTGAGCCGGTACGCGTCCTGGATCACCAGCGCCTTGCCGGCCTCGTAGACGCGCACGTCTTCAAGCTGCCAAAAGCCGTCTTCCAGCGTCGCGCTCCTGGCCTCGATGCGCTTTTGGAAATGACCGTCGCTGTCGAAGGTGTAGACGCTGACATTGCCGAGCGTCACGCCCTGCTCGCGGCTGGTTTTGGCGTTGATGATGGCGGCGCCATCGGCGCTCTTCTGGCGCACCCAGAAGCCGCTGGTGCGCTCCTGCAAGGCCGACGGCACTTCGCCGACCACCTCGGATTCGAGGCGCTTGGAGCGCTCCTGCAGCGTTGCCGAGATCGGATTGTAGACGGTGGTGGCGACGGCGCCGAACAGAAGAGCGCCGAAGATCGCCGGCGCCACGAATTGCCAGGCCGACACGCCGGCGGCACGCGCGATCACCAGTTCGAGGCGGCGTGACAGGTTCAGGTAACATGACATCGTGCCGACCAGCACCGAGAACGGCATGATGCGTTCGGTAAGCTGCGGCACGCGGTACATGGAAATCTTGGCAAGCAGCCACGGCGTCGCATTGGGCCAGTCGGCACCGCGGCGCATCAGCTCGACATAGTCGATCATGGCGGCGAGCACGACGACGCCGATGAACGAGCCGACCACGGACGTGAGAAACCGCATTCCGAAGTAGCGCGACAGCGTGCCGGCGACGACCATCGAGCGCTCCTCAATTCGTCGCCCGGGCGAAGCGCTCGCCGATGGCGGTGGCGATTTTCGACACCGCGACGGCGGGCTCGATCGCCTGGCCGCGCGAGATTTGCCAGATGCCCGCGACCATCGCGCCGACCAGTGCGATGAATTGAATGGACAAAACGCCCGGCACCCGAACGCCGACGATGACGCTGACGAAGCCAATGAGCCGCAGCAGCGAAACCACGCCGATCATGGCAAGCAGCGCCAGCGTGCGGCTCTGCCGCGTGGTCTGCGGCGGGCCGAGAAAAGTAAAGGCCACGATGATGAAGGCCAACGGATAGAGCGGTGTCGCAAGGCGATCGGACAGTTCCGAGCGATACTGATCGGGCTGCGACAGGTAGAGCACGTCGTCGAGCCGCGGCCACAACAGCTCCCAGATGTACTTCTCGCGCACCGTGTAGTTGCTGTTTTGCGGGCCGGTGGTGAATTTCGACAGGTCGAAGGCGTAGCGGTCGAACACGATGATGCGCGGATCGCGCTCGCCGGCGGTGACGCGCTGGATGCTGCCGCCTTCCATGCCGAGGAACGAGCCGTTTTCATTCTTCACGATCTCGCCGCGCTCGGCGAGATAGGTGGAATGCTCTTTTGGATCGCGCCCGTCGTCGACGAATATGCCGACCAGAAGTCCGTCCGGCCGCCGGTCGGCGATGTGGAAGGTGAGATTGCCGCTTACCGTGGTGAAGCGGCCCGGCTGCACGATGTTGGTGAGGATATCGGCGCGCACCTGCGCGCCCCAGTCGCGCAAGTCGCGCAGGCTCAGCGGCGAGACATAGGCGGCAATGCCGCCGACCAGGATCGACACCACGACAGCCGCGGCGAGGAACGGCCACAACAGCCGCCACGGCGACATGCCGGCGGCATTCATCACGATGATCTCGGAATCGGTGCTGAGCTTATTGAGGGTATGGGCCGCGGCCATGACCAACGCGATCGGCGCCAGCATCATGACCAGGAGCGGAATGATCAGGCCGGTAATGCCGACGAACACGAACAGCGTTTGCCGCTGACTCGTGATCAGGTCGAAATCGCGCATCGCCTGCGTGAACCAGATCACCACTGTCAAACTGACAAGCGTGATCAGGAACGCGACCATGGTGGTGCGAAATACGTACCAGCCGATCGACCCCATTGGACCCGACTTCCCCACTCACGGCCCACCAATAGGCCGCACCGGCCCCCCAAGCGCCGCCCCGCGGCGTGAGCCGATCTCCCCACTGCAAGTCCTTTCATGCTTTCACAAAATGGCTTGGCCAAGGCAGACCTATTGGTCATGCACAACAGCTGGTTAACGCCGGCGGCCGCAATCCCGGTATAGGCCTGCCGGAACCGCCTAAATGCACTTTGCATCGAGGGGGCGTCCGGTTCATATGGCGTAGCGAAATCACCCCCGACCGGTCAGGAAGGACCGAACCATGACCGACGCCCCCAAGCTCGGCTTCACCCCGTTCGCCCGCTTGCGTGGCGTTCTCGTTGTGTTCTGTGGGGAAAACCTCAAATTCGGCACCGCAACCCAGCGCGCGCTGTCGCCGGTCGGCGATTTGGTGCGCCGGGCGGCGGCGGCGGACCGCTTTGCCGGCAAGAACGGCACGACGCTCGACATCGTGGCGCCGGCCGAACTCAAGCTGCCGCGGCTCATCGTGATCGGAAC